>JBBQJJ010000063.1:0-29712 GCA_038325805.1 Haliangiales bacterium
CCGCTCAAGGGAAGATTACCTACGTGTTACTCACCCGTCCGCCGCTTTACTGATGGCCGAAGCCACTTTCTCGCTCGACTTGCATGTGTTAAGCCCGCCGCTAACGTTCGCTCTGAGCCAGGATCAAACTCTCCATAGAAAATTTGAACCAGCTCTACATCGAGCTGCCCGAAGGCTATCTCTACTCATCCGGGGGGATGGCAGAGACACTCGATGTGGAATGGTTTCATTACATTCAAACAAAACCCATCATTCATCTAACTGACCTGGTTGACCTATCTCTCGACAGATCAGACAGGTCACTGTCTTCTCTAGCTTGCTATCCAGTTTTCAGAGACCGATCCCTTCGGAGGGGGGCCGTAGCTACTTGCGTAACTGCGGCCTTCTTCGTCGGGCCCCGTCGGTGTTTGCCGTCGAGGGATGCTGCTTATACGGGGCGACCCTTCCAGTGTCAACGTCGACCCCTAAAATTTTTTCAGTTCATGTTTCGATCATCCAACCGCTTGATCATACTTGGCAATTTCGAGCCGAAAAGATCCGATCCCGTGCTGCACCCAACTCGGTCTCCGCGTCCGTTACGCTGCAGAAAGGCCAAAAATGCTGGAGAGAATTGGTAACTGCCGCATCGTCGAAGAGGTCGCTTCTGGAGGAATGGCGGTAGTTTACAGAGCGGTGCAGGACCCGCTGGGGCGCACGGTCGCGATCAAAGCGCTGAAGTCTTCCGCTGCAGCTGAAGAAAACGTTTCAACCCGGTTCGAGCGCGAAGCGAAGAGCCTCGCGATGCTCCAGCACGAGAACATCATCCACGTTTACGACTTCCACCACGAGCGCGGCGCGTTGTTCATCGTGATGGAGTACGTCCAAGGCATTGATCTATATGACCTTCTAGAGAAGTGCGGACGCTTCCCGTATGACGTCGCGACGATCATCGCGATGCAGGTCGCCCGCGCCCTCGACTACGTGCACTACCGAGGGATCATCCACCGCGACATCAAGCCGGCGAACGTGATGGTCGCGCGGGCCGGCGGCGTGAAGGTCATGGACTTCGGGATCGCCCGGGATGCGTCCCAGGGCGACCTCACCGAGGCCGGGACCGGCATCGGGACGCCCGCGTACATGTCGCCCGAGCAGGTGCTTGGCGACAAGCTCGACGCGCGCAGCGACATCTTCTCGCTCGGCGTCGTGCTGTACCAGATGCTGACGGGCAAGAAGCCGTTCGTCGAGGACGAGAAGCGCTCGGCGATGCACAAGATTCGCCTCGAGAAGCACGAGAGCGCGCGCAAGGTGAACCCCGAGATTCCACGCGAGCTCGAGCGAATCATCGACAAGTGCCTCGAGAAGCAACCGCGCGATCGCTGGCGCACGGCCCAGCACATGGTGCTCGCGCTCGAGCGGTTCCTCGCGAAGCACGTCGAGATGAATCACCACGCACGCCTCGTGCTGTTCCTGCGCGCGCAGAACGTGATCACGCAGCTCGAGGCCGAGGAGTATTTGAATCCGCAGGCGCTAGGCGCCGACAAGCAAGGCGGGCTCCCCAACATGCAAGCGCGTCACGCGGTGCGCGCCGGACTCGTCGCTCACGCCGTGACGTTCGGCGTGCTCGCGCTGATCCTCGGGCTGATCCACGTCGCACCGGTCAAGGCGACACCGTGGACGGATCCATCGGCCGCGGTCGGACCGGGACAGAGCTTCGTGACGCTGCACGCGTATCCATGGGCGACCGTCACGATCGACGGCATCGATCAAGGCACCACTCCGTTTCTCAAACCCATTGCGGTATCCGAAGGAAATCATCGCATCGTGTTCACACACCCTGCGTTCGGCCCCCTCGAGAAGTCGATCGCGGCGCCGGTCGTCGACGATGCGCACGCAGTTCCCGTCGCGGTCGACTTCTGTAGCGAGGGCAAGCCGAGCAGTACGCCGATGATCAACTGTGGAGACTCGCCATGATCCGCGCGCTACTCCTCGTCACGATGCTCGGTGGGATTGCGCGCGCACAGCCCGTCGAGTCTGCCGACACGGTCCGCGTTCGCGCGAAGCAGAACGACTCGGTGTCGATGCTCGCGTCGGAGTACTACGGCGACCGCAACAAGTTCCCGTACATCATCGCGGAGAATCGAATGAAGCCGCCGCGCCCACTCCAGCAAGGGCAGTGGCTGCGCATCCCGATGATCCGCGAGATCATCACGGCACCCGGCGACAACTTCTACAAGCTCGCCGAGAAGCTGCTTGGCGACGAGCGGCGCGCGTCGTTTCTCTCCGAGGCGAACCAGCTGTCGAAGGACGACTCGCTGCCCGCCGGGACGTCGCTGCTCGTGCCGTTCACGATCACGCACACCGCCGACAAGCCGGAGTCACTCGCGCAGATCGCGGCCACGTACTACAGCGAGCCGAAGCTCGGCGACCTGCTGCGCGCCTACAACTTCCTCGACAAGAGCGTCCTCGAGAAAGGCGAGACGGTGATCGTGCCGAGCGTTCACGTCAAGGTGAACCCCGATCGACTCAAGCCCCCCGATGCCGAGGCACGTGCACGTCGCGATCGCCGGCGCGATCACGCGAAGCTCGCCGCGACCGCGATCCCGATCGCGCGCCACGCGTGGCGGATCGGCGACTACGCGACGGTGAAGAAGCAGCTCGCCGAGATCGATGTCGCGTACCTCGATCTCGCGCAGGCGGTCGACGTCGGCGTGCTCCTGGGGAGCGCGCAGGTCGCGCTCGGCGAGGCCGGCGCCACGCAGACATTCCAGCGCGTGATCGCGAGGAAGCCCGGTCACACCTTGCGCAAGCTCGATCTGCCGCCGAAAGTGCTCGCCGTATGGTCGAAGGTCGAAGGCAGCAAGGTCGAGTAGCGCTCGCTGCCCTGCTGCTCGGGTGTGGCAGTGCACCGCCGGCCGAGCATGTCGGGACGCGCGTCGGTCCGGCGATCACCGCCGCCCTCGGTGCCTTCGACGAGGCCCGCGCGCCGATCCAGTGCCTCGGTAGTGGCAAGCTCGTCGACGAAACGTTCGGTCGCTGGAAGCTCACCAGCACCACCGCGACGGCCACCGGGACCGGTCCGATCACGGTCGGCCTCGTCGCCGATGCGGGCGGCGCTGCCGCTGCCACGCTCGCGGCGCTCGGGCGCCTGCAGACCCAGCTCGGCGACGCGGATCTGATCCTCGCGCTCGGCGGGATGGGCGCGACGCAAGCCGAGCTCGAGGCGACGCTGGGCACGCTCGCGGATCGCGCGAAGGGTCCGGTGATCGCGATCGCCGGAGATCTCGAACCGGCCCCTGCCCTCACCGCGGCCATCGCTCAGCTGCGCGCCCGCAACAAGCTCGTGTTCGACGGGCGCCTCGCTCGCACGATCGAGCTCCCCGGCGCGACGATCGGCACGTTGCCCGGCTCGCGCTCCCCGACTCGCTTGGTCGCCGGCCCCGACGGCTGTGGCTACACCGCCGACAACATCTCGGCGCTGTTCGCGGAGCTCACCGCGCGCCCCGGCCTGCGCATCCTCGCGAGCGCCGAGGCGCCTCGCAGCACCGTCAACGGCGAAGCGGCCGGCGAGCTCGCCATCACACCCGGTGCGCTCAACGAGATCGACTTGATCGTCCACGGCCCGGTGAGCGAGGCGCCTTCTCCGGCCAGCTCCGGCACGCGGGATGGTTCGGCGACAGCGTTGACCCCGGGTACGAGCGACGCGACGACGCGACTCCCCGACCCCGCGCGAAAACCGTCCGCGGGTCTACTGACGATCGATGGCAACTCCTGGAAGTGGAAGCCACTCGTCGACAACCCGTGACCGGACTGCTGGTCGTGCGGTGGTTTTCCGTGAACGGTTCGCTCCGTTGCGGGGACCAGGGGCGTGACGAGTCGTGTCGCGCTCGAGGCGTGCCGGACGGGTGAATCGTGAGTGCTATGATCGCGCGGATGGCTTCGACACCGGCACAGCGCTTCGTGTGTCCGAAGTGTCGAGCGTCGGCCGACCAGCCCAGCAAGTTCTGCCCGCACTGCGGGACAGACATGACACGGGCAAGCGCGCTGCAGTACGCGATCGATCCATCGCTCGCCGAGACCGAGAACCCCGAGGACCGCGTGATCGACCGGCGCCTGTCGGATTCGAACCAGGCGTGGCTCGGCAAGATCGTCGACGGCAGGTACCGCGTGCTCGACGTGATCGGCCGCGGCGGCATGGGCGTCGTCTACCGGGTCGAGCACATGCGGATGGGCAAGATGGCCGCGATGAAGGTCCTGCATCGCGACCTCGCGCAGGATCCCGACGTGATCGCACGGTTCGAGCGCGAGGCCACCGCGGTGAGTCGGCTCAACCATCCGCACACCGTGCAGGTGTTCGATTTCGGCAACGCGCAGGGCGCCCTGTACCTGATCATGGAGCTGATCCGCGGGCAGGATCTCGCGCATCTGCTCGACCGCGACGGGCCGATGCCGTGGAGCCGGGCGGCACCGCTGTTCGTGCAGATCTGCGGCGCGCTCGCCGAAGCGCACGAGCTCGGCATCGTCCATCGCGACCTCAAGCCGGAGAACGTGTTGATCACCCGCACGTCGCGTGGCCGCGATTACGCGAAGGTGCTCGATTTCGGCCTCGCGAAGCTCGATCAAACGCGCGAAGCACATCCACTCCTGCGCGACACGGAGAGACAGGCGATCGTCGGCACGCCGTACTTCATGTCGCCGGAGCAGATCCGCGGCGAGGAGGTCGACGCACGAACCGACATCTACTCGCTGGGCGCGCTGATGTTCGAGCTGCTGACCGGCACGCACCTGTATTCGGGATCGACAGCCGTCGGTGTGCTCACCAAGCACCTGACCACCGAGCCAGATGCACCGTCGATGCGTGCGCCGAAGTTGGGGATCTCGCCGGCGGTGGACATGATCGTCCGCAAGGCACTCGCGAAGGATCCCGACGCGCGGTGGCAAACCGCGTCGCAGCTCGCCGAGGCGATCGACGAGGTCTACGCCGAGACCGTCGAGAATACCGGCGTCAAGAAGCTGTCGCGCGGGCTCGGCGGGGGCGTGATCTCCGAGGACTTCGCCAGCGAGAGCGACATCCGGCTGCGCCGCTCGGACATCGATTCGTACGAGGCGAGCATCAAGCGCCGCCGCTGGTTGGTGCTGGCGATGATGGCGCTGCTCGTCGGTGGCGCCGCGGCCGGCGCAGCGTGGTACCTGACGCAGCCGCTCCCGCCGTTGACGGCAGAGCGAGAGGGCAACGACGATCCCGAGCTCGCGAATCGCATCGACGCTGGCAAGCCGGTCACCGGATACCTCGGGAAGCGGCGCTCCACCACCGAGGGCGATCGCGACGTCTATCGCATCGACTGGCCATCCGGTGAGCGGCGCGTCGTCAGCGTGACCGTGACCGGCGTGCCGAACCTCGACATCACGCTCGCGGTGGGCACCCAGACCGCGGACGAGACTCGGATCGGCGACGGCGAGGCGCTGCACCGCCGCTCGATCGATGGCTCGCTCGTCGTCACGATCGGCCAGAGCGTCGTGAAGGGGACGTTGCCCGTCGAGAACGTCAGCGATGCGTACACGCTGATGGTCACCGAGGAGACGGCGAAGGGCGGCGAGGTCGAGCCGAATGGGATCGAGGCCGACGCGAATGCGATCGCGACCGGCGAGACCATGCGCGGGTATCTCGATCAACTCACAGATGTCGATCTGCTGAAGTTCTCCGGCGACGCGGGCACCTACGCCGTGACGCTTGGCACCGACGATCCATCCGTGGTCTGGCAGCTCGCCGACGGCAAGCAACGGACGCCGGGTGCGGCCGACGTGCCACTCGCGCGTGGCGAGATCATCCGGATCCAGCGTGGCAAAGGCACCCCGAAGCCCGGTGCGACGTGGTCGCTCGGCATCGCGAAGCGCTGATACGCTTCGGGGATGTGGAAGCCGCTCGTCCTCGTCGCTCTTTGCGGTTCTCTCGCGGCTGCCGATCCGAAGCCCGGCTCGTGCGAGGCCGTCGCGAAGCGACACGCGAAGTCGACGAAGCTCGCTCTCTACAAGTCCTCCTGCACGCCCAAGGGCGGCGCCCACGCCCCGTACTTGATCACCAAAGAGGACGACCTCCGCCCGAACCTCGACTGCAAGGACCCCAAGGCGACGTCCGGGATCAACTTCAAGAAGCACTCGCTGGTCGTCACCGCGCGGTCGGCTTCGCCTGCGCAGGTCGGCACCGATGTCTACGACGACGGCAAGGTCGTGACGTTCGTCAACCGCGAGCGCTCGCCGTGCAAGGGAGATCCGCAGCCGATGCCCGGTCCGACGACGACGACGATCTACGAGCTTTCGGCCGGCCCACGGACGTTCGCCAACGGCTCGTGCACGGTCGCGACAACGTGCTCGAAGTGACACTCAGTTCTCCCGACCGCTAGAAAATCGCCATCGAGCTGCGACGACAGCGTTACCCTCGAGGGGTGAGGAAACTGCTGTTGTGCGCGCTGCTGATCGCGGCGTGTGGTGACGATGATCCCTCGGCCGAGTGCCCGGGCTTTCAGGGCCCGTTCGCCGACGGCGATCCGCAGGGTCACGCCGAACCGCTCGGAGCTTCCGCGAGCGAGGCCCGCGCCGGACGGATCCGAGGCGATCAGTTACCAGCGGTGCCCTCGGGACTGGTGACGTGGAAGGACGGCGACTTCGTCCTCGCGAACGACAAGGTCGCGCTGGTCATCGAGGACGTCGGCGACAGCGATCTCTACGATCCATGGGGCGGTCGGCCCGTCGGGCTCGCACGCGTGCAAGGCGGCACGCTGATCGAGCCGAACAACTTCGGCGAGTTCTTCCTGATCATCGGTCGCTCGACGGTGCTCACCGAGGCGGTCACCGTGATCGCGGATGGCAGCGACGGCGGCCCGGCGATCGTGCGCGCGCGCGGCAAGCTGCATCCGATCCCGTTCGTCGAGGCGCTGCTCTCGATCGTGTTCAACGAGGGCTTCTTGGATGTCGAGGCCGCGATCGACTACACGCTCGCACCAGGTGCCGAGCATGTCGACATCACGTACCACCTCGCGATGCCGCGCGCCGAGCCAGAGACCCTGAACACGCTCGCGCACGCGTTCATGTACACGTCGCGCACGCCGATCTTTCAGCCGAACCGCGGCTTCGACGATCGGATCAACGGTGCGCCGTATGTCGCGCTGGTCGACGACACCGCAACGAGCTGGGCCTATCTCCCGGCGGATGGTTCGTTCGGCAGCGCGCTCAGCGCGTCGGGCTTCGTCGGCGCGTTCGGCGACGGCTTCGACATTCCGCCGTGCGAACCGATGGAGCGCTTGCACGCGACCCTGGTGATCGGCGGGCGCGGTGTGGATGGCGTCCAGGCCGCGGTCGAGCGGTTTCGCGGAACCGCGCAGCGGGAGATCACCGGCTCGGTCGCCCGCACCGGCACCGGCCCGCTCGCGGGGATCAGCGTGCACGCGATCGATGCCTCGACCGATGCGTATCTGACGCGCGCGACCACCGACGAGCTCGGCAACTTCACGCTGCACGTGCCGGCGAGCGCCGACGTGCGGCTCGATGCGGTGCGGGTCGGCGAACCGATCGTGTCTCAGCCGATCGGCAGTGCGAGCACCGGCGCGATCACCCTGCCCGGGCTCGGCAAGCTCCACGTCACCGCGAGCGAAGACAACGTCCCGGTGCCCGTGCGTGTGCAGCTCCTGGCGGTGGAAGGCAGCGTCGAGCGCATCCCGGATCGCTATGGTGTGCGCCGGCAGTTCGGCGGGCGACTGCTCGTCGAGTTTGCGGTCAGCGGCGACATCACTCTCGACGTCCCAGCCGGACCGTGGAAGGTGGTCGTGTCGCGCGGCTACGAGTACGAGCTCGTCGAGAGCACGCCCGTGATCGTCGCCGGTCAGACCACCGAGCTCGCTGCCGTGATGGAACACTCGGTCGACACCACGAACACCCAGTGCGCCGACTTCCACATCCACACGTGGGCGTCGAACGACTCGGGGGACGACTCCCTCGACAAGCTGGCGCAAGGCGTCGCCGACGGGCTCGAGCTGCCGGTGCGCAGCGATCACGAATTCGTATCGTCGTTCGAAGCCGAGATCGAGACCCTCGATGTCTCGCAGTTCGCCGTCGGCTTCGGCTCGATCGAGATGACATCGATGGAGATCTGGGGCCACATGGGCGTGTTCCCGCTGACGCCCGATCCGACGCGCGTCAACAACGGTGCCCCGCTGTGGCAATCGTTTCCGACGGCAGACGCTCCCGATCGCGAGTTCGCCACGCTGTCGCCACCGACGGTGTTCGACGCCGTGCGCGCGCGACCGGAGTCGCCGCTCGTGATCATCAACCACCCGCGCGGTGGTGCGAACTACTTCGACTACGTCGGCTACGACCCGGCGACCGGCCTCGCCGACAAGCCGGAAGAGTTCGACTCCAAGTTCACGATCGTCGAGGTATTCAACGACAGCGACTGGAAGGCGAACCGCGACCGCAACGTCGAGGACTGGTTCGGCCTGCTGCGCTCGGGACGCAAGGTGTTCGCGGTCGGCTCGTCGGATAGCCACCGGCTCACCGGCTCGCCGATCGGGTACCCGCGCACATGCCTGGCACTCGGGACGGATGATCCCGGCGCGATCTCCGCGAACCAGGTGCGTGACACGTTGGCGGCGGGTCACGCCGCGGTCTCTGGCGGCATCTACGTCACGGCGAAGATCGGCACCGCGGGTCCGGGCGATCAAGTCACCGGTGCGGGATCACCGATGACCGTCGACGTCATCGTCCGCGCCGCGACCTGGGTCGATGTCGACGAGCTCGAGGTGGTGGTCGATGGCATCACGGTCGACACCATCCCGATCCTCCCCGGCGACGCCGACGCAAACGATGCGACGATCCGGTTCTCGAAGGCGATCCCGATCCAGGCGGCAGCCACCGGTGGGTTCGTGGTGATCGCGGCGTACGGTGACGCGAACCTCGAGCCGGTGCATCCGGGACGCATACCGTTCGGCGTCACCAACCCGATCTTCGTGGTGCCTTAGCGCCGGGCCTTACCCTTCCGGCTTCGCCGGAAGACTCTGTCCTCCAGGCTGAGCTCTGGACGTAGGAGTTCGCGCGATCGCGCTCACCCGGTCGATTGTCTTCGGGGTCCCCGGCTCGAGGACGAGCCACCCCGTTCCCCCTCATTCGCCTGGTCGAAGGATCGACACAGGCGAACTCTGGGTTAGTGCTGGACCCAGACCCGGCGCGGCGCCGTCAGATCGACGCGCGTCGGAGTGATCCGCGCGAGCTCCGCCGGTCTCGGGGCGCGCATCGCACCTCGCATCGCCCGTGCGAGCGACGCGGCGTTCGGCGTGCCGGTCACCGAGATCACGATCGCTTCGCGACCGCGCTCGTGATGGACCTCGAGGACGCGCTCGTCGTCCTCGGCCTGCGCGGCGAGCAGCTTCGCGAAGTCAGCATTGACCGTGATGAGAGACGCCTTCCCTCCATCGGGCAGCGTGATCGTCAGCGAATCCTCGTCGACCACCGGGTCCTCGAAGGCCGGGAGATCGAGCGCGGCGCTTGCACTGGCGAACACGATCGTCTCACCGAGCAGCTGGATCCGACGCGGATCCGCGCCGACGACGAGCGACGCGACGCCCTTGCGATAGGACGCCACACCCAGCTCTCCTCCACGCGATGTGATCGCCTGCGCGCGTGCGATCCGCTCCGGCCACCACGGATGGACATCGTCGGGATGTTGCTCCGTGCCTTCGGGTAGGGTCCCCGCGATCGCGCGCAGCATCAGTTCGACGGCGTGCGGATCGTAGCCGGCGCGCCCGAGCAGGAGCACCGCGGTCTCGTCGGCCTGGATCTCGTCGTCGCGCTCGAACTCGTGCTGCATCGACTTCTCGAGCTCGCTGCGCTGCACATCGCGTTTGAGATCGTCCCAGGCTTCTTTCGAGTGCCCGCCGCGCAGGTGCCCCATCTCGTGTGCGAGCACCGCGGCGAGCTCGGCCTCGGAGCGCAGGATCGCGAGCGTGCCTCGGTGGATGTAGACGACCGTTCCCATGATCACGAACGCCTGCACGCTCGCATCGTCGAGTACCCGGAACTTCCACCGCCGGCGATCCCCTGCTGCACGCGCGAGCCGGTTACCGACGGCGGTCACGTAGCGAGCGACCGCGGGATCGTCGTAGGTCCGCTGTCCGAGCAGCACCATCAGCTGATCGATCCACCAGCCCGTGCACTCCTCGGTGTCCTCGTCGTGCGCGCATTGTGAGGGAACGCGCTCGCCGAGGAAGTCGCGCGGTTTCGGGGAGTGCCCGCAAGCGATCAGCGCGAGAGCCAGTGCGACAACGCGAACCATGGCCACCTCCATCGGATCTGGAATGTGATGTCGATCGTGCGGTGCTCTGGATCGAGCTTCGTCGACGGGACCGCGTCTTCGACGCCGGGCCGCGCCTTCAGCTCCTCGATCGCCTTGACGACCTTGGTGCGCCCGAACACGTCACCGGGGGTGAGCGCGATCGGTGCATCGAGGCGATGGCTCGCCGACAGCGTGCCGAACCGGAACACCGGGCCCTCGTCGATCGGGATCTCGAGGACGAGCCCATGGCCCTTCTTGATCACCCGCGGTGTGCCGACGCGAACGTTGGCGTGACCGCGATCCCAGTACTCGGCCTCGAGAAAGAGCTTGTCGATCTCGAAGCCGCCAGGATCGAACGCGCTCCCCACCTTGTTCGACGTGGACCTCATCGCAGCCATCAGTGTTGTCGCCGAGACCGCTGCACGGCCCGGGAACGCGATCTCGCTGATCGTCAGCTTCGGCCCGGGGTTCGCCGCGACACACACCGAGACGTGATCCCCGGCGATCGCGCGGCGCGTTTCGACGGTGGCCTCCAGCCAGCCCGCGCGGACGTAGGCGACTTGCGCCTGCTCCGCCATGCGACGGAGCCGTGCGGGCTCGTACGGTGCGCCCTCGAGGAGCCGGAACCGGCGCGCCGTCTGCGGATCGCCACCGCGCACGACGACCCGGGAGATCGTCGCCCGCGGCTCGACGACAAACTCGATCTGGTCCTCGCCGACGAGCTCGACCTGCGCATCGGCGACCACGCCCGACTTGAACAACCGACGGAGATCGTCGCCCAGCGGCGCATCCGAGACCATCATCCCGACCTCGGTGGTGAGCTGTTGCTCGAGGGTGCGCGCGAGGGCCGGCTGCACACCGGTGACGCGAACCGCGGTGATCCACGAGTACGGACGGCGAGCTAGCCCCGCGTCCGTCGCCGTCGACGAGCGCTGCGACAGCGTCACAAAGTTTGTCGCGCAGGTCGGCGCAGGCGACGAATGCGCACATGCACCGAGCAGCGAGAGCAACCACCAGCGCACGATTCCTCGTCGGTGCACGCTGCATGCCTCGAAAAAAGCCCGATCGCCGTGGGTTCGCGCCCAAGATTCGCAGCGTCCCTGCCACACGCCGCCGCCGACTGTTGCGCGGCATTCACGGTCGGCGGTATGACGCCGGCTCCATGATCAAGCGTCCGAAGATCGCAATCATCGGCGCCGGCGGCAACGTCGGTGCTGCCGTGTCGCAATGGGCCGTCCAGAAGGAGCTCGGCGACCTCGTCCTGATCGACCTCAAGGTCGGTCCCGCCGAAGGCCGCGCGCTCGACCTCACGCAGTGCGGCGCATGGGAGGGCTTCAACTCGACGTCGTTCAAAGCGACCGACAAGGCCGAAGCGATGGAAGGCGCCGATGTGGTCGTGATGACCGCCGGCGTGCCGCGCAAGCCGGGTCAGTCTCGCGAAGAGCTGATCAACATCAACGCCGGCATCGTCAAGACGATCTGCGGGGACGTCAAGAAGTACGCGCCCGACTGCGTGCTGATCGTCGTCTCGAACCCGCTCGACGCGATGGTGTTCGTCGCCAAGCAGGTCACCGGCTTCCCGCGCGAGCGCGTGATCGGCTCGGCCGGCGTGCTCGACAGCGCCCGCTTCCGCACGTACCTCGCGCTCGCCACCGGTGCGAGCGTCGAGGACATCCACGCGATCGTGCTCGGCGCCCACACCGACAAGGACATGGTGCCCATCACGTCGACGGCCACCATCGGCGGCGTGCCGCTCGCGAAGTTCCTGTCGGCCGAGAAGCTCACCGAGGTCGTCGAGAACACCAAGAAGGGCGGCGCGACGTTGACTGGCCTGATCGGAACCTCGGCGTGGCTCGCGCCCGGCGCGGGCACCTGCCTGATGGTCGAAGCGATCGTCCGCAACCAGGGCCGCATCCTGCCGTGCTCGGTCGAGCTCAACGGCGAGTTCGGAGTGACGGGTGCGTTCGTCGGCGTGCCGGTCAAGCTGACGGCGAAGGGCGCCGAGAGCGTCCACGAGTTCGAGCTGAGCGCATCGGAGAAGGAAGCGTTTGGCAAGTCGGTGGCCGCGAACACCGAGCTGATGAACATCGCGCGCGGCTTCTTGGGTTAGAGATCCGGTCGCGGCGGGGTCACGCAGTAGTCGCCCCCTAGCGACCGACCGTCAGACGCCGGTCGATCTGTCGTAGCTGGGGCGGCGCGAGAGTTGGTCCCGAGCGGCAAGGAGCTGCTCGACGACGGTGCGAAACAGTGTGCCCAACCGGTGCTCGCGGGCATTGGTCTCGAAAGCGGGATGCGCGCCGATCGCGAGCTCGCGATGCAACACCTCCGGCTCGAGGACGACCGTGGTGTACGGCGTGTCAAGCTGGAACACCACGATCGGCTGCTCTCGGCTCGCCATCCACGCCGCGAGAGTGCGCCGTGCGTCGAGGGTGCGGTCGAGCTGGGCGCTCGCAGTCTCGGCGAAGAACACCACGGCATCCGCGCACGCGAACAGCTCGGCCTCGACGTCGGGGGCCCACACCGTGCCCGTGATCGACGCGAGGTGGAGAGCCATCGGCACCGCACGGCGCTCGTTCGGCGGCAGCTCGAGATCGATCAGGCTGAACCACGGATGGCCGCGCTCGATCATCCGGCGCCGAGCCGTCGGTGTGGAAACCAGCGAGTCGAACGTGTAGCCGAGGCCCGGGCCCCACGCACCGAACACGGTCACGTTCGCGTGCCACACGCCGGCTTCGCAGTGCACGTCAGAACAGCTGGTTGTCGAAGCGCGTGACCAGGTACGTCGGGCTGCCGTCAGGATCGATGACGAACGCGCCGTCCTGGTTGATCTCGTTGCGATGGATCAGGTGGGCGCTGTCGTCGGAGTTCTCCACCGTCGCGAACACCGAGATCTTCGCGCCAGGAACGATCGGCCCGGTGAGCGCATCGGCGAGGTCGAAGATCGGCATCGGCGCGAAGTCGAGGCGATGCAGGCCGAGGTGGGTGACGTAGTCGAAATCGAGATCGGGGTGCCAGCCGTCGCTCCACGCCGGCCCCGCGAGCGGCGCGGCCTTGCTGGCGAACGCCATCTTGGGCTCGCCGAACGAGGATTCTACCGCCGCGACCAGTCGGTAGACGGCGCCGCCCATCCGGACTTCGAGGATCAAGTGATCGTTGTTCGGGCGCGGGCACGACGTGTTGCCCGGCGCGAGCACCGCGACGACGGTGCCGTCGAGGCGGCCGTAGCCGTTGGTGAGTGCGTTGCCGAAGTTGCTGACGCAACCGGCCGACTTGTCGAGGTGCATGACGTCGGGCGGCGCGCTGTCCGCGGGCGGGCTATCCGGATCCGGCGTGGCGTTCGACGAGCCGCCACAGGCGACGAGCAGGAGCAGAGCTGCGCTTCGCACGTCGCCGGGATACCACGGGGTGCTGCGAGCGCGGCGGACTTTCTCAGGCCAGCAGCGTGCGGTACGCGCCGGATGCCGACGAGATCACACGGTCGTAGAGTGCGCCGACGGTGCCGAAACGCGCGATCGCCTGACGACAGAACCCCGCGAGATCGCCGACGCGTACGTCACCGAAGGTGAAGTAGCGAACCGTGCGGCCTTCGGCCGAGGCGGCGAGCCACTGCAGGATCGCCTTGTGCGGTGGGTCACCGTGGAACGCGCCGCAGCCCCAGTTGCCGGTGGCGATCGGACGAGCCCCCCCAGCGAACCCTGCCCTCGCCTTGCCGAGCTCGCGGAGCACGGCGGGCTCGCCGAACTGGAGCGAGCGATCGCCGCGCCGGTAGTCGACCGCGTCGATCGCGACGAACTCGACGTCGGGGGTGCCATCGGCGAGGCGCGGCGCTCGATCTCGAAACGTACCCGCGTAGGTGAGCGTGCCGCCGTAGCCGCGCGTCGCCGCGAACGTCTCGCAGCCGTGCATGGAGATCGCCTCGTCCTCGCGCATCATCGGCGACACGATCATCGCGACCAGGTGCTCGGGCGCGACGGCGAACCGGATCTCCTCCTGCACGTTGCCGCCCGACAGCACGCCACCACCGAGGAACCGATTCGCGAAGTCGATCTGCCGGCAGTCGTGGGCGTCCTCGATCGCGCCGGACTCGCGAACGTCGATCGGCAACAGCGGCGAGCGGTCTGCGCTCCACTCGCTCGGCGTTCGCATCGGCACGACCATG
Source organism: Haliangiales bacterium (assembly GCA_038325805.1). Classification (GTDB taxonomy): domain Bacteria; phylum Myxococcota_A; class Polyangia; order Haliangiales; family Haliangiaceae; genus JABFXX01. Next base: position 14,457 of record JBBQJJ010000063.1, read on the forward strand.
CGTTCGAACCGCAGCGTGCCGCTCGGCAGCTCGTCGACGATCCTCTCGAAGTACGCGAGCATGCAGCGCAGCTTCGCGCGCTCCGCGGGGTAGCCCGAACCGAGCAGCGGCGCGACGTCGAGCTTGGGGTGCAAGCCGGCCGGTGGATCCACCGCGCCGAGGAACATCCGCGCGACCCACGTCGGCGCATCGCTGCGCGACACGGTCGTGACCTGCGCGCGACCGACGAGGTGCGTCTCGAGCGGCGCCACCGTGCGCTTCGCGAGCAGCGCGATCGTGTCGACCGCGGCTTCGAGCTCCGGCTCGGCGGCGATCAGATCCGCGAGCGCATCGAGTCGTGTCGGACGAACCCGCGCGTTCGCGAAGGCGGCAAGCACTACCAGCTAGCCATCGCGGTCTTGAGGTTCGCGTCGAGCGCGTCGAGGAACTGCTCGGTGGTCAGGTGCGCTTGCTGCGGACCGACGAGCACCGCGAGGTCCTTCGTCATCTTGCCGCTCTCGACGGTCTCGATGCAGACCCTCTCGAGCGTCTCGGCAAACTTCACGACGTCCGGCGTGTTGTCGAACTTGCCGCGATACACGAGGCCCTGCGTCCACGCGAAGATCGACGCGATCGGGTTGGTCGACGTCGGCTTGCCCTTCTGGTGATCGCGGTAGTGACGGGTCACCGTGCCGTGCGCAGCCTCGGCCTCGACGGTGTTGCCGTCGGGGGTGAGGAGCACCGAGGTCATCAAGCCGAGCGAGCCGAAGCCCTGCGCGATGGAGTCCGATTGGACGTCGCCGTCGTAGTTCTTGCAGGCCCACACGAAGCCGCCATCCCACTTGAGCGCGGATGCGACCATGTCGTCGATCAGCCGGTGCTCGTAGACGGTGCCTGCCGCCTTGAACTTGTCGGCGAACTCCTCGTCGAACACCTTCTGGAACAGATCCTTGAAGCGACCGTCGTACTTCTTGAGGATCGTATTCTTGGTCGACAGATAGACCGGCCACTTGCGGTTGAGGCCGTAGGTCATGCAGCTGCGGGCGAAGCCGATGATCGACTCGTCGAGGTTGTACATCCCCATCGCGACGCCGCCGCCCGGGAAGTCGAAGATCTTGTACTCGGTAGGCTTGCCGCCATCCTTCGGCGTGTACGTCATGGTCAGCGTGCCGGGACCCGGGACGACGAAGTCCGTCGCCTTGTACTGGTCACCGAAGGCGTGACGACCGACCACGATCGGACGCGTCCAGCCCGGCACGAGCCGCGGCACGTTCTTGCAGATGATCGGCTCGCGGAAGATCGTGCCGCCGATGATGTTGCGGATCGTCCCGTTCGGGGACTTCCACATCTCCTTGAGGTTGAACTCTTTGACGCGCGCCTCGTCCGGCGTGATCGTGGCGCACTTGACGCCGACGCCGTACTGCTTGACCGCGTTCGCGGCGTCGACGGTGACCTTGTCGTTGGTCTGATCGCGATACTCGATCCCGAGATCGAAGTACTTGATGTCGATCTCGAGGTAGGGGGTGATCAGCTTGTCCTTGATGAACTTCCAGATGATGCGGGTCATCTCGTCGCCGTCCATATCGACGACGGGCGTCTTCACTTTGATCTTCGCGGCCATGGGGCTGCGTTTTACCGCAAAACCTGCGGGCCAACACGGGCGTGCCGGACTTCGATCGCGGCGATCACGAATGCGAACAGCACCATGACGGCTCCGACGATCGCGAGTGGGTGCGCGATCAGGCCACCGAACGGAGCGATCGCGCCACCGATCAACCAGGCTGTCGAAACGTTGCCCTTCATGGCCGTTCGATGACCCAAGCGGGCCGCCCGCTGCGCGATTTCACCGCAGCTCCACGATTCCTCCGCTCGGGCGGAGGCCGCCGAGGCCCTCCGTTATGGCGGGCACTTCTTGAACGTCGAATGGAACGCCGCGACCATGTCCGCCTCGATCTTCGGGAGGTTCGCGGGGTCCGCGTTCTTCGGCACCATCTGCGCCAGGTAGCGCTGCTTTGCGCCCGCACAGTCGTTGGCGTTGACCAGGCATTGCGACTCGAGGAACCACTGATTCTTGGAGTCGGTCAGCGTGATGTTGTGCTTCGCGATGATGTCGAGGATCGCCTTGCACGACCGCCCGAGCCCGGCGGCGATCTGCAGGCGATACTGCGCGCGCTCCGGCCAGCGGGTCTGCGGCGGCGCATCGATCGGGCAGTACACCCTGTCGGCGGCCTCGGTGGTGGTCTTGATCTGGCTGGCGTCCCAGCCGAGCTTCTTGCCGGTCGCCTCGATCGCCGTGGCGGCACCGATGCAATCGCCCGTCGCCATCCGGCAGTTGGACTTGATCAGCTCGACCCGGCGTAGCTCGTCGTCGGGGAGCTCCGGGACGTTCGCGAGGAGCTTCAGACAGCCCACACCATCACCGAAGGCGAGCTTGTCGGCGGCGCGCATCATGGTGTGCGTGTAGCTGGAGTCGTCCTTCGGTTCGTCCTTCGACGGCACGCTCACCGAAGCACCCGATCCTGATCCGGACGGTGCCTTCGACGGCCCCTCGCCTCTCGAGGCTGGCGTGGGCTGCGGCTTGTCGACGTGCCGGACCTGGCCCTTGTCATCCTTGACCTGCTGCGTCCCGGTCGGTCTCGGACCGATCGGCGTGGGCTCGGCCGGGACCTCCTTGCGCTGGGTCGTCGGCGGTGGAGGCGTGGGTGGCGCGGTCACCGGGTTGGAGCCCGGACCTGGTTGCGTGATCGCTTCCGTCGGCTGTCGCGTCGCGGCGAGCACGGCGACCGTGGCGCAGACGGCGAGCACCACCACCCCGATGCCGATCCAGAGCGCTGTCTTCGAGCTCCGCTTCACGGGATCGGTGAGCGCGGCGATCAGGCCATCGATCTCGTCGAACCGCTTCGCGGGATCCGGGTCGAGCGACTTCTGGAGGATCGCGAGCACGCGACGCTGCTCGGGCGTGGCGGTCTTGGGGATCTCCGGCACTTTCTGCATCGCCAGCACGATCGCGGCGATCGTGGTGCCACGAAACGGCCGCTCGTCGAGCACGCCCTCCCAGATCGAGGCTGCGAGCGCGAACTGATCGCTCTTCTTCGTCGCGGTCGCGCCGTGCAGCTGCTCGGGGGACATGTAGAGCGGCGTGCCGATCACGGCACCGCTCACCGTCAGCGTCGTCGTGGTGTGGCCGAGATCCCCGCCGCGCGCGAGCCCGAAATCACCGATCAAGACGCGCCCGTCGTCGGAGACGAAGACGTTGTCGGGCTTGATGTCGCGGTGGACGATCCCCGCGCGATGCACCGCCATCACGCCGGCCGACGCTTGCCGCCACACTGCCACGATCTCGGACGTGGTGCGGGGTTTCGCACCGCGCCACACGCGCGCGGTGGATCCGTTGACGAGCTCGAGGACGAGACAGATCTCCTCGTCGGCCTCGCCCGCGTCGTACACCGCCATCACGTTCGGGTGACGAACCTGCGCGAGGGCACGCGCCTCGCGGAGCAGCCGCTTGCGCAGCGCCTTGTCGTCGACGCCCTCCGGCTTGACGAACTTGAGCGCGACCTTGCGGTGAAGGTGCGAATCCTGGGCTTCCCACACGACGCCCATCGCACCGGCACCGAGCTGGCGGATCACCTGGTAGCGCTTGGGTGCGTTCCGGACCGGTTGCGCGAGCTTCGCGAGCTCGATCACGAGTCGGCTGCACTCGGCACAGGTATCCAGGTGGCGATCGATCGCGTCGCGCGCGTTGCCGGCGAGCTTGCCTTCCGCGAGCTCGACGAGCAGGTTCTCGTCCGGGCATTCGCCGGGCGACAACACCGCCTTCGCACCGAGGCCCGAGCGTAGGGGATCGCGAATCAGCGTCGGGTCCGACGACTGCGCGTCGCCGGTGGTGGAGTCCGCCGCGGCCGACCAGGTTCCCCCGGATGCCGCGCTCTCCGGCGGCATCGAGTGCGTGCGCGAAAGGTCGCGGTCTTTATCCCACACGACTATCCGACGACCTTGGTCGCGAGGAGCTTCGCGATCGAAACGTCGAGCCGGCTCATCACCAGGCCGAGGACTTCGTCGAGCTCACCCTCGGGCAACTTGAGCTTGATTCCGAGCTGCCGCTTGGTCTCCGCGACGAGCTGCTCTCTCGCGCGCTGGATCCGGCGGGCCGCGGTGGCGCGGTGGATGCCGAGCACGGCGCCGAGCTGGTCGATCGACAGCCCCGCGACGAAGTGTTGCCGCAGCAGGTGCCGATCGCCGGGCTCGAGAGCCTGCGCACCGTCGTGCATCGCCTGCGCGACCGCCGCACGGTACTCGGCCTTGACCACGTCGAGCTGGAGATCTCCGGGGTTCGGCAGCGCGAGGATGTCGTCATCCTCGGCAGACGACTCGCGTGTTCGATCCTTCCGCTTGGTCAGATCGAGGAACACGCGCACCGCGGTGACGCGCAGCCAGTTGTCCAGGAACCCCTGCCCTGCGTAGTCGGAGATCTTCGGCGACTTGCCCGCTTCGGCGACGAACAGCTTCGCCCGCAGGATCTGCTTGAGGTCATCCGCGGTCTGGCCGGGACCGGCGAACCGCCGGCACGCCGCCTCGATCGTGTTCTTGTGGACGCGCTCGAGCTCCGCGATCGCCGGATGCGAGCCACGCGCCGCCTGGGAGGCCACCGCGAGGTCACCGGAGTGACAGTGCTGGAGGTAGTTCGGAAGATCGGCGACGACGGGAGCACGCTTCGCGATCTGGTTGATCAGATCGCGGTCGTCGATCTCGAGCGACGGATAGCCCTTGTGGGCCTCGTCGCAGAGCTCCGCGAGTCGCTTGCCGACCTCGGGTGCGGGCGGCTTGCCGGACAGACTGCCGGCGTTCGGCCAGGCGGCCATGAACACCTCTGCCAGCTGATCCGGGGTAGCCATCGGGACAACGGTAACACCCTGCGCCCCTTGTTGTTCCGGTGGATCCACCGCACAGCGCCACACCCGTCCACCCAGGCGGATCGAGCGGGTATCGAAGTCCACGCACGTCCGGACGCTGCCCGCTAGCGCAGGTCGCACGTGGCGGCGAACCAGCGTTCAACCGGTTGCATGACCCCGCGAGATCTCAGACCCGACGGCGACGACGACGGGTGATCGCCAGGAGGACGAGGCCGACTCCGAGACCGGCTGCCCCACCCGCCGAACACCCACCTTCTTCCACCTCGGCCACGCCGGCGTCATCCGCCGGGACCGAGCACGTGCTCGGGTCGAGATCGACGCCGGTGACGCTCTGCACCCAGCTCACGATCTTGTCCGCGCGCACGTAGACGCCACCGTCCGCGCACGTGGAACCGGGCACCGCGAGACCGCGCGACACGATGCCGACCAGCGCCGGACCCTGCTTGGTGTTGAGGAACACCGGTCCGCCAGAATCACCGAAGCACGAACCCTCGCCGTTGCCACCGGCCAAGAACTCGCCGTGCGGAGCGACCGACGACTGGCAGCTGTCATCCGTGGTGCAGCTCGCATCCGAGATGCGGAGATCCGCCTCGCGCAGCTGCGTATTGTTCGGGTTGGTATCAGACGTCATACCGAAGCCGACGAGATGAACCAGCTGGCCGTCTCGCAAGCCCTGCTTGGCCGCACACGCCGGTGCGATCGATCGCGGCCGCCCGCGCGCGACGTGCTCGAGCATGATGATCCCGACGTCGTACTTGTTCTCCCAATCGGGATACGCGCGCGACGACTTCACCGGGATCCGATCGCCTCCCTGCCGGTAATCGACGGTGTCCGCGATGACCTCGTAGGGCTCCGACTCGATGCAGTGCCCCGCGGTGAGCACGATGTCAGGCGCGATCAACGTGCCCGTGCACGTGCTGTCCTGACTCACCACCAACACGACATCGCGCCACTTGCCTTCCGGCACCGCCGTTCCACCGACGACGAACGAGTCTGGATCGGAGGAGCTGACTGGAGTGGGAGACGAGGGTGAGGCGACCGCAACCGACGACAACAGCGAGCATAGGAAAGCTAGGCGAAGCAGCATGACAGTGCGGCAGCAGCAAGCTCGGTGCCACGCTGCGATGAAATCATCTCGGCGACTTACGCGAGCTTGTCCGGCCGGACACCGGACCTACGTCCGCCGGCCGGATTTGGCGGACACGCGAGGGCTCGATCGTGCGCCGGTGCACGCGCTCGGCCGCTCCTCGCGACAGCCGCGCGCTAAGAAATTTCAGGCCCACTACCCCACCGTCGGGTAGCGCCTTCTGATCGACCGCTGGTACACGTCGAGTTTCTGGAGGGGGCCCGTTCGAACTCGGTCTGGTTCAGCGTCCGCTCACGTGGCCTTCAGGAACCTGTCGAGCACCTTCGAGAACCCCGCAAAATCGTCGTGCATCACGAAGTGCCGCGTCGCGAGCACGACCACCTCGAGCTTCTTCGCCGGCTTCATCTGACCGCTGATCCACTTCACGAGCTTGTCCTCTCGCGGCGTGCCCGAGTTCGCCAGCAGCAGGAGCGTCGGCGCGGTGATCTTCGAGACGTTGGGTCGGAGATCCACCGTCGAGATCTCGTAGAGCGCCTCGGCGTAGGCCGTCTGATCCGACTTCGCGACCGCCGCGAGGATCGCATCGTGCGCCGGCTTCCTCGGATCGGTGAACATCGGCGAGAACCGCTCGCGGATCGTCGCGGCGAACGTCTTCGGCTCCATCTTCTTGTACTCGTCGCGTCGCGCCTGCGCGAACGGCAACATGTCCGGATCGCCACCGCCGAGCGTGGGTCCGGAATCGACCACCACGACGGAGCCGATCAGCCCCGGCGCCGCCTCCGCGATCCACAGCGCGACGAAGCCGCCCATGCTGTGGCCGACGATCGCCGGCTTGTCGAGGTGCTTGTCCTTGATGTACGCGATGACATCGTCCTTCACCGCCGACGGGATCGGGCGATCGATCGGCGCGTTGCCGGCGAACCCGGCGAGCGACAGCACGTGGACCTCGTAGGTCTTCCCGAGGTGCGCCGCCGTCTGCGTCCACACCGACCCCGGGCAACCGAGGCCCGGGATCAAGATCACCGCGCGGGCATCCTTCACGCCGGACACGTCGGCAAGGAACGCGGGTGGCTTCGCATCTGCGCGCGCAGCTCCGAGGACCACGGCCACCGCAAGGATCAGGCGCACCATCAACACCGAGGATAGCGCCCGCGATCGCGAGCGTCGACTTTCGTCAACCGAGCTCGAGCAGCCGGCGCAGCAGCTCGATCCGCGATGTCGCGCCGAGCTTCCTCATCACCCCGACCAGGTGGGTCGAGACGGTGCTCTCGCCGATGCCGAGCTCGTAGGCGATCAACTGGTTGGACTTCCCGAGCGCGGACAGCTGCGCGAGGGTCCGTTCACGCGGCGCCAGGGTCTGCGGCTCGACCAGGCGGTGCTCGTTCGGGCGGGCCACCAGGTAGCGCCGGCCCGTGCGCTCGAATTGATCGACCAGCGACCACCGCCCACCGACCAGCGGGGTCCACGCGGCGATCGCACGGGCGTCATCCGTGCGACCCGACCGGCTGCGGGCGTGCTCCTGCCGCTCCACCGCCTCGCGCAGCGCGTCGCGCCCCGCTCTCGACGCGGCCTCGCCGACGGCATGCTCGATCCGGCCGGCGGTCGACACCACGGCCTCGAAGTCGGTTCCACCTGCGGTGCGCAACCGGCGCCCAGCCGCGATGTGCGCCGCGACCTTCGCCCACAGCGCGATGATCTCGGGATCGAAGGAGCGCTCGATCCGTTGCCCCGCCACGAAGACGACACTCTGGGTGCCCGGCTCGACGGTCCGGAAGGCGGCGAAGTCGGCGACGCCGAGCCGGCCGTAGGCATCGAGGATCCGGTCGTCGACCTGACCGCGGCCGACGGCGCGATACGACGCCACCGCCGAGGCGTCGAGCGATGCCGGGACACCATGGAACGTCGCCGCCATTCGGGTGTTCGTCGCCATCAGCTGTTCGGCGAACTCGACGTCCTCGGTCGAGACATCGAACACGATCCGGCGCGCGAACTGTTCTGCGGGCGCAGCCGCGGTGTCGATCAAGTAGCCGAGCAAGCCGCGGTCGCCATCGAGCAGCGGTCGCAGGGTCTTGCCGATGCCACGCAACCATTCGAGGTCCGTACCGTCGAGTCGGTACGCCGCCTCGACGACCTCGATCGGTGACAACACGACCTCCACATCGCAACCTAGTCGATCGACATGCTTTAGGCTCGTCGCATGGACGTCGACGTTCCTACCTTCGCTGATCAGGGCGGTGATACCTGGCCCTCCGTGGTACCGGTCGACACGCTCGACGCGACGTCGACCTCGCTCTTGCGGTTCAAGCTCGGCGCGATGCTCGGACGTGGCGGGATGGGCGAGGTGGTGTCGGCCCGCGACGACGTGATCGGCCGCGCCGTCGCCGTCAAGAAGCTGCGCACCGACAACCCCAGCCCACAAGCCCTCGAGCGATTCCTGCGCGAGGCCAAGATCCAGGGCCGCCTCGAGCACCCCGCCGTGCTGCCGGTCCACGAGCTGCAGACCGACGACAAGGGCAACCCGTTCTTCGTGATGAAGCGCGCGATCGGCTTCACCCTGTCGGACGTCCTCAAGAAGCTCGCGCTCGGCGATGCCGAGATGACCAAGAAGTGGTCGCGCCGCCGCTTGCTCGCCGCGTTCTCGGACGTCTGCCTAGCGCTCGAGTTCGCGCACTCGCGCGGCGTGGTGCACCGCGATCTCAAGCCCTCGAACATCATCCTCGGCGACTACGGCGAGGTCTACGTGATCGATTGGGGCATCGCGCACGTGATGTCGACCGCGATCGAGCTCGCCGATGTTCGCCAGGCCGAGGAGCATCTGATGCAGGACGGCGTGATCCTCGGTTCGCCGGGGTACATGTCTCCCGAGCAGATCCGGGTCGACAACACGCTCGACGGCCGCTCCGATGTCTACGCGCTCGGCTGCATCCTGTTCGAGATGCTGACGCTGCAACCGCTTCGCGAGTCGGGCATCGCCGGCATCGCGCTGGCGCTCCTCCCGTCATCGAAAGACGCCCGTCCGTCGGCGCGCACCCCCGAGCGCGACATCCCGCCGGAGCTCGACGTGATCACCCAGATCGCGACCCGTCCCGATCGCACCGAGCGCTACGGGTCCGCGCGCGAGCTCTACGATGCCGTCCAGCTCTACCTCGACGGAGACCGCGACATCGCGCTCCGCAAGCAGCTCGCCGCCGAGCATCTCGCCGAGGCGCGCGCCTCGTTCACCCGCACCGGCGTCGAGTCGCGACGCGATGCATTGCAGGCCGCGTCGCGTGCGCTCGCGCTCGATCCCTCGAACAAGGAGCCGGCAGAACTGGTCGGCCGGTTGATGCTCGAGCCACCGCGAGAGATGCCGCGCGAGGTCACCGAAGCGATCGACCGCGCCGACGACGACGCGCTGTTCGCCGCCCGTCGCCTGATCGTGATGTCCGCGATCACATACCTCGCGTTCATCCCGATCCTTTATGTGATCGGCTTCTCGAACAAGTGGTTTCTCGGGGGCTGCGGCGTCGTCGCGAGCTGCATGTGGCTCGCGGCCGCGACCTCGACGCGAGATCGCGTCTCGGTGATCGCGTACACCGGCCTGATCGGCAACTCGCTGATGACGTTGTTGTTCTCGTTCGCTGCCACGCCGTTCTTCATCGCGCCGAGCTTGGGCGTGATCACGGCGATGTCGATCGCGACCCATCCACGCGTCGCCAAGGTGCCCCTCCTCGTCGGTGCGGTCACCACCAGCGTGCTGTTGCCACTCGTGCTCGAGCTGATCGGTGTGGTGCCGCGCAGCATGGCCGTCGCCGACGACACGCTGACGCTGACGACCTCTGCGACCGGCCTCGACTACGCGACCACGACGATCGCGCTGGTGCTCTACGTCGTCGCGCTGGTCGCGATGTCCGTGATCCTCGCCAAGGCGCTCACCAGTGATCGCCGGCGGGCGCAGCGCGCGGTGCAGCTGCAGTCGTGGCAACTCCGCCAGTTGATGCCGAGCTGAAGGTTTTTCGCGACATCTCCCGCGAGGCCACTCCGTGAGGGCGTGCAATCCATCAACTCCCTGGTTCTCTTCGCCCTCGCCACCCTCCCGGCATGCGCTGCCGCGATCGAGGAGCCCGCACCACTGACCACCGTGTCCGCGTCCCAGCTGGGGGCCTCCCGATGGGAGATCGGCGGCGAAGGCGACCGTACGATCACCGGACGCGACGACGCCGGCGAGGCGGTGATCGAAGCGATCGTCACCCGCGATTCCGACACGCCAGACAGTCGCGTCCATATCGAGGTCCTCAGCCCCGATCCCGCAGGCTTCGACCTGCTGTCGACTGGTGAGGTGCTCGGCGAGACGTCGCCGATCGCGACCCAGATCGCACACGCGCTGTTCGATGATCTCGGACATCAGACGAAGCCGCTCGATCAGCCGCCCGAAACTCGCTCGACCGTCTATCTCAACGGCACGATCTATCTCGGCTGGTCGCTGTTCGGCTACGCGGCGTTTCAATACGTCGGTCAGCCGTGCCCGACCGTCAATCGCAGCGAGGACAGCGGCACGTTCTTCCCGTCGACCACCGTTCGGAGCTGCACGCTCGACTGGATGAGTCCATCGCGCAACAACTGCCTGGCGCGGATCGATTTCGTGATGCCTCCGGACCGCTGGGGCTACTGCTCGTGGCACATCGACATCGAAGGTCCCGCCACGCCGTGACCCGTGCGCCCATGCGCGGGTCTAGGATCCAGCCAGGCACGTACGATGCACTCCCACCTGTCCATAGCCTGGCTTACCAAGCCGCTCGTCGCTGTCTGGGTTCGTGGACCCGCTTGGCAGCGTCGGGCGGCTGTTCTTTTCGGCCTCGGTGTCACCGCGTGCTGGACGTCTGCGCCCCAGTCGGGGAAAACCCGAGTCGTGCCACCGACGCCCGAGCCCGCCGCCGAAGTACGCGCCACGCTACGGATGGACGCGCAACCTGGCGGAAAGAAGTTCCAGGGCGTCTGGCTCGAGCTTGGGGGCACCGAGGTGATTCCGCGGAGCGGACGCTGGGTGATCGACTACCGCGCGACCGAGATCTGGCGAAGCTTCGAGAACGCAGAGGTGATCGTCACCGGTGCGCACTATCAACCGATCGGCCAGGCGATCAACTCGCCTCATTACAAGGTGGCGACGATGCGGTTCGCGCGCGCACCGAGCCACGCCGTGCCGCTCCGCTCGATCGGTCCGGAGAGGGTGCTCCGAGGCGCGTTCGTCGAGCACGTGTGGCCGGCGGGCACGCGCCGCGCCGGTGAGATCGAGCGCAACTTCACGACCGACGACGGCCAGACCTATGGGCTCGCCGCAGGCTCGGCCGCCCCCGAGACCGGGCCGGTCGCGATCACCTGCCGCGAGGTCGAGCCCGACCCGACCTACGCGGCCGACCTCGGCGGTCCCAAGGTGTTCGTGATCCGCGTCCACTCGCACGACTGGACGCCGGAGCGCGTGCGATAACGACACCGTGCAGCTCGCCTCGACGATCCGCGGAACACGCTACGTGTTCGGCTCCGTCAAGGAGGTGCTCGCGAAGGCGAACCCACCGAAGAGCGGCGACGATCTCGCGGGTGTGTCGGCACGGGACAACGTGGAGCGGGTGGCCGCGCGCGCGGTGCTCGCGAACCTGACGCTGCGCGAGCTCCGCGAGAACCCGGCCGTGCCGTACGAGCAGGACGAGCTGACCCGGATGGTCGAGGACGAGCTCGACGACCAAGCGTTTCGCGCCATCGCTCACCTCACGGTCGGCGAATTTCGGGAGTATTTGCTCGAGATCGACACCACGGGTCCCACGCTCCGCGCGCTCGCCCCGGGGCTGACGCCGGAGATGGTCGCGGCGGCGGCGAAGCTGATGTCGAACTTCGATCTGATGACCGTTGGCTCGAAGTGCCAGGTCGTCGTCCGTGCGAACAACACGCTCGGCTTGCCCGGGAGGTTGTCGTCGCGCTGTCAGCCCAACCATCCCACCGACGACGTGCAGGGCATCCTCGCGTCGATGCGCGAAGGGCTGTCGTACGCCTGCGGCGACGCAGTCATCGGCATCAACCCGGCGACCGATACGCCGGCGTCGACGGCCGAGATCCTGACCGCGATCGATGACGTGCTCCGCCGCAACGAGATCCCCACCCAGCACTGCGTGCTGTCGCACGTCACCGTGCAGATGCAGGCGCTCGACAAGCTCCGCTGTCCGATGGACCTGATGTTCCAGTCGGTCGCGGGGACAGAAGCCGCGAACAAGGCGTTCGGCATCTCGCTCAAGCTGATCGATGAAGCGTCCGCGATGATGAACGAGCTCGGCAGTACCCGCGGCCCGAACCGGATGTACTTCGAGACCGGCCAGGGCTCGGCGCTGTCCTCGGACACGCATCACGGTGCGGATCAGGTGACGATCGAAGCGCGCGCGTACGGCTTCGCACGGCGCTACAAGCCGTTCCTCGTCAACACCGTGGTCGGCTTCATCGGCCCCGAGTACCTCGAGGATGGGCCGCAGATCACGCGCGCCGCGCTCGAGGATCACTGCATGGGCAAGCTGCTCGGTCTGCCGATGGGCTGCGACGCGTGCTTCACGTATCACGCGTCGATGAGCCAGGACGAGCTCGAGAGCCTCAAGGTCCTGCTCGGTGCCGCGGGCTGCACCTACTTGATGTCGCTGCCGGTGGGCGACGACATCATGCTGAACTACCAGTCGACCAGCTATCACGACATCCCGACGGTGCGACGCCTCCTCGGGAAACGCCCCACGCCAGAGTTCGATGCGTGGCTCGACGCGCGCGGGATCTGGCGAGGTGATCTACCGGGACCTCGCTTCGGTGACGTCTCGGCTGTCCGATAAGTCACAGAACCCGAGCAATCTGTGCGGATGACACGACCCGAGGGGTCGAGTTCGCGATCACTGTGAAAGGGTTTCATGCATTTTCAGCGAGACATGGGCGCAGGATTGTGGTGAAACCGCCGCTTCACATTTCACGCGATCGCCTTTCTATCGCCACCCAGGAGCACTCTAAAGATGAAGTTTCGCAACCTATCCGTTATCCTGCTTGCGGCCGCCTGTGGTGGTGGTGGGACCGACCCGAAGCCCGTTGACTCGCCGACCGGCGACGGCGGCGGGTTCTTCCCGAACAGCCGCAACGACGTCTTCCTCATCACGTTCCCGGACACCGGCCTCAGCGCCACGCTGACCCCGGATGAGGGTGACGCTCCGGACAACGCGACGGCCGTCAACATCGGCCAGACCGGTGGTACGGGCATCGCGGGTGAGATGGGCATCGCTGGCGACCACTCGGACGACTACTTCGAGCGCGACACGTACCTCATCTCGACTGGTGCGAACGTCAACCAGCTGACCATCCGGATGGACTGGGACGGCGGCCAGGCGGACATGGACTGGGTCCTCTTCGAGGAACCGGCTGCGGGTGCGACGGACTTCACGCTGTTCGGCAGCGGCACGCTGATCTCTGACGGCGTCGATGTCGACGGCATTCCGCAGGGCGAGTTCGTGAGCTTCACGGTCGACCCGAGCAAGAACTACCTCCTCTGGGGCGGCGTGTTCAACGTCCTCTCGGCAGGTGGCGCTCCGTCGCTTCCGAAGCCGTACGACTTGTCGATCTACGGCGCGAACGTCACGCCCGCGAGCCTCGGCGCGTGCGACATCAACGAAGCTGCGGACAACAACAACCAGAACAACGGCCTCGAGACGTTCGGTGGTGTCGCCACGGCGAAGGTCGCGACCAACGCGACCATCGTCTCGGGCGCCCCCAAGGTCTACTGCGGCACGCTCAACACCGGCAACTTCACGCTGACGCCGGATGCGACCGACCCGACGGACGGCACGGATGACGTCGACGCGTACGCGTTCAACTTCCCCCTCGAGTCCGATCTGCTCGTCACCATCACCGGTGGCAACGACGCCGACAACACGGCGATCCAGGGTCTGCTGGCGACCGGCGCGCTCCAGGTCGCGCTGTTCAACGACCCGTGCGTTGGCAACGCCTGCGAAGACACCGACCCCGCCACGGCCGGCGTCCAGCCGCGCCCGCAGCAGTTCTTCGGAGGCTCGCTGACGACGTTCATCGGTACGCACGGCGTCGAAGCGTTCCACATGATCGACTCGGCGTTCGTCGATCCCGAGATCACCACGGACATCGTTGGGCCGAAGACCATCGGCGTGTTTCTCCAGTCGACCTCGCCGGGCATCCTGACGGCGAACATCACCTACAAGGTCAAGGTCGAAGTCGATGCGCGTGACACGCGCGCGGGTCGCATTGGCGCCCCCGAGCTCACGGAAGCCAACGACAACTAGTCGTCCGAGTTTCTGACGCGACCAACGCCGGCCGAAAGGTCGGCGTTTTTCGTTTCGGGTTTTCGGGGCATCCTCGACGAGAAAGCGAGCGAGTTGCGCGTCGCGTGTTAGCCTGAGGCCATGTCGAAGTTGTTGTGCGCCACGCTCCTCACGCTGGCGATCGGCTGCAAGGACAAGACGGCCGACGCTCCCAAGCCCACGCCCACCACGACGCAACCCTCGGACCCCTCGCCGGCTGCCCGCAGGGCGGAGGCGCCGAAGCTCGAGGATCAGCCGACCGCAGGATCAGGATCAGGATCAGGATCAGGATCAGGCACGCCGGTCGCGATCGAGTCGAAGGACCCGGCGAAGCTGGAGCGCCACAAGGGTGGCGTCACCCGTGGTGCCTTCCCCGTCAAGGAGTCGTTCGAGGCGCTCCACAAGAAGAAGGAAGCGGCCGCTGCCGCGAAGCGCTGACTACTGAGCGACGTACGAGACGCCGGCCCACGTCAGGCGCAGCGTCTTCGAATCAAACGTACCGCGCACCCTGCGGTTGTTGATCGTCGCGGTCAGCGCGCCACCTTTGCAGGTGACCTGACCGGTCTCACCGACGTCCGAGTGTAGCCAGGTGAACTGGCTCTCGCGTGCGGACTCGACCTCGAACGACACCTGCCAGCGACAGCGGCCGGCGTCCTCAGACCCACCTCGATCGGGCGTCAGGCACTCGAGCTCGTCGACCGACGTGAACGTTCGCCCTTCGAGCGCCACACACGCGCCCTGCTCGACGAGCGCCGTCTCCTGCATGTTGCTGGTGCACGCCGGGATGGCGACCAAGCCCACCAGCAGCCGCAGCATGCGCATTGGTAGATCTACTTTCCCTCTTTAAGAGTTTCCGTACGACCCCCGTGGAAACCGTGCGTGCGGATTTCCCGCACACGGCTTGCGGGAGGGCTCTCGTTCCAGCGGTACTGGGCAGTCTCCGGATATTCGACGGT
>JBBQJJ010000064.1:0-29536 GCA_038325805.1 Haliangiales bacterium
AGATTTCGCATCCGCTCGGCTTCGAGCTGCAGCACGTAGTCGAGGTACCCGGCCGGGACCGTGTTGATGAACTGCGTCGCGTCCTCATCGGTCGCCGCGTTGAGCACGCCGCCGACACTCTGCAGGTACTGCTGATGAGCATCGGTCCGCAGGTGCTGGGTGCCCTTGAACATCATGTGCTCGAACATGTGGGCCGAGCCGCGGCGATCGCGGGGCTCGTCCTTGCTCCCCGCGCGATACCAGAGCTGGACCGAAACCACCGGCGTCTCGGTGGCGAGGACCGCCACCTTGAGCCCGTTGGCCAGGGCGAAGGTCTCGATCGAGGGTAGCTTCGCGATCGCTTTGGGTTTTGCAGGGGTTGCGGGCTGGGAACCGGCAGGGGTGGCGAACGCGGCAACCGCGACCGCCGAAACAAACAAGCGAAGCATCAGGACTCCCTCTGGTGCGCGGACACTACCAAGGCCGGATAGGGTTGCCAGCCGATCCCGCGCACTTAGGGAGAGCAGTGCTAACCACCTAACAGGACTACCTGGCTGTTCACCATAAATAGAATTCTCCTGCTTGACTGGAAAAGGGTCCGAGTCCAGAGTGGCCTCACATCGCGGCCAAGCGAGGTCGCGGACGAAGAGTGAGGTGAGTGCCGTGGCAAGAGTGCAAGCTTCTGTCGATGAGAGCCGGATGATCGATGTCACCGGTGTCAAAGTGTTTTCTGCGACCAAGGCGAAGGAGCGCGAGCTCCTGGGTGAGTTGATCACCGACTGGATCCGCAGCCATCCCGATCACGAAATCGTGGACAAGATCGTCACGCAGAGCTCGGACTCCGAGTTCCACTGCCTGACCATCACGTTGTTCTACAAGCACAACAAGGCCTAGCGGGCGCTACCCGTTCGCTCAGCCGCTTGACCAGGCTGTAGCGATCGGGTACCCACGGACCTCCCCATGGAGAACACGTTCGGAAAGCCCGTCGAAGTCGAGGTTCGCGACAGCCTCGAGAAGGCGATGAAGATCCTCAAGCAGAAGATGTCCAAGGAAGGCATCCTGCAAGAGCTCAAGCGTCGTCGGTTTTACGAGAAGCCCAGCGTCAAGAAGAAGCGCAAGACGCGCGAGGCTCGCAAGCGCCTCCGTCGCGAGATGAAGCGCCGCGTGACGCCGCAGACCGAACGCCCGGCCCGCTAACTCAGACCTTCGTGTGTCTGATTGGGTCGAGGTGATCGTCTCGGTCGGTGCAGCTGATGTCGACGACATCGCTGCGTTGATCGTTTCGGAGATCGCTGCAGCGGCTGCGGGGACCGAGCAGCGTGGAGACGAAGTCGTGTTCTGGGTGGCGCGTGAAGATGCGCCGGCCGTGCTCGCGACAACGCGAGATGTGGTGACCCGCTGGCAAGCCAACGGTGCGGCCGTCGATCCGGCGCGCGTCAAGCTCGCCGACGCCGTCCCGGAGTCCGAGTGGCGCGACGCGTGGAAGAAGTATTTCCACGTCACGCGGCTGACGCGGCAGTTCGTCGTGGTGCCGAGCTGGGAACAGCACGTGCCTCACGCCGACGACGTCGTGATCGATCTCGATCCCGGCATGGCGTTCGGCACCGGCACGCACGCCAGCACCCGGCTGGTGATGGAAGAGCTCCAGGACATCGCGGATCGCGACTTGTCACCCACGCGGGTGCTCGATGTCGGCTGCGGTTCGGGGATCCTCGCGATCGCGGCGGTCAAGCGGTGGCCCTCGGCGACCTGCGTGGCGATCGATAACGATCAACTCGCGGTCGATGCGACGAACGACAACGCGTCGATCAATCGCGTCGCCGATCGGATCGCCGCGTCGCTCGACACGCTGACGACGCTCGGCGAACAGTTTCCGCTCGTGCTCGCGAACATCCAGGCGCACGTGCTCCGCGCGCTGATGACCGAGCTGATCGCGCGCGTCAGTGTGGGTGGAAATCTGATCCTGTCGGGGCTGCTGACGCCGCAAGCGGAGCCGCTCGCGCAGGAGTTCATCGCGGCGGGCATGCGCATGCTGAGAATTCGAGCGAGCCAGCACGATCCGCAGTGGTCGTCGGTGACGCTGACGAAATGAGGATCTTCGTCGCCCCGGAGGTGCTCGCTGCCGGCGAGCTCCGGATCTCCGGCGTCGAACATCACTATCTCGGTCGCGTGCGGCGCGCGCGGATCGGAGAAGCGGTCGAGATCGTCGACGGTCAAGGCCGGAGGGCGGCGGCAACGATCGTGAAGATCAGCGATGCCGAGACCGTGCTCCAGGTCGACGAACCCGAGGTGATCCTCGCGAAGCCTCCGCACGTGCGCGTGCTGCTCCCCGTGATCAAGGGCGATCGGATGGACACCTGTCTCGAGAAGCTCGTCGAGGTCGGTGTCGATTCGATCGTGTTGTGGCCCGCGACGCGCGCGGTGGTGCGCCTCGAAGACTCGCGACGCGAAGGCAGGCTCGCGAAGCATCGCGCAGGTTGTGAAGCGGCGGCTCGCCAATGCGGGCGTGCGCAGGTTCCGACGCTGAGCTACGCGCACGATCTCTCCTCGGCGATCGCGAGCTTGCCCGCGGGTGATCGCATCGTGCTCGACCCGTCGACGGAGACGCCCCTCGCGGTCGGTGAGGCAACGGACGTCACGATCGCGAGCGGCCCCGAAGGTGGCTTGACGCCCGACGAGCTCGAGCGACTTGTCGCAAGCGGCTTTGTCGCAGTTGGCCTCGGCCCGCGGGTGCTGCGCGCAGAGACCGCACCGACGATCGCCGTCGCCTTGATCCGTCACGCTTCGCGCAGCTAGCCGGCGCTTTCAGGTGAGATCTCAGGAGCCGTTTCCGACGAGGATTCGCACATGCGCTTTCTCGGCCCTCGGCGCGAATCGGGATCAAGGTCCTCGCGACCCCACCAAGCGTAATCGTTATGACGATTGTTATAACCAATCTCGCTATAACCGTCGTTATAACGAACGCTCGTCGAGGATGTTTGCGGGGTCCGCAGCAAACGCGTACTAGGTTAGTCGTACTAGCTCACCCTCATAGGTGAGATCTTAAGAGCTCACCCTAGCGCAAGGCGCAGCGCAGGCTGCGCGAGCGCAGACGAAGCAACGCTAGAGCCAATGCCGGTCTTACGCTAACCAACCGATCGGCATTGGGGCTAGAACGGACCCGCGAGCCCGGCGTGGATCACGAGCTCGTCGGCGTAGTCGCTGAAGTCGTACCGCTCGATGCTGGTCTTGAGGCGGAGGGCTCCCGTCAGCCGGTAGGTCGCCGCTGCGGTGTAGCGGAGCACGGTGCTCTGCGAACGCAGCGTGCTGGTCGCGAGCACGTTGCCAAACCGGCGCAGTCCATCCCAGCGCCCGATCACCTCGAAACGCGAGATCGGGATCTGAAGCTCCGCGACGAAGCCATCCTTGAGCGAGTAGCGCGCGAACGATCCGTTGGCGCCCGGGCCGTACTTGAAGCGCGCTGCAGGATCGTCCCCGATCGACAACTCGGTGCGGCGGATCAGGTATTCGGTCCGCACGAAGGACTTGCCGAGCTGGAGCGTCGCATCTGCACCGAGTATGGCGAAGCCGAGGTGAGCACTCGGATCGTAGTGTCCGAACATCGCGGAGGCCCCGAGCGTCAGCACCTTCGAGGCCGGCAGATCGAGCGTCGCAGCGATCCTGCCGCCGACCGCGGGCTCGGAGTTGTTGTCGACGTAGTAGCGCTCCGGCGAGCGCGATTGCTTGAAGTCGAAGTCGATGGCGTTGTCATCGCCCTTCGGTCCCCCGATCGCATAGGCGGCGTAGTCGAGCTGCACCGACTTCCCGAAGAAGTGG
The DNA here is from genome assembly GCA_038325805.1 of Haliangiales bacterium. Taxonomy (GTDB): domain Bacteria; phylum Myxococcota_A; class Polyangia; order Haliangiales; family Haliangiaceae; genus JABFXX01. The sequence goes on from JBBQJJ010000064.1 coordinate 3,796, forward strand.
GATCCGTTGATCTCGATCCCGTTATCCACCCACGGTGCTGGCAACACGCCCTCGTTCCACTCGCGCAGGCGGAGCATCCGCCCCATGTCATACGGTAGCGGCTTGTCACTGGTGCTGTGATTCGCGGGATCGCTGCGCAACGGAAAGCTGCCGAACGCCGGAGAGAACCGACCGACTCGAACGTTGAGCTCGTCGGCGACGCGCAGGTCGAAGAACGCCATCCCGAGCTCGAAGCCATGACACGCGAAGCACACCTTGACGCTCGACGACACGTGATCGCCAAAGTCCATCGTCAACTTGAGGGACAGCTCGACGGTGCCTCCGCGAAGCCCCTGCTCGGGTTGCGCGGTGCCGCGTGGATTCGACAGGTAGTCGAGCTGGACGGAGCCCGCGAGGTTGCGCTCGAACCGCGCCTCGTCCGCGATCGCCACGCGCACGAGGACGACGACGAGGAGGACCAACAACCACTTCATCGGTCCTCCGCGGCGAGCTCGTCGAGACCTGGTTGGCCGGAGGTCCGGAACACCAGGCACCGCGTGATCGGTCGCTCCTCGTCGGGTGGAACGTTACTACCGGGCATCAGCCGCATCCGGTGCACGTAGTCGCGCCACTGGCGGGGAACGACGATCTGCGCACGCTCGACGCGCTCGATGCTGTGGCAGCGCGCGCACCGTCGCTCGGCGAGCTCGCAATCATGCCGCAGCGCCGGCCCACCAGCGGCGACCTGCATCACGAACGAGCTAGGCTCGTAGGTGCACGCGGCGATCGCCAGGACGAACAACCTAGTTAGCAACCGCGCCCTCCGCGATCCAGTCCGCGATCAAGCGCTGCTCCCGAGCGCCGAGATACGGCGGACCATCGAGGGGCATCCGCGCGCCGAACGGTGCGGCGGCGCCGACCTTCTGTAGCAACAGGCTGCCGCACGGATCGCCGGGGCGCGCGATGTCCTCGCCGCTCTGCACGCCACCGCGCCGGAGCGTCTCGTAGCTCGTCAGGTCGAGCCCGCCGACATCGAGGCCGATCGGGGTGTCTCCGCCGGGCGTGTGGCACCGCGTACAGTGCACCTCGAAGAGGCCGGCACGAAGATCGGTCTCGAACGAGACCGTCGACGCCGGATCAGAATCGACGTTGTCGCAGATCGGACGCAGCGGCGGACCGACATCGGGCGCGACCGCGTCGAGGCAGCCCGCGAGCAGTAGGAGTAGCGCGCACCTCACAAGCCGCCCACCGAACGCTGCCCGACGATGTTGTGCACCTCGTCGGTGACCTCGTAGCCGACCACCGCAGGCTGCGGCGCCGGTGAGAATAGCTGCGTCGCGTTCTGCAGCTCGGCAATCGTCTCGTCCTGCGAGGTGTCGATCGACGCGATCGACGCGCGCACGACGACATCGGTCCGGCGAAGCAATGGCGACGAGGTGACCACCGCAGGATCCACGAGGTAGAGATCGTTGCTGTCATTGAGATCGCCGTCGCCGGTCATGTCGACGTGGCGGACGAGCTCGCTGAGAGGTTCCTGCCCCTCGCGGCGCACGCGGTAACGCGCGGACTCGGGGATGCGACCGGCGACCACCGGCATCTCTCCAAAGTCGAAGTACGGGGCCTCGACCCCGCGGTAATAGAACAGCGCGTTCGGTGTCGCGACCTGACCCGCGCCGACCTCGACCGTGACACCCGCGCCGATCACCGGGCAGTTGACGGCGAGGTCCTGTGCGATCGGTGGGTGAACGAGGCCGCGTTCGACCGCCTCCTCGACGGCGGAGACCGACGTCACCAGCTCGCCTGCATACGCCTCGGTGACCTCGAGGACGAACGGCGTCCAGAACGGCGAGTACCCGGGATCGCCCGGGATGACGTCGACGATCGTGTGGTGGGAGATCCGGACCAAGCCACCGTCGCCGTCGCGCGCCATCAGCACGAACAACGGCGCCGCGAACGCCGGAGCCGGACCGAAGTCCCAGACGTGGACGACCGCCCCACCCGAGAAGGCGGTCTGGCGAGGGATCGCACCCTCGACACCATCGTGGTCGGCGACCTGCGCCGCACGCACGGGATCGTCGAGTAACGATGCGACGGTGGAGCCGGCCGGCAGGAGGACCGTCGACGACAGCGGTGTGTCATCGACCTGAGGGCCGAGGCATCCGGCGAGGAACACGATTGCAACCTTCATCGGAGCTCCGGGGTGAACGCGACCTCGAACGAGACCGGCACGGTCCCGACATCGGGTGCGGTCTGCGTGCGCACTCCACGGAGCACACCCGTGATGCAGCGCGAGAGCTCCGGCCATCCATCGGCGCGGATCTTGGTAGCGCGCCGGGTGTCATCGATCTCGAACGACACGCGCACCGAGGTCGGCTGATCGCGGCCGGCCGCCTTCGCGGTGGTTAGGTAGCACGCGCGAAGCTCGGGACCAGTGCGCTCGATCGCTCTGCGAACCGGCGCGGTCGAGAGCGAGCCGCGGATCTGGAGGCTGCCGATCGTGGCGCGCGCGTCGACGAGCGAGCGGGTCACGACAGGCGGGATGACGATCGGTGGGGAGGGGAGTGCCGGGGCGAGCTCTGGCTCGTCGATCACGGATGCCGGCACGGGTGACGGCACGGGTGACGGCACGGGTTCGACGGACTCGATCGCCGGCCCGATCCGGGTGGGCGGTCGCCTCGCGATCGCACGGCGGACCGGCTTTGACGGGGATGGCGCGACGACGATCGGTGGTGGCGCGACGACGATCGGTGGTGGTTCGCCAGGCATCTCGGGAGGAGCTTCCTGCCGGGGCGGCGACGGTGGCGCGAGGACCGCCGCGACTGCCTCCATCGGCGCGGCCTCTCGGGGTACGGCGATCGCCATCACCCCGACTGCGAGGGTCGAGACCGCCGCGAGCATCAGGATCCGGCGGCGCGGTCTGACGATCCGGATCTGCTCGACGGCAACCACCAGATCGAGCGCGGCGATCACATCTGTCGCGGTCGCGAAGCGATCCCCGGGCGCCCGCGACATCAGCTTGCGCACGATCGCCTCGAGCGCCTCCGGGATGCGGACCGAGAGTGCGGGTGGCGTCGCGGTCGCGTTCTGATGCATGACCTCGAGCGCCCCACCCTCGAACGGTGGCGTGCCGGCCAGCATCTCGTAGAGCGTGACGCCCAGCGCGAACAGGTCCGCACGGCGATCGACGGGCTCGCCGTGGGTCTGTTCGGGGGATGCGTAGGTCGGAGTCCCGAGGGTGACGCCGGCGGTGGTCAAGCGCGTCGCGAGCTCGTCGTTGGAGATCGCGAGCCCGAAGTCGACGATGCGCGGCACCTCGACTCCATCGGCCAGCGCCACGATCACATTGTCGGGCTTGAAGTCGCGATGCACGAGCCCGCGGTCGTGCGCGTGCGCGAGGCCGAGGCAGAGCTGACGCGCGAGCGCGATCACGCGCGTGGGTGAGATCGGTCCGCAGGCGGCGATCACGTGGGCCAGTGTGGGCCCGGCGACGAGCTCCATCGCGAGGAACATCAGGCCTTCCTCGGTTCGTCCGAAATCGACGACCGGAACGACGTTGGGATGATCGAGCCGGCTCGCTGATTCAGCCTCGTGGGCGAAGCGCATCCGCATCTCGGTCGTGGTCGCCAGATCACCGATCAGCACCTTGATCGCGAACTGCCGGTGGTGGAGGCGTGTGTGGCGAGCGCGGTAGACCCGCCCCATCCCTCCTTCGCCGATCAGTTGATCGATCTCGTAGTGCTCGGCGATGACCGATCCGAGCAAGGGGTCCCGATCGTGGTCCTCGAGGAGCGCACCGTCGGTGGGGCACCGCGCGAAGTCGCTCCGATACGCCGCCCGACACGTTGGACAGCACCGAACACGAACGAGCTCCGGTGCCGGCACGGACGCAGCTACGCCGCCACACCAGCCAGGTTACAGACTCGATGACTGCGGCTTGGTCGTCTCGGGTGAGGCATCTACGCACCGTGCGTGAGTTGGTTACATGCCGGCTTGTCGCAGGCAGCTTTGTCGCAGCGGGCGCGGACCTCGACCAGCGGATACTCCGTGGATGGAGATCACGCTTCATCAGCCACCGACACGTCCGTGGGGCACGCCGAACCTCAGTCCGTTCTGCACCAAGCTCGAGACGTATCTGCGGATGGCAGAGGTGCCCTACAAGCTCGGCAAGTTCTCGCGTGGCGATGCGCCGAAGGGGAAGGTCCCGTACGTCAGGTTCGAGAGCGGGTTGATGGGCGACTCGCAGCTGATCATCGAGAGGCTCGAGCAGGAGCTCGCGAGACCGCTCGATGCTGGATTGCCGCCCCGCGATGCTGCGCTCGGCAGGATCACGCGCCGCACGCTCGAGGAAGCGTTCTACTTCATCGGCATCTACCTGCGATGGCACGCCGACGACGGCTACGCGGAGACGGCGCGCGAGTTCAAGAAGTTCGTGCCCGGCTTCGTCTTGCCGCTCGTCCGGCGGGCGCAGCGCAAGAAGCTGCACGAGCAAGGCACCGGACGCCATACGCCGGAACAAGTCGAGGCGCTCGGCATCGCGGATTGGGCGGCGGTGGCGGAGCTCCTCGGTGACAAGCCGTTCTTCCTCGGTGACCAGCCGCGCACGATCGATTGCACGCTGTATGCGTTCCTCGAGGCGGTGTTGCCGTTTCCGATCGACTCGCCGATCAAGCAGGCCGTCACCCAGCACGCGAACCTGACCGCATATCGCGATCGGGTCCGCGCACGGTGGTGGAAGGATCTCTAGATCCTGGTCGCGGTGCCGGACGCGAGGTCGAACGAGTAGGTCACGCCATCGAGCACGAGCGTGGTCGGCGCGGCATTGCCGCCGTACGTCACCTGTGCCGTCGCATCGAACGTGCGGAGATCGCCGTCACGGGTGCGGTCGACCGAGACGGTGAAGTCGATCGTGCCGAGCGTCGGGATCGACTGCGCCGCGAGGTAGCGGACCTGCGTGTAGGTCGCCTCGAACCCGAGGTCGTAATCGGCCCGCACGCCGGCCGTGGTCACCGACGTCTGCAGCGACAACGCGTCGGTGCCGAAGAACCGCGCCTTGGCGAGGGCGATATCGCGGATCTCCCACTCGGCGGTGCGCGAGATCGCGGTCATGTTGATCTCGCCCATCGCCTGCGCGCCGGTCTGCGTCAGCGTGAAGTGCGAGTGATGAGCGGTGCCGTCGCACGGAACCGAGGGATCCCCCGGCGTGGGATCGCCGTGGCAGAAGTAGCTGAACTCGAAGTTCAGCGCGCCGAGCACGCCGGTGCCGGTGTACTCGAGGCCGTCAGCGCCGGTGCCGGTCAGCGTGAAGCCTTCTGGATAGTTGCCCCGCGAAACATCGGCGACGATCAGCTGCGCCGGGAACTCCGCGGCGAGGTGCGCTGCGAGGATCGCCGCGACCTCGTCGTTGTCCTGGGCGAGGAGCGCGGGATCCGTGGGATCCGTCGGGTCCGTCGGATCCGTCGGGTCCGTCGGGTCCGTCGGATCCGTCGGGTCCATCGGGTCGTTGTCCGAGCCACCACACGCGGCAAGCGCGAGGACGGCGGCTGCACCAGCACCAAGAAGACAAGCTCTCATGTCATGTGGCGTCAGCAAGCGGCGAACCAGTGCAAGGTCGCGTTGCCTCGTCGCGTGACGTGACATCGGCGCGCGAGCCTGCAGATCAGCGCGGGCGCGATGCGAAGTTGCGGGCGAGGTGCCGCGTCACGCGAGACACGCTCTTGGTCGTGAACCAGTGCTTGCCGTCGGAGGCAAGCACCGCGTTGAGGCCGTTGTCACCGACGTCGAAGGTCTCGATGAGCGGTTTTGCATCGGTGCACGTGCGCACGTCCAGGATGTGCCACGTCTCGTGGTCGTCGACGGTCAGCAGATAGGCGAGGTGGTGATCGTCGAGCCACGCGTTGATCTGGGACTCGACCGTGAACACGCAGTCCATCGAGCCGAGAGGTTTGCCCGGAGCGATCACGCGCAGCTCGATCTCGAGGCCGGGCTTCTGCCAGAATCGCCAGCCGCCGTGCGGCGCGGGCACGACCCAGTGCGCGCCCTCGTCAGTGAGTGTGCCGTCGGGACCGATCCGGTTGGAGACGAGGTGATGCTCCGGCTCGTCGACCATCACGTGCTGACCGTCGGGCCCGTCGACCCCGAGCACGATGCGGCCCGGCAGCGTGGCGATCAACGTGGGTGTCCCGCCGGTGATCGGGATCGCCATCAAGTGCGCTGGATCGTCGAGGGCGCGGAAGTAGACCGTCTTGCCGTCGAGGGATGGGAACGGGAGATGCCCGGGTGAGAGCTCGCGATCCGTGCCGGCGACGGTGTCGATCACGAGGATCATGCCCGGTGCCCGCTCGGCGAGCAGGGTCTCGCCGTTTGCCGAGGCCACGCGCAGGTTGTACGCGCTCTCGCGCCGCGAGCTCAGCTTGCGCGGTTTGTCGGTGCGGACGCCGCCGTAGATCGAGAACAGATTGACCTCGCGGAGGAACAGCAACGTCGCGCCATCACGCGAGACATCCGGCGAGCCATCCGGGCCGTCGTCGAAGGTGATCTGGTGAGGCGCACCGCCGCTCGACGAGACCTCCAGTAGCTGGATCTTGCCGTCGGCGACACGCGCGGCGAACACGACGGTGTCACCCGTGTTCGAGAACACCGCAGACCCGGCGTTGTGGTCGGTCGTGAGGGGAGACGCCCTGCCCTCCAGATCGCTGACGTAGACGTCGGTGCCGAACGCCGACGCCGGGGCCATGCCGCGGAGGAACAGCACGCGCGTCCCGCTCGGATCGCAGCGCGGCTTCTCGAGCCACTCGTCGGCATACGCGCGCACGAGCTCCCGCTCGACGCCATCGTACGGCTTGTAGAACAAGCGAGACCCATCCGCGCCGGTGCGTGTGAACACGACGCCCTTGCCGCACTCGTCGGGGCTGTTACCGTTCGCGCCGAGCAAGCGCGGTGCGCTGCCGTCGAGCGGCACCTTGAGGAGCTGATCCTTTGCGGATGCCAGCAGGAACTTGCCGTCGCGCGTCCAGCGCGGCTCGTCGAACGATCCGTCCTGCGGGAGGCGGCGCTCTCCGGTGCCATCCGCGTTCGCGACGAAGATCCGGAACGGCCCCTCGTCGCGACTCGCGTTCCACGCGATCAGCATGCCGTCGGGAGACAGCGCCGCGCCGTCGCTGCTCTCGTCGGACTGCGGCAGATCGATCACCTCGGGGCGCCACGGCGACGAGCCGCGGATCACCCAGACCGCGATCACTGCGATCACGCCCAGCGCGACCGCGACGACTGGCGCGAGCCACGGGCTGCGCGATCTGACCGCGAGCAACCCGAGACCCTCCGGGCGTTGATCGGGCTGCTTCGCGTTGACGACGCTCGCGGGCCGCGGTTCGCTGTCGTCGTGGGCCACTACTGACCGACGAGCGGGCGCGTCTGCACGATGTACAGCTGGTCGCCGACGTAGACCCACTCGATATCGAGCTTGGTGTTCTTGAACAGCTCGGTGAGGCGCTTGCTGGCCTGCGCGAGCTGCACGGCCTTCTGATCGCTCAGCACCGGCTTGCCCTTGTTGGGGTTCACCACCTCGTGGACACCGCCCTTCTCGTCGAACACCAACATGGTCGGCTCGTCGGAGCGCGACAGCACGCGGATGCCGCGGTTGTACCAGCTGACGATCAGGCTCTCGGGAATCTTGCGACCGTCGACGACGGCCATGCCGAGGCCGCTCTTCGCGTTGATCGTGTAGTTCTTGTCGTCGTCGGGATCGGTCGGGTGCACCGTGGCCACCACGCCGGCGGCGGTGGCCGGAACGGCGACCTGGACGAGCGCGGAGCCGTAGACGGTTCGCTGATCGATCCCGGCGAACGCGCGCGCATCGTAGGCGCGGAGCGTCCAGGTCGACGCCCACACGGCCTTGATCGCGTTGCAGACCGCCTCGATGCCCTTCACGTTCGGCTTCGTGTCGTGGAGGCCTGCGCCGGAGAAGCTAGCGAGATCCTCCGCGTTCGTCGAGCTGCGCACGAACACGCCTTGCTCGAGGGGCCCGAGGAGCTTCATGCCCTCGCCGACCTTGGTGCACAGCTCCGGCGAGATCGGCGCGATCTCGATCGCCTTGCGGAACGCCTCGAGCTTGCCCTTGCGCAGGTTCGGATCCTTCTGCACCAGCGGATCGTCGAGCAGCGCGGTGAGCTGCTTGTCGAGCGTGTGGGTCTTGAGGTGCTCGTCGTAAAACCTGAACGGGATGCCGAAGCCGGGCGGCACCTTGATGTTCGCGACCTTGCCGTAGATGATCTCGCCGAGGTTGGCCGACTTCGGGCCGAAGATGACCTCGTCCTTCGCGCGCATCGCGTCGAGTTGACGCAGATCGTCGGCGGCGAGATCGACCTTCGGGACCGTGACCTTCGGGACCGCCGCTCGCTTCGCGGCGTTGGCGGCGACTTCCGCGGGCGTCGCGACACGGATGGTATGTGTGGTGCCCTTGGCCTCGAAGAACACGATCTTGCCGTCGAGGTCTTTCAGCTTGGTCTGCGCGTCGACCAGTCCGATGTTCGGGATCTTCCAGCCCTTCGCACGCAGCGACAGGTGTGAGAGCGGCGTCGAGAATGTCTCGGAGATGATGCCTGCGACCGGCGTGATGTCCGACAGCACGGCCTGGAGCACGACGATCTCGCCGGGATCGAACGTCAGCTGATCCTCCGGTATCTCCGCCGGCACGATCCGTAGCTTGCCAACCGAGCTGCCCGGATTGAACGCGACATACGACTGCGCCTTGTAGAGCTCGTCGTTGAGGACGAAAGGCACGTCCTTCGTCGCCTTTGCCACCTTGACCTGGTAGTCGGAGTCGGGGCGGAACCGGATCTTGTCGCCGTTGTAGAAGGTCGCCTTGATCTTCTTGTACGCGCGCTCGACGTGCGCGCTGGTCGCCCTGTCGCCGGCCCAGTACGCGAACGTCCATTGATCGACGCTGACGTGGTGGACGACGTAGACCATCATGAAGTCCGGCTTGACCTCGTGATAGTTGCGATCGACGAGATGGACGGCCGCGGGCGTCTTCGGCTTCTTGTAGAGCGCACCGAAGATGAAGTCCTTGTGGACGGGATAGACGTTGACATCGAAGTAGTAGATGGAGTCGGTCTTGAGATCGAGGACGAACTTCGCGAACCGCTCGCCGCCGAGCTCCTTCGAGTACGCCTCGAACGTCGCGACGTCGGGAATCTTGTCGACGTAGATCTTGCGAACGACGGGCAGCTCGGCCACCGCGGCCCCCGACCCACTGCCCACCGCGACGCTTCCGTCGGGTTCCGGCGCTTTTGCCCCGGCATCGATCGCGGCGACGGTGGCATCCGGTGGAGGGAGTGCAGGTGGTGGCTCCTTCTTGGAACCACATGCGAGCAGAGCTAGCACCAGCAGATGACGCATCACGCGCAGCCTAACGTGTAACACCGCGCCGTGATTCAAACGTCGCGTGCTATCAGTGCGCATGCTGCGCGATCACTCCGCCGATCTGCTGTCCGGCAAGATCACGATCGACGATGCCCACCCGATGCAGCCGCGGTGGGTGGCCGAGGAGGTCGCAGCGCGCTCGTACTTCGCTGCCAGCTTCGCGAACGTCACGGCCTTCGAGACCGATGCCGGGCTCGTGCTGGTCGACACCGGCAGCTTCGTGCTCGCGGATGCCACGCGCGAGCTACTGAAGAAGGTCGTGGCCTCCCCGGCGCACACGGCGATCTGGACCCACGGGCACGTCGATCACTGCTTCGGGGTCGAGGGCTACGAGGCAGACGCCGGACGCCCGGTCCACGTGATCGCCCACGAGGCGGTGCCCCGCAGGTTCGCGCGGTACCAGCTGACGCAGGGCTACAACGACAAGATCAACGCCCGGCAGTTCCAGACCAAGGCGGGGTTCCCGGGTGACTTCCGCGCGCCCGACGAGGTCTACGCGGATCGACTGTCGAGGGACATCGGTGGTCGCCGGTTCGAGCTCCACCACGCGCTCGGCGAGACCGACGACGCGACCTGGGTGTGGGTACCGGACGCGGGCGTGTTGTGTGCGGGCGATCTGGTGATCTGGGCATCGCCGAACTGCGGTAACCCGCAAAAAGTCCAGCGCTATCCCCGCGAGTGGGCGCAGGCGCTGCGCGCGATGGATGCCTGTGGCGCCGAGGTGCTGTGTCCTGGTCACGGCGTGCCGATCTACGGTGCCGCGAACGTCCACCGGCTGCTCGACGACACCGCGAGCTACCTCGAGTCGCTGGTCGATCAGGTGCTCGCGCTACTCAACCAAGGCACGCCGCTCGACGAGATCCTGGCCGCCGTCAAGCCGCCTGCGGAGCTGGCCTCTCGCCCGTACCTCGCCCCGATCTACGACGAGCCCGAGTTCGTGGTTCGCAACCTGTGCCGGCTCTACGGTGGCTGGTGGGATGGCAACCCGGCGCACCTCAAGCCGCCGCGCGAGGCCGAGCTGGCCCGCGAGCTGGCTGGGTTGGCAGGCGGTGCCGCGAAGCTGGCGGAGCGCGCACGACAGGTCGAGGACCCGCGCCTCGCCTGCGAGCTGATCGAGCTGGCATTCCGGGCGGCACCCGCGGACGCCGACATCGCCACGGCTCGCCGAGCGATCTACGCGGCACGCGCGAAGACGGAGCGCTCGCTGATGGCCAAGGGCGTCTACGCGTCGACGGCGAAGAGCTAACCCTCAGAGTTCGCCTGTGTCGATCCTTCGACCAGGCGAATGATGGGGAACGGGGTGGCTCGTCCTCGAGCCGTTAGATCGCCGTCTTGCGTTCGATGACCACGCGCAGCAAGCGATTGATCGCGAAGTGCAGCACGCCATACGCGAGCAACGCGATCACGATCGGCATCAGGATGTGCCCACCACCGTCGAGCTTCGGACTCTCGACGATGTTGCGAAACGGCGCGAACAGCGGATCGGTCACCGCGACGATGAACTTGACGAAGCCGGACGTGGGGCGTGCGTTCGCGAGCCCCAGGAAGAACCGGATCGCGAACAGCGCGTAGATGAGGAAGAAGCCGTAGTCCAGGAACTGCGACAGGCGCGCGATCCCCCGCGAGCGCTGGGCGGCCCGCTCGGTGCCGACCACCTCGTCCAGCGCATGCTGGCGAAGTGCGCCGGCCGCATGATCGATCTTCTCGGCCTCGCCGGCGACCTGGGTGCCAGCCGCGCGGTCCGCGACCTCCCTGCTGACATCGTCGACAACCTCGGCCTTGATCGCCCCGTGCTGGTTGGCGCGGCGCTCCTCCTCGGTGGAGAGTGGTGGATACCCGGTGCTCATCGCTTCTAGTCATTCACCTGGCGAGCCACGCGAAGCCCGGTGGATTCGAGGGCAAACCGTGCCGGTTCGTAGCGCGCGCGCACGGCGCCCAGCCCCCGGCCCGCGCAACCGCCCGGTAGACGGGAGAAAGCCAGGTAAGCCGCATAATTGCGTTCCCGGGCGCCGGGGGATAAAACCGACCTAGTGGCGGAGCGCGAGCCAAGCCTGTTGAAGGGTGATGCGGGGTCGGAGCCGGAGGCGTCGGAAGATGCCAACACCGAGCCCACAGCCGCGCCCTCTGTCGTGACCGAGCCCCTGTTTTCGGCACCCAAGACGGTCGACAAGCCGGTGATCCCGCGCGAGGACGTGAAGCTTCCGAAGGACAAGTCGCGAGCGCCGGTGGTGCACGTGGTCGGGTTCTGGAAGCGCGCGGTCGCCGCGATGGTGGATCTCGCGATCGTGATTCCGACGGCGATGCTGATCACGTTTCTGGTCAGCAAGATCACCGGCGTGAGGTTGCCGTCGGAGAAGCTGCGCTTGCTCGATCTCGATCTGTGGATCGATCTCGTGCTCGCCACCGATCCGGCGATCGTGATGGGCATCGTGTTGTTCGTCGCGGTCGGCATCACCTACCTGTTCGTGTTCCATTTGCTGCAGGGGCGGACGCTCGGGATGCGGCTGATGAAGATGCGCGTGATCGACATCTACGGCGACCGGCCATCACCGGCGCGCTGCGCGGCACGCTGTGCCGGCTACCTCGCGAGCGTGGCCACGTTGTTCCTCGGCTTCTTGTGGATGGGGTTCGACAGTGAGAAGCGGGGTCTGCAAGACTGGCTCGCGGGCACGTACGTGATCCGCGCATGAGGTCGTGGCGATGCCCTCGCGCCTGAGCTCACTCCTCGTTCGCGACGGCCTGGTCGGCGTCAAGCGGATGGAGAAGGCGTTCCAGCGCCAGGTCATCTATGGCGGCTGTCTCGACACGATCCTGCTCGAGATGAACCTCGTGCCCGAGGATCGACTGACGCAATACCTCGCGCTCGCCTCGGGGCTACCACCCGCGGCGCGCAACGAAGGCCACAAGATCGACGACGGTGCGGTGAAGCTGGTGTCGCGTGCGATCTCGGAGCAGTACCGCGCGGTGCCCGTGGCGCTCGATGGCGAGGCCGTGCGGATGTTGGTGTGCGCACCGCTCGAGCTGACCGAGCTCGAGGATCTGGCGGATCTGATCGATCGGCCGCTGCAGCCGCTGATCACCCCGGAGTATCGGTGGCATCTCGTGTTCGCGGCGGCATACGGCTCGGATCCGCCGGCGCGGTTCACCACGCTCGCGCGCGCGCTCGATGTCGACTCCGCGATCCAGCCGGTCGGGCGCGGCAAGGCGGTGATCGTCGACGAGGTCTCACCGCGCGGGGTTCCACTGCACGCCGAGACCCAGCCCACGCCCGCACCCGTGCGCGCGGATGACTTCACGCGCGAGGATGACACGCAGAAGACGGTGATCGCGGTCGAGGATCTCCGGCTGCGCAATCCCACGCTGATGGGGATCGAGCCGAACCGGGCGACGACGAAGCCCTCGGATCCGCCACCGGTCCGGCTCAGCTCGCCGGCGATCCCGCGACCGCGCCGCGATGGCGTCCCTGACGATCCGGTACCGCGACCGATCGTGACGTTCAACTCGCCGTCGACGGGCGTGCCGAAAGCGGTTTCAGAACCGGGCCCGAAGAAGCGCGTGCGCTCGCAGCGCCGGCCGCCGACCACGCCGATCTCGACGGAGGGGCGCGATTCACCGCTGCCGATCGCACGTGCGCGCGAACAGCTCGCGACCGCCGACGATCGCGACACCGTGTTCCTCACGCTGCTGCGAGCGGCGCGCTCGCGTGCGCGGTGGGCGGGGCTGCTGACGGTGCAAGGTGGTGCGGTGATCGGCCGAGTCGCGCTGGCCGAGACGGGGCTCGATGTCGCTGCGGTCAGCACGGTGTTGATCCCGCTCGACGCGGTGTCGCCGTTCCGCACCGTCGTCAACAATCACCATGCTCATGTCGGGCCGCTGAGCTCCGGCGATGCGGCGATCGATTCGATGATGCTGCGGTTCGGTGGCAACACGCCACCGTCGGCGCTGATCCTGCCGATCGTGCTGCGCGATCGCGTGGTCGCGCTCGTCGTCGCGCATCGCGTGCACTCCGACATCCGGCTCGCGGACGTCACCGAGCTGTTACCGATCGCCACCGCGGCCTCGGATGCGCTCGGGCGCCTGATCGTCAAGCACAAGTCCGCGGGCTATCGCACGCCGGAACCGGCGGCGCCGATCGCCCCGATCGAGGCGCAGGACGTCGAGACCAAGCGCGTCGCGAAGCACCCCAAGGGTACTGGCTCGCCTGACGGCTCGCTGGCGCCGGCCGACGGCTGGGCTGCGCCGGCGCCGGTCGAGGTGGTCGAGGTGCCGGTCGTCCCCGAGCTGGCCGTCGCCGAGATCGTGATCGAGACGCAGGCTCCGCGGCGACCGATCGACGAGGTCCTCAGCGAGATCGAGCACGCGCGCGAGGGCTACGCCGAGGAAGCTCTCGACGAGGCCGTCGAGCGAGCGAACGAGACACTCGGGTCGTTGATGCGGCGGTTCCCCGGCACGCTGCGCGTCGAGCGCTTCGGCGTGACGGGCAGGCCGCTGCGCGCCGGGCAGTACGGTGGGTTGCTCGAGCTGGTGATCCGGCTCGGCTCGATCGCGGCGGAGCTGTTGATCGACAAGATGTCGGCACCGCAGCGCGACATCCGGTACTACGCGACGGTGTGCTGCATGGAGCTGCGGCCGCGCAACGCGGTCTACGCGCTCGTCGAGCGGTTGTTCGACCAGGACTACGGCGTACGCGGTTGCGCGATCGAAGCGCTCGCAGGGTATCCGGTCTCGGATCTCAATCACGCGCTCGCCCGAGCGCGGCGCGCGGTGCACTCGAGCGATCCCGAAGTGGTCGGCGCGGCCTCGGCCGCGATCGTCGAGCTCGGTGACACCGAGGCGATCGCGGATCTGATCGGCGTGATCGAGCGCAGCGATCGGAGCGGCGACCATTCGCGCAAGGCGCTGATCTCGCTGACCGCCCAAGACTTCGGCCCGAGCGAGAAGCGCTGGCGCAAGTGGTACGAGGTGGCGCGCTCGCGGCATCGCATCGAGTGGCTGATCGACGGCCTGTCGCACAAGGAAGACCCGCTGCGGGAGGTGGCGATCAACTCGCTGCGTCGGCTGACCGGCGAGTATTTCGGCTACCACTTCGATCTGCCGCGCAAGGAGCGCGACCTCGCGGCCGAACGGTGGGCGGCATGGTGGCGCGAAACCGGGCAACGCCGGTTCGTGATCCGCGAGGACGAGCGCGTGCGCCCGACGGCGCAGCTCCCGTCACGCCGCGAGCCCTAAGCACGCGCGCGCAGCTCGCGAACGCCGACGTGCTTGCGACGGCGCAGCAGGGTGCGCAGTGTCGATCCATCCTCGTAGCCGACCGCGCCGGCGATGTCGTCGACGCTGTCCTGGGTCACCTGCAGGAGATGGATCGCATGCTCGAGCCGGAGATCCTGGACGAACGCGACCGGGGACTTGCCGAGCACCGCGCGGATCCGGCGCTGCACCGTGCGCGGGCTCGCGCCGATAAGGAGAGACGTGCGCGACAGATCGAAGGCGTCGCTCAGGTTGTTGCGGATCGATCGTTCGAAGCGCTTCACGAGCTCGTCGTCGTGGGCGACGTGCGACGGCGCGGCGAACTGGCCTTGCGAGGGTCTGCGATCGATCAGCAAGTAGCGGGCGACCGTCGCGGCGAGATCTGGGCTGTGCTCGCGGATCAGCGCGAGCGCCAGGTCGACGTGCGCGAGCGCGGCACCAGCCGTGATCACACGGCCATCATCGACGAGCATCTCGGTCTCGTCGAGCTCGACGTTGGGAAACGCCTGCCGGAACGTCGGGCCGAGCCACCAGCTCGTGGTCGCGCGATGCGCATCGAGCACGCCGGCGCGGCCGAGCACGAACGTGCCGGTACATGCTGCCGCGATCCGAGCCTTGCCGGAGTACCGGGCCACGTGCTCGCACAGCGCCTCGACATCGGGTCGACCGAGCGCTGCGAGGATGGTCTCGGGCATCTTGCAGGCGAGCGCCGGCACGATGACGAGATCCGCGCGAGAGGGTGGTTTGACGACGGGAACTGTCAGGCCGTGATGTGTCCGTACGCGTGCGCGGGGCGACGCCACGGTGACCTCGAACTTGTGGACGCCACCTAGCTCGTTCGCGACCTCGAAGGTGTCGAGCAGCGTCGACAGCCCGGAGTCGAACACGTCCTCGACGACGAGGATGCAGATGCGCATGTCGTAATTGATATCATCGTTGTCGTTTCCGCCACTGTGGTTTCGGCGTCATCGAGCGCATCGTGAGGACATGTCGAACATCACCAAGGGAATTGTCGCTCTCCTCGAAGCCAAGCCCGACAAAGCGAAGCAGGTCGAGGAGCTCCTGATCGGGGCGCGCGAGCTCGCAGTTGCCGAGGGCCAGACCCTCACGTGGTACGCGTTCCGTACGGGACCGACGAGCTTCGGAATCTTCGATACGTTCGCCGATGAGACGGGCAGGAAAGCTCACCTCGACGGCCGCATCGCCCAGGCGCTGATGGGTAAGGCCGACGAGCTCCTCGCCTCGCCGCCCGATCTGCGGATGGCAGACGTGCTCGCGTCGAAGTAGTTACCAGCGCTCTTTGTCGTTCGCGGGTGTCGCCGGCCACGCCGGTGCCGAGCGGCCGTTGACCGTCGTGCCGCCGTTGATGATCATCGGTGCCATCGACATCATCGTCAGTGGGAACGGGAACGTCGGCTTGCTCAGCGCGTCGAGCTTCGCGATCTGCTCGCTCGTCAACGCGACGCTCGTCGCCGCGAGGTTGTCCTCGAGTATCTCCTCGAGCAGGTCGTAGGCCTTCTCGGTCAGTCGCGCATTCACGCGATCACCGCGGTTGGGTTTGTGCTGGCCGTGCTGCGCGCGCTTGAACTTATTGGTCAACGCACCACCACCGAGGGGTGACCACGGCGTGACGCCCATCCCGAGCTCGCGGGCCATCGGGATCAGCTCTCGACGGTGCGCTCGAGGAGCGAGTACTCGATCTGCAGCGCGATCAACGGCGCCCAGCCGCGGAACATCGCGAGCGTCTGCGCCTGCGCGCACTTCCATGCCGGCGTGTCGGAGAAGCCGATGAAGCGGACCTTGCCGTCGCGGACGAGATCGTCGAGCGCGCGCATCGTCTCCTCGATCGGCGTCTGCTCGTCCCAGGCGTGGAGCCAATACAGATCGATGTAGTCGGTCTGGAGCATCCTACGCCCAGGTCTCGGAGGCCGCCGGCACCGTCACCGAGCCTAGCGGCGAGGTCTACGTCGCTTCGGCGAGTGTTTTCGCCGCGGCCTTTGCAGCCGTCCACAGCTTCGGATCGCTCGTCGCCTTTGTCGACGATAGGCGCCGCGATCACGACCGCGGTGCTAACCGGCGAGCCGTATCGTCAACCGAAGTCCGCCACCTGTTCGCGTGCGCAGCGACCGCAGCTCTGCTCCCAGCGACGCCTCGAGGGTGGCGAGCCGACCCTCGGGATCACGTCCAGGCTGGCGCGGCTGCTGGACCTCGAACACCACAGTTCCGCAGAACGTCGGAGCTCCGAGCCACGCGCCAAGCACCTGCTCCAGGGTGCGCGCGATTCCACGCTCGACGTCCTCGAGCGTCTCGCCACTGTAGACGGCCACGTTGACGCCGAGAGTGCCGTCCGCGTTTGTGGCGGTCGTGGTCACGATCTCGAGCGAGCGTGGCGGCCGCGGTGATTCGCCTTGTGATGTAGCTCGATCGTGGCGTCGCCACACGCGGTCGCGAAACATTAGGCGGCCGAACAGCTCACCGTGTTCGACCAGGAACAGCTGTTCGCTGATCGGCTCGTCGATCCCACTCGCGAAGGCCTCGCGGATCGTTCGTTGTAGGGTGTCAACCACCACATCAACCAGGAGCAATGGCATCGCGATGATCGAGCCGCGATGTGGAATTCCAACGATCAGCACGGGAGCCTGTAGCTCGGCATGCGCCCTCCCGAGGAACTGCGGATCCAGGATCCGCTCGGCCGCAAGGAAGTCGTCGGTGCAGGTGAGCAGGGTCAGGTCGAGCACAGGAACATGGACACGATCCCAGTTCGCGGGGCGTGCTGCGAGGTTCGCGAGCGCGCGCTGATGCGCCTCGGGCACGAGCGCGTCAGATAGTTCCGGGAGGAACAGGAACTGGTCAGGTTGATCGACGCCGTAGAACAGCGATGGTGACTCGGGCAACTCGTCGAGCAGGCGCGACGGGTGCCAGGAAGGTGGCTCCCAGCCGTGTCGCTTGAGGATCGGGAGGACCTCCGACGGATTCATTCGCCAAGCCTATGACGGCTTTGCAGGAGGGGGAAGCCCGAGCACGACACGGATCACGAGCTCGGTCAGCGTCCGGACATGCTGCGCGGAGCCTCCATAGTGGAACGTCGGCGCGTACGGCTCGTCGGCCGCACCGTCGTCGATCACCAGATAGACCGCCGAGCTGCCGTCGGGGCGCTCGACGCGCAGCCGGGTCACACCACCATCCTCCACCGTCCCCACGACGGGCGGGCCGAGCCGGATCGCGAGGGCCGCGGCCTGGAGCTTGTGCTCCACCTCGGGGTGAGCACACCCCCGTTGGGGATCGCGCGCGGCGCCGACTGCTGACCCTCGCATTGCAGCGATGTCCAGTGATGCGTACTGACCTCCCACGACCACGAGAAGTCGAGCCCTTCGCATCGCTGAGCAGCACCCGGTCCGCCGGCACGCTGCTCGAGCGTCAGGCGTGTGAATGCACCGAGCGGGTTGGGGGGCGTGGATGGGGATGGCAACACGGGCGCCGGTTCCTTCGCAGGCTCGTCCTGCCTCGCGGAAGGTGAGCTACACGAGACCGCGAGGGTTGCCGTGATCACGATGCGGAGAGGAGTCGTGGCCGCCATGATTCGCCTGGATCATCTCACGCCGATGCCGAGCGCCCGTTGTGCAAGCGGTGTTCGGAGCGTGCGCAGTGGCGTGTCGGGTCCCCGATCTGGCGGCTTGCGGGCCCCGCTCTGCTAACAGTGATCGCAGAATCACCGCAACGAGTTACGCGACCACGCGCGATGGTCCTGACCTTGCGTTGGGGAGCAGTCAGTCAGCCATCTCAGGACAAGAAGCCCATCTTTCTCGTCTCGCTCGCCTCGGTCGGTTGCATCGCTCCCTCGTTGCCGTACGGAGGAAGCGCCAGCTACTACCCTCGTCCGTCGAGTGAACAAGTCGCGACGAGCGACGAGGAATCGATCCCCGCCCCACCCGCTCGCGGCGGTCGCCTCGGCTGCGTGCACGATCGCGCCGGCGCGTCGTTCTCGGGGGCCGCGAAGCTCGGCAAGGGCACGTTCGGCGGTTGCCTCGACACCACGGCGACGGACGTCTACGCGCTGACCGCCGGCGACAACCCGGGCGGCACGATGTTCGGCGTCAAGATGTCCTCGAAGGAGAACACCTGCGCGCAGCTGTTCGATCAGGACAAGAAGTACATCACCAGCAGCGAGTGCACGTGGGTGCAGCACACCCAGTATCTGTGGGCCGCCGCCGCGCCCGGCACGACGGTCTATCTCAAGCTCGAGCGCCAGAGCGACGTGATCAGTCCGTACCAGCTCGAGGTGACAGAATCGGGAATCAGCGACGACGAGGAGCCGAACAACAGCTGGAAGGCCGCGGTGCCGCTCGCACTCGACGCGCAGCACGCCGCACTCCTCGCGGACCTGGTCAACGACACCGCGACGATGCGCGATTTCTACAAGATCGTCCTCGCGAAGAAGCAGAAGATCTCGATCGTCGTCGACCCCAACGCCGACGATGTCAAGCCCGAGGTCACGCTCTACGACGCCGATCGCCGGAAGGTCGACGACTGGCAAGCCGACAACCAGGGCGCGATCCTTCGCCAGGATGCCGAGCTCGCCGCAGGCACCTACTACATCGAGGTTGCCGAGGCCGGCTGGGGCATCGGCTACGGCAACGGGCCGGCTGGGTCAGCTTCGCACGGCTCGGCGCTGCCAACGGGCCACTACACGAAGCCCTACCAGATCGAGATCTCCACGATCGGGGAGGTACGGCGTAACAACCGCCGCGTGTCGAAGCGCTGAGGCCGCTGCGGTTGTAGAACCGCTGGGTGCCGTCCATCGTCAGCATCAAAGGTGTCGGCAAGACGTACAAGCGCGACCAGAAGGAGGTCGACGCACTCAAGACCGTCGACCTCGAGATCGAGAAGGGCGAGATCTTCGCGTTGCTCGGCCCCAACGGCGCCGGCAAGACGACGCTGATCAGCATCATCTGCGGCATCGTCAACATGAGCCGCGGCACGATCGTCGCCGACGGTCACGACATCGTGACGGACTTCCGCGCGGCGCGCTCGAAGATCGGGCTGGTGCCGCAGGAGCTGTCGACCGATGCGTTCGAGACGGTGTGGGCGACGGTGACGTTCTCGCGCGGGCTGTTTGGCAAGAAGGCGAACCCGGCGTACGTCGAGAAGGTCCTGCGCCAGCTATCGCTGTGGGACAAGAAGGACAGCAAGATCATGACACTGTCCGGCGGCATGAAGCGCCGCGTGTTGATCGCGAAGGCGCTGTCACACGAACCGTCGATCCTGTTTCTCGACGAGCCCACCGCCGGTGTCGATGTCGAGCTCCGCCACGACATGTGGAAGATGGTGAAGGAGATGCGCGACCGCGGCGTCACCATCATCCTGACCACGCACTACATCGAAGAAGCCGAGCTGATGGCTGATCGGATCGGCGTGATCAACAAGGGCGAGCTGATGATCGTCGAGGACAAGATCACGCTGATGCAACGGCTCGGCAAGCGGCAGCTCGAGATCGTGTTGCGCGAGCCGATCGAGAAGGTCCCCGACGAGCTGAAGGACGTCGCGCTGAGCAAGGACAACACCGTGCTGACCTACACGTTCGACGTCCAGAACAGCGACGGCATCGCGCCGCTGCTCGCGAGCCTCGGCAAGCTCGGACTGGAGATCAAAGACCTGCGGTCGAAGGAATCCTCGCTCGAGGACATCTTCGTCGACCTCGTGCACGGAGTGAAGTCGTGAACATCTACGCGATCAAGGCGATCTATCGGTTCGAGATGGCGCGCGCGTTCCGGACGTGGATCCAGAGCATCCTGTCACCGGTCCTGTCGACGTCGCTCTACTTCATCGTGTTCGGTGCCGCGATCGGCGGCAAGATCAAGACGATCGACGGCATCGACTACGGCGCCTTCATCATCCCCGGCCTCGTGATGCTGTCGCTGCTAGGCGAGAGCATCTCGAACGCGTCGTTCGGGATCTATCTCCCGAAGTGGTCGGGTACGATCTACGAGCTGCTGTCGGCGCCGGTATCGATGCGCGAAGCGGTGATCGGGTACATCGGCGCGGCGGCCTCGAAGTCGCTGATGCTCGGGACGCTGATCCTGATCACCGCACGCTTGTTCGTGCCGTATCACATCGAGCATCCGGTCTGGATGGTCGGTTTTCTGATCCTGACGGCGCTGACGTTCAGCACGTTCGGCTTCATCGTCGGGCTGTGGGCGGACAGCTTTCAGAAGCTGCAAACCATCCCGCTGCTCGTGATCACGCCGCTGACGTTCCTCGGCGGCGCCTTCTACTCGATCGACATGCTGCCCGACCCGTGGAATCGGATCGCGCTCGCGAACCCGGTCGTCTATCTGATCTCCGGCATGCGCTGGGCGTTCTACGGCAAGGGGGATGTCGATCCGACGATCAGCTTCCTCGCGATCCTCGGCTTCCTCGCGATCTGCATGGGCGCGATCGCGTACATCTTCCGCACCGGCTACAAGCTGAAGAACTAACCCCGCACGATCTCGAGGCGGAACTGTGTCAGCTGTTGGTTCGCGAACAGCGCCCACAGGAAGTAGTCGTCGATGGTCACCAGCTCGAGGACGAGCCGCATCGGTTCGTCGGTCTCGTCGCGCAGATCCGTATCGAGGTTCGCGCCGACGGGGATGCCGAACACCTTGTCGCACCACACGTGGTCGCGTGCCGCCTCGGATTCGAAGTCGTCGTCGAGCATGCGGCGATCGTCGAAGCCCGGCGAAACCGTGATCGCGCGGGTGTCTTGGACCTCGACCGTGACCGGCGGCTCGATCACCGCGAGGCACGCCGCGCGATGCGCGATCACCGCGTGCTCGCTGGTCTCGTAGTAATCACCCTCCATGTCGGCGAACACCTGGAGCGCGTGGATGTCGCCGAGATCGAGCACGCCGCCACCGGCCTTACCGACGAGCTGCACGATCAGGTTCATCGGACGGCTCGAGCTCGTGGGCCACGCGAAGTCCGCCGACGGCGCGTTCGGCTTGCCTCCCAGGCGATCGATCAGGGCGCTCTCCGCATCGGGCCGATCCTCGAAGTCGAGCGCGAAGCGCGGTACCGCGTGCTCTGGCGGGACGTCGTAGGGCTGGGGAGCGGAGGGGCTCGCCGTCATCGCGGGTGGAGGCGGTGGTGCGATCAAGCGCTGAAACTCGGGGTGGCTCCACAGCGGCTCGAGATCGGTGTCGCGATCGGGATGCGGGTTTTGGTCGCGTGGCGTCTCGCAGCGGCGGAGCTCGACGAGCGCACGGTCGAGGTCACCAGCACGCGAGAACAGGCAGGCGAGGTTGTACGTGATCGAGTCGATCGCGGACTGACCGAGCTCGGGGAGCCGTGCCTCGACGATCCGGATCGCTTCACGCGCCGGCACATCGAGCGCGAACGGCGAGCGCTTGAGCAGGGTCTGCAGGACGTTGTTGCACGTGTACCAGGCGGGTTCCTTCCGACGCAGCAACCGCAGCTCGCAGGCGAGCACGAGCTCCTGGGCTCCGCGCTTTCCGAGGGCGTAGGCGAGCATCGCGACGCCGGCAGGATGGCTATGCGAGCTTCGCGTCCCTGCATCGCGCTCGATCGCGTCGAGATGCTCGAGCACGGGGCCCAGCTCGGCCTCGGTCTCGGCGAGCTCGCCGGCGCGGCGCAGGATCTCCTCGTCGAAGGTGAGGTGACGTAGATCGACGCGCAGCTGCGGTGCTACGACCTGCCGAGCGCTCTCCACGATGCACGCGCGCCACGCGCCGCGGTCCGCGCCGCGGATGATCGCGAGGGCGAGCGCACGCTCGGCATCCGAGATCTCGGCGAACCGATCGCGCAGTGCCGTCGCATCGCCGGCGACGAGGGCTTCATGGATCCCGAGCAAGCGCCTCGCGACGCCGTCATCCGGACCGGTCTCGTAGGCCCCCGGCTCGTAGGCGACGCAGGCGAGCAACGCGTCCGTCGCTGTCGCGGGTGGTTGCGATTCGTGTACCGGGACGCGCTCGGCGTCGAGGCGGTTGAGCACGTCGTCGGCGATGCCCGTGTATGCGCGCATCCAGGTTCCACCCTGCGGGAAGTACACGGCGAGCGCGAGATCGATCGCGTAGGTGCGATACCAGATCGCCTCGGTGCGGAGGTGATTCGCGGCGAGCGCGACGTTCGACCACTCGCCTTTGGCGATCCCGAGCGCACCATCGGCGCTGTCGACGACGGCCCAGTAACTCCCCCGCGGCTGATGGACGGCGAAGGCGACCAGCTCGGTGCCCTTCGCGATGCGCGGATCATCGGTGGTGATCCGGCCGCCGTCGCACACTTTGGCGACCAGCTTCTTCGCATCGATGCCGTCGCCTTCGCGGAAGAACACACCGCCCGTCGGTTTCATGGCGCGATCTAACTCCAGAAGGGCTGCGAGCGGTCGGGTCTCGGCCAGGACCAGTCGCGAATCTCGGGCAGATCCTCGAAGTGCTCGACGACGCGTAGCCTTCGAGCCACCCCTCGCAGTTGTGCTCGCTCAACACCTCCATCACGCGCCCTTCGGCCGACACGTGATCATCGCTCGCGAGCACCGGCTCCTGAAAACATCTGGTCTCGACCTCGAACACCGCTCCAAATCGGTTCGCCACGCGCCCTGCCCGGGCTTGATCGCGCGCAACCGCGCCGGGTGAGCGCTCGAGAAAGACCGCCAGTGATGATCGCGTCGTGAAACTCTACCTCTCGATGGCGCGGGCCACGATCTGCCGGCCCACGACGACCTTCGCCGGCCTCAAGAGCCGACCACCGAACAAGTAGCCGGGCTCTACCTCCTCGAGCACCAGACCGTGTTGCGCGGAGTTGCCCACGGGTGCTGCGCTCACGGCCTCATGGATGGTCGGATCGAAGACCGCACCTGAAGCATCGATCCGGACCACTCCATACCCGCGGAGCACGCTTTCGAGCTGGGCGCGCACGAGGCGAACGCCCTGCAGCAATGCGGACGCAGACGCAGCGTTTGCGTCCCGAGCCACGCGAATCGTTCTGTCCAGTCCGTCGAGCACAGGCAACAGCTCGGCGACGAGCTTGCTCCTGGTCTCCGTGTTCAAGCGTTGCGCATCGCGTTCGACGCGAGCCTGCGCGGCTTCGAGATCGCGGAGTGCTCGCGTCATCCTCGCGCGATCAGGCTCGACGGGGGTCTCGGACTCATGCGTGGATTCCTCTTCCGTGGCGGCGATCGTCATGAGGATATCTACGTGGTGCAAGCGCGTGGCCAGATCCGCAAGCGACGACCGTGATAGGCCCGAGGAGTCTCAGCACGAGCCTGGCCCGCGCTCGATGGTTGACGTAGGTGAACGCGGACTCGGAATGGCCGGGTGCTTGGTTGCTCGCCGCACCACGAGCTTGCGCAGCTCCTCGACCCACAAGACGATCGAGCCCACGGCTCCGAGCGCGAGCACGATCGTGAGGTCGAACGGCACCGTATGCAGCACTCCGCCGAGCGGGCTCCAGAACACCGCGGCGAGCTGGAGCACATTACCGATGACCAGTCCCGCGATCAGCCAACGGTTGCGGAACACGCGAAAGCTCAGGCTCGACGCCGTGTCGGAGCGACAGTTGAGGACGTTGAACCACTCGCAGATCGCGAGGAGCGTGAATGTCTCGGTCTGCACCTGGAGAGGCGGGATCCCGGCCGATGTTCGCGCGATGAACCAACCGAGCGTGATCGCCGTGATCACGGGCGTCATGATCGCGAAGCGCGCGAGGAGTGCGCGGTCCAGCAGGGGCTCGTCGCGGCGGATCGGTGGGCGCGTCATCTCGTTCCCTTCGGCAGGTTCGAGGACGAGGTTGACGGTGATCAGCCCCTCGGTCACCAGGTTGTTCCACAGGATCTGAACCGCGGCGAACGGTGCGGGATAGCCCAGCAGCATCGCGATCACGAGCACCAGGACCTCGGCAGCGGAGGTCGAGCACAGCAACAGGATCGCCTTCTTGAGGTTGCGATAGACGATCCGGCCCTCCTCGACGGCGCTGACGATCGTCGCGAAGTTGTCGTCGGTGATCACGATCTTCGAGGCCTCCTTCGCCACCTCGGTGCCGGTTCGCCCCATCGCCACACCGACGTCAGCCTTGACCAGTGCCGGAGCGTCGTTGACGCCATCCCCGGTCATCGCCACCACCTCCCCACGCGCCTGCAACGCGGCGACGATGCGTAGCTTCTGTGCTGGCTCGACGCGCGCGAACACGGAGACATCGGAGATCCGCGATGCGAGCTCCGCATCGGAGAGGCGCTCGAGCTCGCGGCCATCGCACGCCACGTCCCGCTCGCCGGCGATCCCGAGCGACCGCGCGATCGCGAGCCCGGTGACCGCGTGATCACCGGTGACCATCACCGTCCGGATCCCCGCAGCCCGACAGCGGGCCACCGCCGCGGCGACCTCGGGACGAGGTGGATCGAGCTGACCGACCAATCCGAGCATCCGCGTGTTCCCCGGTCGATCCGCGAGCGTGCCGTCGACGGTGGCGACCGCGAGCACACGCAGTGCGCGACCGGCGAGGCGCTCGGCCGCAGCGAGCAGCGCGGGCCGTTCGTCCGCTGGGCACAACGAGATCACCACCTCGGGGGCACCCTTGACGATGACGAACGAGCGGCCATCGCGGACATGTTCCGTCGACATCCGCTTGGTCGCCGAATCGAACGGCTGCTCGGCCGTTCGCGGAAACTTGCCGCGTACGTGATCCGGATCGATTCCACCCTTGAGTCCGAGGGTGAGCAGCGCAACCTCGGTCGGGTCTCCGACGGAGATCCACTCGTCGTCGGTCTTGTGAAGTTGCGCGTCGTTGCACAACGCGCAGGCCTCGAGGAGCTCGCGCATCGATTCCACGCCGTCGATCTCGCCGACCGGTGCGTACCCGATCCCGGTGACGCCATGCTCGCGGCCGTCCGTGAGCACGAGTGTCGTCACGGTCATTTCGTTGCGCGTCAGCGTGCCGGTCTTGTCCGTGCAGATCACGGTCACGGCGCCAAGCGTCTCGGCGGCGATGAGGCGCCGCACGATGGCGCCACGCTTCGCCAGTCGCAGGCTCCCGAGCGCCAGCACCACCACGATCAGGATGGGAAGTTCCTCCGGGATGGTCGCGAAGGCCAGGGAGAGGCCGG
>JBBQJJ010000065.1:0-29489 GCA_038325805.1 Haliangiales bacterium
CAGGTCGAGGTGCGTGGTCTGCTCAAGTTGAAGATGGGCTCGCCGTCCCCCGACGAGCTTGGTGCCGAGCTGCTCGCCGGCAAGAAGATCGAGATCAACTAGCTCGTCGTTGTCGTCACCACCGCCCGCTCCTCGTGACGCGGCGCCCGACGCCTCGGTGGATTGCCCTCGTCCACCCGGCGCACGAACTCGCACGCCAACCGTTCAACTCGACGATGGTTGGCGGAATCATCGGCGACTGAGGTGTGGTAAACGCGCGGCATGATAGCGATCCGGCGTGCCCTGGTCTCGGTGAGCGACAAACGCGGCCTGGTCGAGCTCGGTCGGGTCCTCGCGGACCTCGGCGTCGAGATCCTGTCGACCGGGGGCACGGCCTCGGCGCTGTCGGCGGCGGGTCTCTCGGTGAAGCAGGTGTCGGAGCACACCGGCGCGCCCGAGATCCTCGACGGTCGCGTCAAGACGCTGCATCCGAAGATCCACGGCGGCCTGCTGGGTCGCGACACGGCGGAGCATCGAGCGGAGATGGAGAAGCACCAGATCGTCCCGATCGATCTGGTGATCGTGAACCTCTATCCGTTCGAGGCCACGATCGCGAAGCCGGGCACCACGCTCGACGATGCGATCGAGAACATCGACATCGGCGGTCCGTCGATGCTGCGCTCCGCTGCGAAGAACCACGAGCGCGTCGCCGTGGTGGTCGACCCCGACGACTACGCGTGGGTTGCGAGCGCGCTGAAGAACGGCGGCATCTCGGCGGCGCAGCGGCTGCAGCTCGCGCGCAAGGCGTACGCGCACACCTCGGCGTACGACGCCTCGATCGCGGCGTACCTGTCGGCGATCGACGACTCGGCGGCGGAGGCGCGCAGTGCCGCACCTGCGCGTCGCGACTTGCCCGACACGCTCGGCTTCCAGTGGCGCCGGCTCTACGAGCTTCGCTACGGCGAGAACCCGCACCAGAAGGCGGCGTTCTACGCGGATGCCAAGAGCCCCCTGCTGACGCCCTCGACACGCCCGACGATCGCCAGCGCGGAGGTGCTCGGCGGCAAGCAGCTGTCGTACAACAACATCCTCGATCTCGACGCTGCGCTCGGCCTGGTGCTCGAGCTCGAAGAGCCGGCCGCGGTGGTCGTCAAGCACAACAACCCGTGCGGCGTCGCCGTGGATGACGACTGCGCGGCCGCCTATCTGCGCGCGCGCGAGGCCGATGCCACCAGCGCGTTCGGCGGCATCGTCGCGGTCAACCGCGAGGTCGACGAACCGCTCGCGAAGCTCCTCGTCGAGACGTTCCTCGAGTGCGTGGTCGCACCGGGGTACTCGAGCGCCGCGCGCGACATCCTCGCGTCGAAGAAGAACCTCCGCCTGGTTGCCGCCCATGGCAGCTGGGAAGCAGGCACCGGCTCGCTCGCGTGGTCGATCCGCACGATCGCCGGTGGCGCCCTCGTGCAGACCGTCGATCACGGCATGGTCGATGTCGCCGTCGCGAAGGTCGCCACCCAGCGCGCGCCGACGGAGGCCGAGCGCCTGGATCTCGCGTTCGCGTGGCGCGTCGCGAAGCACGTCAAGTCGAACGCGATCGTGTTCGCGAAGGATGGCGTGACTGTCGCGATCGGCGCCGGCCAGATGTCCCGCGTCGACAGCGTGCGGATCTGCGAGCGCAAGGCGGGCGAGAAGTTGAAGGGCTCCGTGGTCGCCTCCGATGCGTTCTTCCCGTTCCGCGACGGGGTCGACGTGCTCGCGCAAGCGGGCGCGGTCGCCGTGGTGCAGCCCGGTGGCTCGGTGCGTGACGACGAGGTGATCGGCGCTGCGAACGAGCACGGGCTCGCGATGCTGTTCACCGGCATGCGGCACTTTCGCCACTGACGCGCGCGGTCGCGCTAGATTGCCGGCCATGAAGATCTTGGTGGTCGGCAGTGGAGGTCGAGAGCACGCACTGATGTGGCGCCTTCGCCAGTCGGGCCACACCGTCGCCGCGGCACCAGGCAATCCCGGGATGGAGCGACTCGGTCGCTGCATCGGCGTCAAGGTCGAGGACCTCGACGGTCAGGTCCGGATCGCCCTCGACGGAGGGTTCGATCTGGTCGTCGTCGGTCCCGAAGGCCCGCTGGTTGCGGGACTCGCCGACCGGCTACGAGCGTCGGGGATTGCCGTGTTCGGACCGTCCGCAGCGGGGGCGCGGCTCGAGGGCAGCAAGGTCTTCAGCAAGCAGTTCTTCGCACGCCACAACATCCCGACCGCACCCTTCGAGATCGCGAGCACCGTCGAGGAAGCTGATGCCGCGATCGAGAAGCTGGCGGCGGGCGGCCGAGGCATCGTGGTCAAGGCCGACGGGCTCGCGGCGGGCAAGGGCGTCGTGGTCGCGAGCGATGTCGCCGAGGCGCAGGCCGCGGCGCGCGAGATGCTCGAGGCGCGGCGGTTCGGCTCGGCCGGCGCAACGCTGGTGATCGAGCACAAGATCGTCGGGCGCGAGGTCAGCGTGCTGTGCCTGACCGACGGCGTGCGGTTGGAGGTGCTGCCCTCCGCCGAGGACCACAAGACGATCTTCGACGGCGATCGCGGCCCCAACACCGGCGGCATGGGCACGGTGTCCCCGGCGTGGATCTCCGAGGACTGCGCCGCGAGGATCCGCAGCGAGATCTTGGAGCCCACGGTGCGGGGCCTGCGTGAGGAAGGCATCGATTACCGCGGCGTGCTGTACGCCGGCGTGATGGTGGATGCGGGGGGCGCGCCCTGGCTCCTCGAATACAACTGCCGGTTCGGCGACCCCGAGACCCAACCGATCATGGCACGCATGAAGGGCGACCTCGGTGCGGTGCTCCTGGGTGCGGCACGCGCCGAGATGCCCGTCGGTGCGCTCGCATGGGACGCGCGGCACTGCGTCTGCGTCGTGGTCGCCGCGGCGGGCTATCCCGGGGCCGTGCGGCTCGGTGACGTGCTCGAGCTCGACAAGCTCGCGGCTCATGACGTCGAGGTCTTTCATGCCGGCACGGCGAAGCGTGGCGACGCGCTGATCTCGGCCGGCGGTCGCGTCCTCGGCGTCACCGCCCTCGGCATCAGCGTCGAGCAGGCTCGCGGCAAGGCGTACGCAGCGGTCGCTGCGATCGAGCTCGCAGGGAAGCAATTCCGGAAGGACATCGGCGCTCGAGGCCGATCTTGAACAATGGGATCGGCGCGGGGTTGGCGGGCGAGCCAACCCTGGGCCGACTTGAACAATGGGATCGGCGCGGGGTTGGCGGGCGAGCCAACCCTGGGCCGATGATAAGGTCGTCGCCATGCCGCATATCGCAGGCTTTCGTGGCGTGGTGTTCGACCCGGCCGGTCCAGGCGACCGCGA
This sequence comes from Haliangiales bacterium, assembly GCA_038325805.1. Taxonomy (GTDB): domain Bacteria; phylum Myxococcota_A; class Polyangia; order Haliangiales; family Haliangiaceae; genus JABFXX01. Next base: position 3,332 of record JBBQJJ010000065.1, read on the forward strand.
TGCCACGCGTGCGCTGTATCGCTATCACCAGCGGTTCCCTGGCCCGGGCCGCACGTTCGAGCGGCGGAGCATCATCGTCGCCGTCGCGCTGTCTCGCTTCGACGAAGGCGTGGTGCGCCCGCACGAAGCCACCACAGACGCGGATCGCACGGCCGCGCTCGCTGCGATCTCGCATGACAAAGGCTACTCGCATCCGGTCTTGCTCGGCTTTCGCGATCCCGCGACCGAGGTCGACCGACTGTTTCGCAAGATCGAGAGTGCGAAGCCATCGGTCGAGCTGACCACGCCCGACGAGGTGGTCCATCGGCTGTGGCGCGTCCAGGATGCCGAGCTGCTCGGCAAGCTTCGCCACTATTTCGCCGCGCGCAAGCTGCACCTGCTCGAGGGCCACGACCGCTACGAGGCGGCGCTCGCCTATCGCGATCAGCTCGCCGGCCCCCGCGGTCTGTCGCAGTACTCGTCCGCGAACTACGTCGCCGCGTGCCTCGTCAACCTCGAGGATCCCACGCTCGCCACCGCACCGCGCCACCGCGTGCTGCGCGGGGACATCGACGTCGACAAGGTGCTCGCGGCGGCGGGCGCCCACTTCATCGTCGAGAAGCTGCCCGGCTCGGCGCGCGACCTCGCGAAGCAGTTCGCGGCGCTCCGCGAGACCGTCGCTCACCAGCCCGGCTTCGTCGTCGTGTTCGCCGGCACCTCGGACGCGTACAAGCTGACGCTGTCGCCCGATGTCAGCCCGTTCGCCGAGGGTGCCGCCCCGCATCGCGCGATGCAGAAGCTCGATCCGATCGTGTGCGACAACCTGTTCCTCGCGCGCTCGATGCCGGGCGTGGCGATGACCACCGATGTCGATATCGAGAAGGCGATCGCGGCGCTCGATCTCGGAGCGGGCGCCATCATCGTGATGCGGCCGTTGTCGGTCGAGCAGATCGCACACATCGACGAGCTCGGTCAGTTGCTACCGCCAAACTCGACAGCGTTCTATCCGCCGATCGCGCCGGGCTTGATCGCGATGCCGATCGTCGACGTCGACGAAGACCTCGTCTAGTTAGCGGTTGTCCGTCACTTCCAGCGGCGCAGCTCGACGGGCTTATCGGCGTAGCCCGAATCGGCGATCGGCTGCTCCTTTGGCGAGTCGAACAGCGTGTGCATCATCAGGTCCTGATCGTCGAGCACGCCGATGGTGCCGCGATCGACCGCGAGCACGCCGACATGGCGAGGGAACAGCACGAGATCGCCGACCTTCGTGAACGGCAGCGTGTTCCCTGCCTTGTCGCGATAGACGCCGCGCTCGTCGCGCGAGCCTGCGGCGAGCAACTTCGCGTGCTGGGGCAAAGCGCCGGTCCACACGTACGGCTGCGCCCCACCCATGCGGCGCTTGCCGTAGACCACGAAGTCGGCGCAATCGCTACCCTCGAGATGCTCGGACTGGTGGGCGCGATCCGTCGTGCCCGCCGACGCCCAGATATACGGCTGACCGTACATCTCGGTGAGGAAGCCGAGGTAGCTGTCGTCGCGGCGGATCGAGACGCGGAGCACGTCGTCGGTGACGCCACCCGAACCGCGACCGCGGCGCGCTTCCGGACCGGGGCTGGCGATCACGCGCTCGTGCTGCAGCGCGACGACCTGATAGCGCATCGTGCCCACACCACGACCATGGTCGGGCGTCAGCGTCGGTCGCACGTCGGCGGTGAGCGTCGGCGACTTCGTCGCGATCGGAGTCGCGCGGTAATCGATCGGCTCGAAGTGAAAGTCGCGCGGCGTGTCGCCGTTCGACATCGTGTTGAGTGCCGGCTCGATCCGGTTCCACCGCAGCTCGATCGCGGGCGCCTTCGCCAGCGGCTCCACCGCGAGCGCTCTGCCCGCAAGCATCACGGTCTTCGCATCGGAGAAGTAGATCGTGCGCCCGGCGCGCTCGACCGCGAGCAGTGCGAACAGCGCGACCGGTTGATCCTGCCGCGCGTAGATCGGGCGATCGGTGGCCGGGCCATCCCCGACCGCGGCCACCACACGAGCAGAGACGATCTTACCTGTCGCGCTCGCGTCACCGATCAGCAGCGGCGTCGATGCCGGTTCTTCCTTTGCCACGGGTGGCGAGCCGGGAGCGAGCGGCTCTGCCGCGGGCGTAGGCGCACTGGTCGCGGTCGAAGAACAGGCGCACAGCAAAATTGCAGCCAGGCGCATCAACCAGCTCCAACGCCGCACAGCGTCGTTTGATTTCACGCGATCGCTGCCGAAATCCGGGTTGTCCTCCTGGAGGGGTCATGACAGTGTGCCGTCACTGTCACTGCCTTAGCATCGAGTCGAAATACGAAGTTGGCAGGCTGGGTATAGGAGGGAGCTAGACCATGTGGAACTTCGCAGATCGAGTTGTCAGAGCCGTGTCGGACGTCACCGTCGGGACCGTGATCGTGCTGGTGCACGTCGCGATGGCCGATCGGAAAGCGCGCGAGACTCGTGTGCTGACGCGTCGTAACTAGCCGATCCCCGGGTCCAGGTTTTCGAGCCGTTCGCTGGATCTTTGGCGGACGCGCCGCAACACTGCAGTGCGGTGACACGCAAGACCCGCAAGAAGGCGGCAAAGAAAAAGCCCGCCGCGCGTGGCAGCAGAAAACCGGAGGACGCCTCCCTGGTGAAGATGTCGGAGCTGTCGAAGCGTTCGAGCGTTCCGGCACCCACCATCAAGCACTACATCCGCGAGGGCTTGTTACCCGGTCCGGAGATCCGGACCAGCAAGAACATGGCGTACTACGACGTTCGCGTCGTCGGTCGCATCCGCGTCATCAAGCAACTCCAGGCCGAGCGCTTCCTGCCACTCAAGTTGATCGGTGATCTGCTCGAGCCCGCGCCGAGCGACAAGATTCGCGCGGACCGCGACAGCGCTCAGCGCCGCGCCCTGATGCAGATCGCGCCCGCGGTCGGTGCGTCGGACGGCAAGCAGCGCCGCAAGCGCAGCGAGGTGATGAAGACGTTCGGCGTCACCCGTGCCGAGCTCGACAGCCTCGAGGGATCCGGCGTGCTCACGCTCAAGGGCGAGGGTGAGACCGCGGGCTATGGCGGTACCGATCTCCGGTTGCTCGACATCCTCGCCGAGACCCGCCGGCTCGGCCTCGGCGAGCTGTTCCCGGTCGAGACCGCGGAACTTTACATGACCGCGGTCCGCGAGCTCGTGAAGCTCGAGATCGACGTGTTTCGTCACCGCGCACTCGCGGTCGGAATTCCGGTGAACGTGGTCGAGATCGCGCGCCAGGCGATCGATCTCGGCGAGCGGCTAATCATCGGGCTGCGCAAGAAGTTACTGCCGGGTCTGCTCGCGGAGCTTGCTCGCGTTCCCCCCAGTGCCACAAAAGAATGATCAGAGGGTCCTGTTAAGGGAGAGGGAATCATGGCCACCGAGCTCGCTATCTCCGTTCGCCGCGCGCAACCGTCCGATGCACCTGCGCTCGCCGCGCTCGTCAATCGGGCGTACGAGATCGAGAAGTTCTTCGTCGACGGTGATCGAACATCGCCGGACGAGATCCGCACGCTCAGCGCCAAGGGCGGGTTCCTCGTCCTCGAGGCCAAGGGCTCGCTCGCGGCCGCAGTCTATGTGGAGGCCGCGCCGGGGAGCGACGGCTACATCGGGATGCTGTCGGTCGATCCCGCGTTGCAGGGGATGGGGCTCGGCACGCGGCTGGTGCGGATCGCCGAGGCGATGTGCGAGGCGATGGGTGTCGGCGTGGTGCGGCTCCGCATCATCAATCTCCGAGAAGAGCTGAACCGCTGGTACAAGAGCCTCGGGTACAGCGAGGTCGGCACGGCCCCGTACCCGCGCCCGGCCAAGCAGCCCTGTCACTTCGTCGAGATGCGGCGCTCGCTGGGTGCCACCTTTGGAATGGCAGCCTCGGTGCCTGATACCCGTGTAGCGACCATCACGGGTTTGGGGCAAGCCTCGATACCGGGGTAGGATCCCTTCCATGAAGCGTCTCTTAGCGGTCATGTCGCTGGCCGCATGTGGCGGAGGCGGTGGCTTTCCCACCGACTCACCGCCCGAGGCACCGCCGGTGGGTGGTCGGTTCTCGTTATCGTGGTCGGTCACCGACCTCAACGCCGCCGTGATCCCGTGCGGGCAGATCGGCGCGAGCTTCGTGACCGTGACGCTGCGCAACCGCGCGATCCAAGGCGCCTCGACCGAGGTGTTCTCGTGCATCAGCGGGACGGCCACGTCGCTGATGACGTTCACGCCAGGTCTCTACGATCTGTCGTTCGAGCTCGGTGGCCCGGGCGGCGGCGACCCCACGGGCGTCGGCACTCCCACGGGGGTGATCGCCTCGGCGCCGGCAGCGCTGGCCCTCGAGATCACGTCGGGCGGCACGGTGACGGTCGACCCGATCACGTTCGCCGTCGACGCGACGGGCAAGGTCGAGCTGTTCCTCACCACCGGCAACGCGGGCGGCAACTGCGCCGGTGGCGCGGCGATCGAAAACGTCACGCTGTCGCTGGTCCACACGGGCGCAGCATGCGAGCCGGTGACGTTCGACATCTCGAACGGGCCGCCGAGCTCGTACGCGGTCAACTGCGCGGCGCCGCCGCTGTCGGCGTGCATCGACAACGATCAGAAGCTATCGGTGCCGACGCTGCCGTCGGGCAACTACCGGCTCGCGGTGAGCGGCAAGATCGGCGGGCTCGACTGCTACAGCACGACGGCGACGCTGATCGTGCCGCCGAACAGCAAGACGTTGCCGCAGACGATCGGGCTGACGAAGCTGACGACGCCCGGTTGCCCTCCCTGAGCCACGACGTCCGGTGGCCGGACAGCGTTGCGACGCGTCCTAACGAGCGCCATGCGCACCAGAACCAAGCTCGTTGTCCTCGGTAGCCTGTATCTCTCGCAGGGCCTGCCGTTCGGGTTCTTCACGCAGGCGTTGCCGGTGTTGCTGCGCGCCGAGGGCTTGTCGCTGCCGCTCCTCGGGCTCGCGCAGCTCCTGACCATCCCGTGGGCGCTGAAGTTTCTGTGGGCGCCGTGGATCGATCGCGTCCAGAGCGGTGGGCTGGGCAAGCGCAGGAAAGTCATCGTGCCGCTGCAGATCGGCTGCTGCCTCGTGCTCGCGACCCTCGCCCTCGCGTCGGGGCCGGGTGCGCTGTGGCCGCTGGCGATCGCGATCTTGCTCGTCAATCTATGCTCGGCGACGCAGGACATCGCGACCGATGCGTTGGCCGTCGAGATCCTGGCGGTGGAAGAGCGCGGCCTCGGCAATGGCCTCCAGGTCGGTGCGTATCGCGTCGGCATGATCATCGGCGGCGGCTTCATGCTGTGGCTGTTCGCGGCGACCGATTGGACCACCGCGTTTCTCGCGATGGCCGGCTGTCTGCTGCTCGCGACGATCCCGGTCCTGCTGTTTCGCGAGGCACCCGTGAGCGAGCGGGCGAAGCCCGAGAAGCGCGCCTCCATCCTGGCGTCGATGCGTCGGTTCGGACCGTGGCTCGCGGTGCTCGCGACCTACAAGACCGGCGAGTGGTTCGCGTCGGGGATGCTGCGCGCGTTTCTTACCGACGAGCTCACCGCGATCAGCCCGACCGGCGCGCTGCCGAAGGGCACGCCGGATCCGTACGTGCTCGATCAGATGTCGGTCATCCTCGGGTACGTCGGGTTCTCCTGCGCCCTCGTCGGCGCGCTGATCGGCGGGGTGCTGGTGCGCGTGCTGCGCCGGCAGCGAGCGCTGATGCTGCTCGGTGCGCTCCAGACGGTCGCGATCGCGACGATGGCGCTCGCCACCGAAGCCCCCGGCATCGGCATGTTCTACGCGATCAGCGCCGCCGAGCACCTGACCTCGGCGATGGCGACCACCGCCTTGTTCACCGCGATGATGGATGTCTGCCGCCCCGAGGATGCGGGCACGGACTACACGGTGCAGGCCTCGCTCGTCGTGATCGCCAGCGGCGTGGCCTCCGCAGTCTCCGGGTTGTCCGCAGGCGCGCTCGGCTACGGCGGGCACTTCCTGGTGGCGGCAGGGCTATCGACGGTCGGTGTGATCGTCGCTGCGGCATATCGTCCCAAGGATCCCGCGCTGGTATTGCCGTAGTAGATTGCGGGTGTGACCGCTACCGTCGACCACTACAAGCCGAACCTCCGCGACATTTACTTCCAGCTGTTCGAGGTTCTGAACATCCAGACCAGCGTGCTCGGCAAGCCGCCGTTCGCGACGATGGACGAGGACACCGCACGAGAATCCCTCGCAGGCTTCCTCGAGGTGATGCTGAAGACCTGGGCCCCGACGTTCGCGAGCGGTGATCGCGAGGGCGCGGTGTTCGACGGCAAGGGCAACGTCACGCTGCCGAAGGGCTTCAACGCCGCGCTCGACGCGATCTATGACGGCGGCTGGAACAAGCTCGATCTGCCGGAGCACCTCGACGGCTACGGCGCGCCGCCAACGGTGCAGTGGGCCGCGTTCGAGCTGATGGCAGGCGCCAACGCGTCGATCTGCTTCTACATGCTCGGCAACTCGATGGTGCGCATCGTCGAGTCCCACGCGACGCCCGAGCAGAAGGAGCGGTACATCAAGCCGTGGCTCGCCAACCGGTGGGGCGCCACGATGGTGCTCACCGAGCCGGGGGCGGGCAGCGATGTCGGGGCCGCCACCACGAAGGCGACGCACGTCGCCGGTGACGAGTACCTGCTCGAAGGGGTGAAGCGGTTCATCACCAACGGCGACTTCGACCACCCGAAGAACATCGTCCACATGGTGCTCGCGCGTCCCGAGGGGGCGAAGCCGGGCACCAAGGGCCTGTCCTTGTTCATCGTCCCGAAGTTCTGGGTCGAGGCCGATGGCTCGCTCGGTGAACGCAACGGGGTGATGGTCACCAAGGTCGAGCACAAGATGGGGATCAAGGGCTCGGCCACCTGCGAGCTCACGCTCGGTGATGGCGCGCCGTGCCGCGGCCTGCTCGTCGGCAACGTCCACGACGGCATCGCGCAGATGTTCCATGTCATCGAGTACGCGCGGATGGGCGTCGGCACCAAGTCGATGGCCACGCTGTCGACGGCGTACTTGAACGCGCTCGAATACACCCGCGAGCGCAAGCAGGGCGCGGACCTCGCGAAGATGACCGACAAGGCGGCGCCGCGCGTCGAGATCCTCAAGCACCCCGACGTCCGCCGGATGCTGATGCTGCAGAAGTCGTATGCCGAGGGTCTGCGCGCGGTGATCCTGTGGACCGCGAACGTCCAGGATCGGATCGAGCTGGGCAATGCAGCGGGTGACGAGGCCACCAAGCACCCCAAGGGTATTGGCTCGCCTGACGGCTCGCTGGCACAGCTCGAGGCGCTCAACGATCTGTTGCTGCCGCTGATCAAGGGCTACGCGTCGGAGAAGGTCTACGAGCTGCTGTCGCTGTCGCTGCAGTGCTACGGCGGCTCGGGGTACTGCGAGGACTATCCGGCGGAGCAGTACATCCGCGATCAGAAGATCGATTCGCTGTACGAGGGCACCACCGCGATCCAGGCGCTCGATCTGTTCTTCCGCAAGATCGGCCGCGATCGCGGCGCCACCCTCCAGGCGCTACTCGGTCAGATCAAGGCGACGGCGGACGCGCTGCCCGCCGACCTCACCGTCGAGAAGACCGCGTTGCTCACCGGCCTGGGCGACATCAACGCGATCGTCATGACGATGCTCGGCAAGCTCGGGCAGTCGGTCTATCACGTCGGCCTGCAAGGCAACCGCATCCTGTTTGCGCTCGCCGAGATCGTGATCGGCTGGCGGCTGGCCGTCTCCGCCGAGGTCGCGCTCGGTAAGTTCGCGACGGCGACCGGCGACGACAAGGCGTTCTATCGCGGCAAGCTCGCCGCCGCGCGGTTCTACGCGAAGCACGTGCTCCCGGGCCTCGCGTTGACGCGCAAGCTGATCGAAGCGAGTGACCTCGATCTGATGGAGCTGCCGGACGATAGCTGGTGAGTGAGATCGGCCTCGTCCTGTCGTGCGAGCACGCGTCGTTCGCCGTGCCCCCCGGTGTCGAGCTCGGTGTGCGGACGGAGATCCTGCGATCGCAGGCGAGCTGGGATCACGGTGCGCACGACATCGCCTTGGCAGTCGCGGACGCGCTCGGGATCCATCTCCACGCCGGACTGTTCTCGCGGATGTTCGTCGACCTCAATCGCGGGCCCACCCACGCAGACGTGATTCCGCGGATCTCGTACGGCGAGGTCGTGCCCGGCAATCACGAGCTCGACGAGCGCGCGCGCATGGAGCGCATCGAGATGTTTCATGCGCCGTACTGGTCGGCGGTCAGGCGCGACTGCGAGGCGCGGCTCCTCGATCGCGGCCGGGTGTTTCATTTCTCGTCACATACATTCTCGCCGGCGCTCGATCCGACCACGCGGACGTTCGATGTCGGCGTGCTCTACGATCCCTCCCATGCGTTCGAAGCGGAGATCGCCGAACGCTTGCTGTTCGCGTTGCGTGGCGCCGGGTTCGACGTTCGCGCCAACCAGCCGTATGGGGGCACCGGCCCGGCGATCTGCACGGAATTCCGCACGTTGTTCGGAGCGCCGTACGCCGGCATCCAGCTCGAGACCTCGCACGCCGTCACCGAGACTCCCGGTGGTTGCGCGCGGGTGGCCGCGGCGGTTTTGCCGTTCCTCGAATCCCTTGCCGAGGATTGATCGGCTAGGTTCGCGCCCATGTTCCGGCGTTGAGACCACCACCAATCCGGCGTGACCGGATCACGAGCAGGCTAGTCAGGTGCTCCTGGCTAGCCAGGAGTTTCCTATGACGTTGCGAGTTGAAGACCACACGAAGATAGAGTCGATCGCACAGGCGATCGCACGATCCGCCCTCGACACCGACAAGGGTGTGTTCCCGGCCAAGGCGATCCGCGCCCTCGGGGATGCAGGCTTCCTCGGTTTGATCTCCAGCAAGGAGGTGGGAGGGCAGGGGCTAGGGATGGAGGCGGCCGTCGCCGTCGTGCAGCGGATCGCGCGCGAGTGCACGTCCACCGCGATGGTGGTGATGATGCACTACGCGGGAACAGCGGTGATCGAGGCACATGGGCCTCAGGACATTCGACGGGACATCGCCGCCGGGAAGCACCTCACGACGCTGGCATTCTCCGAGGTCGGCTCGCGTAGCCATTTCTGGGCGCCGGTGTCGACGGCGACAGCCGAGGGGAACCAGGTCCGGCTGGACGCGAAGAAGAGTTGGGTGACCTCGGCGAACCACGCCGACTCCTACGTGTGGTCGAGCAAGCCGCTCGCCGGCGCCGAGGCGTCGACGCTGTGGCTGGTGCCGCGCAAGACCGTTGGGTTGCAGGTGCACGCTGGTGGGTTCGATGGGCTCGGGCTCCGCGGCAACGATTCGATGCCGGTCACGGCGGAGCGCGCCCTGGTCTCGGCATCCGCGAAGCTCGGTACCGACGGCGCGGGCTTCGGCTCGATGATGAGCATCGTGCTGCCGTGGTTCAACGTGATGAACGCGGCGGTGTCGTGCGGCGTGATGGAAGCGGCGACCGCGAAGACCGCGGCGCACGCAGGTGGGACGAAGTTCCAGCATGCGGGCTCCACCATCGCGGAGCTGCCGACGGCGCGCGCGTACATCGCGCGGATGCAGATCCAGACCGACATGGCGAAGGCCCTGCTGATCGATACGCTGGCCGCGATCGTGGGTGGGCGCGCCGATGCGACGTTGCGCGTGCTCGAGAGCAAGGCCGCGGCAGGCGAGAGCGCCACGATGGTCACCGACCTCGCGATGCGCGTCTGCGGTGGTGCGGCGTTCCGCAAGGAGGTGGGCGTCGAGCGGCTGTTCCGCGACGCGCGTGCAGCCACGGTCATGGGCCCGACCACCGACGTGCTCTACGACTTCATCGGGAAGGCTGTCACCGGCCTGCCGGTGTTCTAGTCATGCGCGATTTTCTCCTCGGTGCGGTCGCCTACGATGCCAAGGTCGTCCCGATCTGGGAGGGCTTCAAGGTGTTCTTCGAGGCGAACGGCTTGCCGTTCGATTTCGTCCTCTACTCCAACTACGAGCGCCAGGTCGAGGCTCACCTCGCCGGCGAGATCGACGTCGCCTGGAACTCTCCGCTGGCGTGGATCGAAGCCGATCGGGCTGCTCGCAAGCGTGGTCGCACGGCATCGGCGATCGCGATGCGCGATACGGACTGCGATCTGACGAGTGTCGTCGTCGTGCGGGCGGACTCGGCGGTGAACACCGCCGCCGATCTGAAAGGCAAGAAGCTCGGTGTCGGTGCGGCCGACTCGCCGCAGGCGACGCTGATCCCGTTGTCGTCGCTCGCGGAGCTCGGTGTCGAAGGCACGGTGGTGCGGCACGATGTGCTGTTCGGCAAGCACGGCGATCACATCGGTGGTGAGCGCGACGCGATCAAGGCGCTGCTCGCCAGTGCGGTCGATGCCGCCTGCATCATCGATGGCAATCGCCTCGGGTTCGCACGCGAAGGCCTGATCGGCACGGCGGGTCCGACGGCAGTGCGCGTCGTGCATCAAACCGCAGCGTACGACCACTGCAACTTCACGGTGCTCGATCGCCCGCATCCGGCGACGACGAAGTTCGTCGAGCTGTTGCTAGGCATGTCCTATGACGACCCTGCGTTGCGTCCCTTGCTCGATCTGGAGGGCTTGAAGAAGTGGCTGCCGGGTCGCGTGAGTGGGTATGTCGCTCTCGAACAGGCTGTCGATCGCTACGGCTACCTGGATCCCTGGATCGGCCGGGTCGCAGCGATCTGATGGGGCAGCTTCTCGACGACACGAGGGGTCACTGTCACCGCTCGATGATCGACGTGGGGGACCTCGGGCTCGACGAGGGCGCGCACCTGTTGATCGGGCGCGCGCTGCGAGACGCGGCGGTCGTCGACGTCTGCGGATCGGCAGCGAACCTCGCGTTCGACCTACCTGCCTGGTGTCGAGCAAAGGGACATGCGATCGAGAACACCGCGACCGGCTGGGCCATCGTACGTGGCGACGCCGATCGCACCGTCGGCGCCGAGCGAGCAGGGACGATCGACAAGCCCGTCGCTCACGCCCCGGCGCGGTGGGGGCTCGCCGCCCGCGGCGCCCTCGTCGAGGCCGGCGCACCCGAGCTCGATCTCCCGATCAACGACCGCGCCGCGATCTGGGCCGACGAGGCCGCGCGTCTCTACGCCCAGGCCGCCGCGGCGCAGTGGGATCCGGCGACCGCGATCCCGTGGGCCGCGCCGATCGATCATCCCGCGGAGGTCGAGGACGCGATCGTCCAGATCATGACGTACCTGATCGAGAACGAGACCGCGGCGCTCCTCGTCCCGGCGCGGTTCCTCGCACGCCTCCATCCGCATTTCCGCGAGGTCATGCAGCTGCTCGCGATCCAGGGCGCCGACGAAGCGCGGCACATCGAAGTCTTCACGCGGCGCGCGCAGCTGCGACGCGACGTGCTCGGACTCTCTACGGTCGGTGGGCAAGCATCGCTCGGTTCGTTGTTCGATGAGCCCGAGTTCGCGATCGCGAGCTTTCTGCTGTCGGTGCTCGGCGAGGGCAGCTTCCTGTCGCTGCTGTGGTTCATCCGCGATCACGCGCCCGATCGGTGCACGCAGGAGCTCGCGCGCCTCGCGGCGCAGGACGAGGCACGCCACGTCGCGTTCGGGCTCGCGCATCTCCAGCGCCATGTTGCCGAGGAACCCGCGTTGCGCGAGCGACTGGCCGCGGCGATCGAGCGTCGGCACGCGACCCTCGCGAATACTGCCGGGCTCAACGCCGAGGTGTTCGACGCGCTGATCCTGCTCGCGGCCGGGAGCTGGGAGCCGGCAGACCTGCGTCGCGGTCACGCCGCGGTCGTCGACCTCCAACGCACGATGGACGAGGGTCGCAAGAGCCGGTTGATCCGGCTCGGCTTCGATCCCGCACGCGCCGAACAGTTATCCGCGCTGCACACCAGGAACTTCATGTGACCCGTGGGCTACGCTCGAGCTGGTGGACGCAACGCTGTGGTTCGATCCCGAGACGGGTGAGGCGGAGCAAGGGAACCCGGACTACGATCCCCCGGTCGCGACGTGGAAGGTCATCCGCCAGGGCAACGCGATCTCGATCCTCGCGCGCAACGCCAAGGACAACGTCGTCCTGATCGCGAGTGGTACCTGGTCGGGGAAAGGTATCGGTCAGCGTCAGGAGATCGGCGAGACGGTCACGGAGAGTCAGTGGGGAACGCTGACGAACGTGATCTCCTCGGTCGATCGCGACGAGGAGCTCGGACGCGTCCAGCGGCGTGAGCCGAAGCGTCCGCTCGTCGAGTACACGGGACCGGAAGGCGTGATTCCCGGTGCGGAAGCGTCGCGGCAACCAACCGAGCTACGCGCGGACCCCGGCGGCGAACGCGATGGCCTCTCGGGGTGGTGGATCTTCGGGGCCGGCGTGGTCGCGCTGATCGGCTTCATCATCTCCTGGAAGGCGCAGCAGCCGAACGACCCGATGGGAAAAGTGATCACGATCGCGCTCGGCCTCCTCGCGGGCGGCTTGCTGATCTACTCGATCTACGGCGGTGCCACGCGCTGCCCGAGCTGTCACGCGTGGTTCAAGCGCGAGCACACCGGAACGGACGAGCTCGGCAGCTCGACGGCGACGCGGAACGAGAGCGTCGCGGTCAACGACAGCGCCGGCAAGCAGATCGGGACGACGACGCAGAGTGTGACGTACGAGGTCACGCGCTACCGCTACCACTACAAGTGCAAGACGTGCAGCCACCGCTGGTCGGCGGACAGCTCGTCGCAGCGAAAGGTCTAACCCCGGAGCTCACCTCTGTCCTCCAGGCTGTCTCGAGGACGTGCCACCCTGTTCCCCATCATTCGCCTGGTCGAAGGATCGACACAGGCGACCTCTGGGGTAGCGGGCCCGGGCAACTGCTAGATACGAGTCGCGCGCGGCACGATCGCCGCCGATAGCGCCGCGGCGATGATCACGACACCGCCGTGGATCAGGCCGATGTGCAGGCCATCCGCGATGTGGCAGTGCAGGTGAAGCACCAGGCCGCCGAGGCAGCCACCACCGGCACCGAGCGCAGCGGCGATCCACCGCGAGCCGACGGGCAGGGCGCCGCGCAAGAAGATCGCACCGATCACGACGGGCACCAGCGCGGTCGCGAGCCCGAGCTCGAGGCACTTGTGGCCCTTGCCGAAGTGCTCGACGCCGTAGTCGCCGCTCGAGGGCCCCATCGGATGCATCGCGAGCCCGAGCGTGACGAACGCGACCGAGGCGATCGCCACCGCGATCCCGGCGACCTGCCAGCGCGGGCTCATCGATCCTGGGCGCGGCACCAGCGCGAGATAGCTCGGCACGAGGAAGCCGAGGAACCAGGCGGTCGCGACGCCGGCGAGCCACCCCATCGGGAGCTCGTGCATGTCCCTACGGAGGGCGAGCACGAGCACGAGCGTCCCGCCGTAGATCACCGACAGCACCGCGAGCACGAGCAGGCGATGCATCGGGCGGCGTGTCTGCACCGGTTCGAGCGAGCCGAGCTCGGCCTCGAGGGCTTTCCCGAGCGCCGGGGGCGGTAGCGGTAGGCTGGCGAGGTGGTCGAGAGGGTCGGTCACGTCGTTCCTCCGGCCGCCTTCTTCGGCTTCGTCTCAGTCTTCTGGCCGAGCAGCCCGCGCAGCACCTCGTAGCCGCGATGTGCACGCACCTTCATCGCTCCGACGGTGGTGCCGGCGATCTCCGCCGCTTCGGCGACCGACTTCCCCTCGAGCTTCGTCAGCACGACGGCCTGTCGCTGTTGCTCGGGCAGTGCCGCGAGAGCATCGAGCGCGGTCTTGACCAGCTCGGGGTCGGCCTGCTCGTCCTTGCTCCCAGCCGTCTGGCCATCGAGCTCTGCGGAGATCTCGGGTAGTGCGTCGTCGTCGCCGACGCGGACCACCGCGCGCTTGGTCTTGCGAGCCTCGTCGAGAAACGTGCGGTGGGCGATCGAGTAGATCCACGGTACCGGATCGGCACCGCGGATATAGGCGGTACGTGCCCGGTGGACCTTCATGAACGTCTGCTGGAGGAGGTCGTCGGCGAGAGCCTTCGAGCGCGCCATCTTTACCAGGTACCCATATAGCCGCGGCGAAACCAGCGCATAGAGCTCGCGGAACGCGCTCGTATCGCCATCGCAGTACCGCGCCATGAGGTCATTCGCGTCGGACATCGCGACCGACGGCTGTATACGCCAGGAAGGCTGCCGGGTTACAGGGGCTAACCTTGCGATCCCTGGAGCTTGCGCTCCGGGCCCGCATTGCGGATAACCCCCCGCATGGGTCGTACCAAGTCCAACGTTAAAAACCGCCCGAAGTACAAGATCGCTCGCCGGCTCAAGGGCCGGAAGATGAAGGCGACGAAGAAGGCGGCGCACAAGCGTGGCCTCGGCCGTAGCAAGGCCCGCCGTCGCAATCGCGGCAAGAAGAAGTAGCGGATAGCGGGTAGGGGGTAGCGGGTAGTTAGTTGATCGAGTTGATCGCGCTCGCGATCAACAACTGCGCTGCGAAGTACGCCGGCAAGCCATAGAGCTTGTTCTTGAAGTCGCGCGTGACGAAGCGCTCGCGTGCGACTGCCAGGTCCGACAAGAAGAACAACGCGGCACCGAGTGCGAGGAGATCGCGCTCGGGCGCTGGCAAGCCGCCTACGTTTCGTACGCTGAACGCACCCATCGTCATCAGCACGATCGCGATCACGTAGAGCACGACCGGCACCTTGAGCTTGCCGAGGTGCGGCCACAGCCAGCGGAGGGAGAACGCTCCGCCGGCGATCGCGATCAATCCGAGCCGTCCGCCGTAGACGACCCAGTACGCGGGCGACTCGATCTGTGCGAACGCGATCACGTACGCGAGGTGACCGACGAGGAACGCCGCGAGCCCGCCGACGAACGCGCGGGTGCTGCGACCGAGCAACGCGATGTCGCCGATCGCGCCGAAGATCAGCCCGACGACCATCCAGGTGTGGAACGGGCTCGCGCCGAGTGCCGGCACGCCGAGCAACAGAAACGCGCCGGACGCGACAAACTTCGAGCCGGTCCGCAGCTTCGAGTTGCCGGTGTACTCGGCGACGATCAGCGACGCCGTCGCCGCGAGACAGAGGACGATCATCATCACAGCGGGGGCTCCCATCCCGCGAGCGTCTTCGCGACGAGCTCGAGGCGATCCTGCCCCCAGAATAGATGTTTTCCGTCGACGATGAACGTCGGCACGCCGAACACACCGGCCTCGCGCGCCTGGGTCGTGTTCGCGACGAGCCGCGCCTTGGTCTCCGGGTCGCTCGCGCGCTCGAGCCACGCGGGCCCTTCGTCGTCGAGGATCGAGCGCAGCGTCGCAGGATCTTCGAGGTCGCGACCCTCGGCCCACATCGCCCGGCCGAGTGCGACGGCGACGCGATGCGCCTCCTCGAAGCCGCGATCACCGGCGAGCAGGATCAAGCGCTGCGCGGTGACCGTGCGCTGCGGAAACTTCGACGGCTGCGCGAACGGCACGCCCCACCAATGCGCCCAGCGCTGCATATCGAGCGCGACGTAGCGCGCCTTCGCGGGCGGCATCGAGAACAACGGGACGTCGGCCTGACCGATGTCGCGGAACAGTGCGCCGAGCAGGATCGGCACGAGCCGGACCTCGGCCCCCATCGCTGCCAACGCCGGCACCTGCGTGAGCCCGAGGTACGCGAACGGACTCGCGACATCGACATAGACATCGACACGCGCACCCGCACGCGCACGCTCCGGCCACGAGAACGGGCGATTTGCCGGACTCTCGAGATCCCAGCCGGCGAGCATCGCCTCGACCCACGCCATCCGATCCTGTCCCCAGACCAAGCGTGGTCGCGAGACCCAGCCCGGCGCGCCGAAGATGCCGAGCGAGATCGCTTCGTCGGTGCGGCGGCGGAGCTCGTCCTTGATCTCGTCCGAGTCGGCGGTCGCGAACGCGGCCTCCACGTCCTCCTGCGGGATCCCCGAGAGCGCCGCGCGGATCACCGCATCGGAGGTGATGTCCTCGGCGCGCTGCCAGTACGCGGCGTAGAGCGCCTCGATCGCCGTCTCCCAGCGGGAGTGGGGTAGGCCGAGCAAGACCCGCAGCGCGCGGACTGTTCGCATGGGGTGCGCCGCCGGCATCTGGAACGGCTCGCCCCACGCCGCCGCCCAGCGATACAGATCGGCGAGGTTGTGTCTCGCCTTCGCGGGGCCGAGCGTGGCCATCGGCCCATCCCCGGCGCCGATCCCCCGGAACACCCCGCCGAGCAGCATCGGGCGCCAGTCGATCGTCACACCGAGGTGGGCAGCGCGCCGGGACGCGAGGTACGCGTAGGGGCAGGAAAAATCAAACCACAGCTCCACGTGCCGAGCATGGCGATGCCCCTTTCCCCGAGTCAACACACCTGTGTAGACTCGGTCTCGTTCGATGGCGAAGCTGGTCGACGGGTTCAAAGACGGACGTGCCGAGCTCGGTCGCCGCACGTTTCTGGTGCCCGAAAATCACGCCGAGGTGCTGGCGCTGCTCTATCACGAGCAAACTGGCATCGTCGGTGGTTTGCCCGTCGGGCCGGTGACCACCGATCCGTTCGGCGCGCACGGCATCCGCATGTATCCAGACCAGGATCCGGTCGTGCTCGAGGAGACGCGTCGCTATTTCGAGAAGCTGGCCGAGCGTTTCAGCAACGACCTGCCGAAGGCCTGATCCGTTGGCCGAGCTTGCGAGGCCACGATTTGTCATCTGAAGGATCGGCTGCTAGGTTACCCGCGAAGGCCGGCTGCCCGGCAGTGTTGGGACTGTTAGGATTGTACGGATCGTTCGGATTGATCGCTTGTGGTGGGAGAGAGGCGGAAACGCCGCCGAGTGCCGGCTGCTCGAAGGACACGGATTGCCGCGAGCCTCGGATCTGCCGCGCGACCGCGTGCGTCGAGCCGGCGACGATCGCCGATGCCGGCACTCCCTCCAAGCCCGTCGTCGGTGCGCCTGGCTACGCGATGTTCGGTGGCGATGCGCGCCATACAGGAAGACGCCCGGGACCCGTGCCTGCGAAGCAACCGAAGGAGCTCTGGAAGATCGCGGTGGGCATCGTCGCCGGCTCACCGACGATCGGCCCCGACGGCACGATCTACGTCGCGTCGCACGACGGTCACCTCTACGCGATCGATCCCGCGGGCAAGGAACGCTGGAAGTTCAAGACAGGCGATCGGTCGTGGAGTACCCCGGCGGTCGCCGAGGACGGCACCATCTACGTCGGCTCCGACGACGATCACCTCTATGCGGTGAAGCCCGGGGGCACGCTGAAATGGAAGCTGCGGCTCGGCGCGTGCGACCCCAAGGGCTTCGGGCCCGAGTCCTCGCGCTGCGATGTCGACGGTGGACCCACGATCGGCCCCGATGGAACGATCTACGTCGGCGGCGACGGCATCCACGCCGTGTGGCCCGACGGCACGTTGCGCTGGAAGCTCGCGACGGCCGAGCACGTGGCGTCGACGCCGGCGCTCGGTGACGACGGCACGGTCTATGCGGGCTCGCAAGACGACGCGCTCTACGCGGTCTCACCCGAGGGCACCAAGCTCTGGGAGGTCCGCACCGGCGGTGACGTCGACGCGGCTCCGCTCGTCGGTAAGGATCTCGTCTACGTCGGCAGCGACGACAAGAGCTTCTACGCGATCGATCTCGCCGGCCGCGTCAAATGGAAGACGCTCGCCGCCGAACCGATCCGCGGTTGCGCCGCGATGGCCGATGACGGCACGCTGTACGTTGGCTCGCTCGATTCCCACCTCTACGCGATCGCGCCCGGCGGTCAGGTGAAGTGGAAGCTCGCCGCCGCCGACAAGATCGTCGCCGCGCCGGTGATCGGCTCGAATGGAACGGTCCTCGTCGGCGCCGAGGACGAACATCTCTACGCGATCGCCGCTAACGGCACGTTGCTCTGGCATCTGCCACTCGGCGGCGATCTCGACACCACGCCCGCAATCGCGAAAGACGGCACGTTGTACGTTGCCGGCGACGGCGGGCATCTCCACGCATTTCGTTAGATAAAGAAGAAAGCACTCCTCATGACTACGTTTGATCGACAGGCGGTCATCGACTGCCTGTCCCGCATCGTCACCCCCGGCATCAAGCTCACGGCACTCGCCGACGAGCTCGGGTGCCGCAAGCACGAATACACCGAGCTCCGCGAGATCCTGTTCGACCTCGTCGAGGAGGGCACCGTGCACGTGCTCACCGGCGGCGCGTTCGCCCTCGCACCGTCGGGTCGCGCGAGCGATCCGCGCGGTAAGCCGATTCCCGAACCCAAGCCGCTGTCTCCCGCACACAAGAAGCTCGCGAAGCCGCTCAAGCCTGCCCCCAAGGCGGCGCTCGGAAAGACCGGGTTGCCATGGAGCAAGCCGAAGCCGCCCTCCACCTCGGCCAAGCCCACACTGATCAAGGCCGCTGTACCGCAGGGCCCGCGTGAGGAATACGACCAGGAGACCGGCGAGATCCGGGTCGTGCGCCACTCCGGCGCGACGGTGCCACCCGGGGCTTCAGCCCCGAACTCCGTCGGGGATTCGACCCCCGCCGCGGCTACCACGAAGCCGCGCACGCTCGGTCCGCAGTTCGCCCCGCACCTGGTCGGTCGGATCACCGTGCACCCGGCAGGGTACGGCTTCGTGCAGACCGACGCGGGGGACACCGTGTTCGTGCCCGCGAAGTTTCGCAACCTGTCGCTCGACGGCGATCGCGTCGCGGTCGATACCTGGGCCGGGGTGCGCGGCACCGAAGGTCGCGTCATCGAGGTGCTGGCGCGTGGCCGTGCGCGGCTGACCGGCATCCTGCGGCGCGTCGCGCGCGCGGTCTATCTCGAGCCCGACGATCCGCGGATCGCGGCCGACTACGGTCGCGTCGCGATCGACGACGCACCGGGCGGTAAGGATGGCGATGCGATCGTCATCGAGATCACGCGCTACCCCGATGCCGCGCGCCGCGAGATGGCCGGCAAGCTGCTCAAGGTGCTCGGAGATCCCGAGGACCCGCGTACCGAGATCGAGAAGATCCTCGCGTGCGCCGTGATCCCGATCGAGTTCCCCGAGGAGGCGAGCGCCCAGGCACGTGCGACGCCGCAAGAAGTCGGCACCGCGGACCTCGCGGACCGGATCGACCTTCGTGATCGCCGGTTCTGTACGATCGATCCCGAGACCGCGCGCGACTTCGACGATGCGCTGTGCATCGAGGACGGCCCGCACGGTCCACGCGTGTGGGTCGCGGTCGCCGACGTCTCGCACTACGTGCGATGGGGCGATGCGCTCGACAAGGAATCGACGATCCGTGGCGTCTCGGTCTATCTGCCCGATCGCGTGATCCCGATGCTGCCGATCCAGCTGTCGGCGAACATCTGCTCGCTCAACCCGCTCGTCGATCGCTGCGCGATGGTGGTGCGACTCGACTACACCGACGAGGGCGAGCTCCACGATGTCGGCTACGCGGCTGCGGTGATCAAGAGCAAGGGGCGCCTGGATTATCCTGGTGTCGCGGCGGCGCTCGGCGGTGACTTCCGAGGTCGGCGCGAGATCTATCGCCCGTGGGAGGCCGAGCTGCAGAGGCTGTTCCAGCTGTCGCGGATCCTGCGCACCAAGCGGCGCGCCCGCGGTGCCCTGGAGCTCGAGCTGTCGGAGCCCAAGGTCATCCTCGATGCCGACGATCCGCGGCTGGTCCGCGACGTCGTCAAGGCGAAGGGCGATCCGGCGGTCAAGCAGGCCTACGAGCTCGTCGAGGAATACATGATCGCCGCGAACGAGGCGGTCGGGGCGTTCTTCAAGAAGCGCGAGGCCGTCACCGTGTGGCGCGTCCACGCCCCACCGAAGCGCGAGCGCGTCGAGCAGCTCGCCGAGCTCCTCGAGGCATATGGCATCGTCGTCGACGTCGACCAGGCGGTGACTCCGCTCGGCATGAAGGCCGTGCTCGATCAGATCGCCGAGAAGGCCGGCGCGCAGGCGCTCTCGCTCCTGGTCCTACGCACGCTGAAGCAAGCGGTCTGGGACACCGTGCCCGTCGGCCACTTCGGTCTCGCCTCCGCCGATTATCTGCACTTCACATCGCCGATCCGCCGCTACCCGGATCTGCTCGTCCATCGGCTGCTCAAGTATCACCTTCACCGCGACGGTCAGCCGTCGGGTGGTGGCTACGAGAAGCAGCCGCCGGATCAGGAGGCGCTGTCGGAGCTCGCCCGGAATTCGTCGAGCCAAGAGCGGCGCGCGATGGAAGCGGAGCGTGAGGCCGTGGCGATGTACCGCGCGTACATGATGCGCGACCAGGTGGGGCAGCGCTTCGAGGGCGTGATCTCCGCGGTCACCAACTTCGGTGCGTTCGTCGAGCTCGAGGAGCCGTACGTCGAGGGGCTGATCAAGCTCGACACGCTCGGCGACGAGCCGTGGGACTACGATCAGGTCCACATGCGGCTGACCGGTCGCAAGACGGGCAAGATGCTCGAGCTCGGCGACAAGGTGCAGGTCGATATCAACAACGTCTCGGTGGTTCGCCGCCGGATCGACTTCACGTTGATCGCGGTCGCGCACGCCGGCAAGAAGGTCGACCACGTGCGCAAGCAGCGCCCCGAGCAGACGGGCAAGCCGCGCGACATTCGCGACGTCGAGAAGCGACGCAAGGCCGCGCGTGAGGTCAGCAAGGTCACGGCGCGGCAGACCGAGCGCGGTGCAGCGCCACGCCGCGAGTCGAAGTCGGGCGGCGGTGGAAAGCTGCAGCTCGGCGTCTCGCACCGCGGGATGACGGACCGCGCGGGTGCCAAGCGCGGGGGTAAGCCGCAGAAGAAGCGGCGTTAACGCACCGCCGGCTTGCGGTGATCCTTGCTAGGTCGCTCGGCGCATTGCGTTCGCTGCACCGTCGCTGATGGGCCGCGAGTCCACGCGAGGTTCATCTCGCGTGCATTGCGTTAGCCCTGTTTCAGGACGACAGCGACCATGCCGATCACGGCGACACCTGCGCCGAACAGGATCGCGCAGACCGGGCCGAAGGCGGTCCATACCGGCCACAGCAGCGGTGCGATCGCCGTGCCGATCACGGCGCCGGCGATCGTGGCAACGCGCAGCGCGATGGAGTCGCCGCGCATCGCGATGATGCCGGCGAGGCCGTGGCCGACGAACAGCAGGGCGTAGGTGACGCGAAACAGACCCTCGAACATCACGGCGCCGAACACCGCTCCACCGATCAACGCGATCGCGCCGACGAGCACGGCCGCGGCGGTCTTGTCCTTGTCCGCGAGCACGCCGGCGACGATCCCGAGCACGAGGAACAGCGCGGCCCATGCGGTTCCGGATCTCGAGTGCGTGCCGCGATGACTCGCATCGGTGCCGGGGACGGGCAGATCACCGCAGCTGATCCGTACCGTCAGGCCGCGAAGCGTCCGCGTCCCGGCGGGATCCGTGCGGCGTATTTCCGTGTCAGGCCGCGACGTCGTGACGGTGTCGGTGGTGCGTCCGAGGACGTTGACCTCGCACGCGATGTCGTCGAGCTGCACCGCGAGCTTCGTGCCCGCGTCTGCCGGGCCGGTCGGTGACTCCGCGGAGCTCGCGGGCAGCGCGACCGCGGTGATCGTGTTCAGCTTGTCGAACTTGCTGACCCGCAGTTGCAGCGGGATCCCTGTCGGGGTGCTCCACGAGTCCTCGCCAGCGTGAACGAAGACGACGGTCTCTGCCGCGCACCCGGCGACAAGGAGGACGAGGATCGCGGCGCGCATCAGCGCCGATCATACGGCCTACAGGCCATGTGGATCGTGGAGGGACGCACCGTCCGGCTTCGCAGCCAGGCGCGCGCGCCCGATCGCGATGAAGATGCCGCCGAGCACGACACCGCACAGACCGAAGGCCACGCAGTTGAGCGCCTCGCCGAGCCCGATGATCGCGTAGTAGGTCTGCGAGGCATCCTCGATGCTGGTGAAGGCCTTGATGCAGCCGGTCACCGTGCCGAGCGAGCCGACCACGAAGGCCAGCAGCGAGAGCTGGTGCAGCAGCGGGTTCTTGCGAGCGTCGGGTTTGAGCGCGTAGCGGATCGATGCCGCGACCAGGACGAGGACGGCGATGGCCGTCGGATACATGCCCCAGCCACCGAGATGAAATGCGTTTCCCATAGAGCCTCCTGTTGTGTGATGCGTAGACAGTAACAGTCTCGCGAGGTTGCGATGTTTCTGGCGCGACACCTGCGACGACGCGGTGATCGCGTGCGGTGATGAAAATCGGGCGATCGAACCCGGTGCGACGTCGCGGGTGACAGGGTGTGACGCGCTTTTGGTGGAGCCCGCGCACCGGTGTCAACGACCCGACAACGCAGCGCGTGCGAGCTGACTACGAGCGCCCGGTGTGAAGCCGCGTGGACGGTTCGGTGTTTGCTCGATGCGCGGGCATGCTTCGCATTAGCCTGTTCGCCGCCTCCCTCTCTGCCTGTGCCTTCAACGACGATGGCCAGTTGATTCTCTGCACCGAGAGCTCCTGCGAGACCGATACGACTCCGCCGCCGGTACCGCCTCATCCGATCTCGTTCGAGTTCGACCAAGGTCGCCACCAAGGGTTTCCGGAGGTGCGGCTCGCGCGGGGCGGCGTGATGCGTCTCGACGTCTCGACGGCTCGTCCCCACACGCCCAGCGTGACCACGGACGGAACGACCCTCGGGCTCGTGCCCGTGTCGTCCCAGACCAAGCGCGTGACGGTCGACGTTCGCGGGGATGCGGTCGGCCGCGGCGCGATCGTCGCCACGATTCCGGGCGAAGATGCTGCGACGCTGGACGTCCGCGTCGACGAGCTCGCACAGATCCACGTCGGCTTGCCATTCGCAACCCGCTCGGATCACGTGATCATCCTTCCCGATATCCGCGAGCTCGCGCTGTCGCTCAAGGACGTCCAGGGCCGTCCGATGATCGATCACTCGCTCGCGCTCGCCGCGAGCACGCCGGGGTTCACGCTGGAACATTGGGATGCGCTGACGCCGCCGACGACCGCGGGCGACTACGAAGTGGCGTTGACGCGCGCGGACCGCGACGTCCACATCGTCGGAGTTCGCGTCGTGGATCGGATCGATGACATCGTCGGGCTCAATGACACGACAGTCTCGTCCCACCTCTGCGTGAAGGCCGTCGTCGACGGCGAGCAGGTCGAGACGCATGGTTGGGCGTTTCGAGGGACCGGACTCACCTTGACTCCATCCACTAACTCGAACTGTGTCGAGTTTACCGGTGCGACGATCGCTGCGACGATTACCGTCGAGGTCGCCGGGATGAGCAAGGACTTCGCGATCTTCTAACGGGTCGCGAGAGCCTCGAGCAGCTTGCGGCGCGTGATCGGTTTCGCGACCAGTGCGCGCACGCCGAGGTCGCGGGCGCGACGGCGGTGCTCGGGGTTCGCGCGCGACGTGATGATCACGATCGGCGTGGTCTTGAAGCGGTCGTCGCTGCGCAACCGCGCGATCAGGTCGAAGCCGGAGAGCTCCGGCATCTCGAGATCGGTGACCACCAGGTCGTAGCGCAGCTGCTTGGTCAGCTGCAGCGCGCGGGCACCGTCCTCGGCGACGTCGACGATCCAGCCCTCGCGTCCGAGCATCGAGGTCATCGCCTCGCGGATCGCGCGCGAGTCATCGACCACGAGCGCACGACCGGCGAGCACCATCGGCGAGCTCTGCATGTCCTCGATCAGCATCGGCGCGTCGGGATAGGCGCGGCGCACGAGCTGCGCGGGGTCGAGGATCAGCTGGACCTTGCCGGAGCCGCTGATCGTGGCACCGGCATACAGCGTGAGCGGCGCCAGCACGGGGCCGAGCGGCTTGATGATGATCTCGCGCGGCCCGACGATCTTGTCGACGGTGCACACCAGGGTCTTGCCGGCGAACGACACCACCACGCCCGGGCGCCGGTCGTTCGACAGCCCGTGACCGAGCAGCTGTTCGAGGCGCAGTACCGGTAACGTCTCGTCGAGCTCTGCTCCGCGGCGGCGCACGAGCGTCGTGGTGGCGTGCGCATCGACGAGCGTGCTGTCGACGACGTGGACGTTCGGGATCGCGTAGACCTGACCACCCACCTTGAACAGCATCGCCTGCGCCAGGGCCGTCGACAGCGGCAACCGCAGGCTGAACGTCGTCCCGCGTTGCGGTGTCGACGTGACTTTGACTTCGCCGCCCAACCGAGACACGGTCTGGCGCACCAGGCCGATGCCGATGCCGCGCCCGGCGAGCTCGTCGGTGTCGTCCTTGACCGAGACCCCGCTGCCGAGCAACGCGTCGAGTACCTCGCCATCATCGGCGAGTGCGGCGCGGGCCTGCGACCACTGACCGCTCCCGATCAAGCGTTCACGCACGGTCTGCGTATCGATGCCGCGACCATCGTCGGCGATCTCGAGGACCAGGAGGTTGCCGTCCTGGCGGGCGCGGATCGTGATCGTCGCGATCGGTGGCTTGCCACGCGCGATGCGCTCCTCGGTGGGCTCGACCGCGTGGGCGACGGCGTTGCGCAGCAGCTGCGTGATCGGATCGAGCAGCTGCTCGGCGACCGCCTTGTCGAACTCGGTCTCCTCGCCGAGGGTGCGCAGCTCGACGTGAACCCCGGTGGCGCGTCGCAACGCGCGGAGCGTGCGTGCCGCGTGGGTCATCAGGCTCCTCGCCGATTCCATGCGGATCTTCGTGAGACCGCGCTGCAGCTCACCGATCGTGCGGCGCAGCGCCTCGATCTCGTCGAGCAACGCCGCAGTGGTCTGCGAGAGCAGGGCGGCCTGACCGGCGAGCTCGCTCTCGGTGGCGACCAACGACGCACGATTCGGGACGCCTGCATCACCGAGCGCGTCGTGCAGGGTCTGCCGCGTCCGCGCGAGGTCGCGGGCGAGGGTGCGGAGTAACTGCACGCGGCGCTCGATGCGCGTGCGATCGAACAGCAGCTCGCCGGCGCTCGACATCAGATCATCGATCCGCTGCGGCTCGACGCGTAGCATCGCCTTCGGTTCCGGCACCGGCGCGTCGTGGGGCGCGGGTTCGAGCACCAGTTCCGGTGGTTGCTCGAGGAACGGAGGAGAAGCCTCCGGTGCAGGGCGCGCGATCGAATCGATCTGGACGCGGATCTTGTGGATCAGCACCTCGCCGGCCGGCTCCCCCGCAAGCTCGAAGTAGCCTCGCATCCCGTCGACGATCTCGACGATCTGATCCGCCGTCGTCGGTAGCCACTTGGTCGTTTCTCGCGCGAGCGAGGCCAGCACGCTCTCGAGCCGGTGAGAGACATCGACCACGCCGGCGAGCCCGACCGTGCCGGCCGCGCCCTTGAGCGTGTGCGTCACGCGCATCATCTCGGTGAGGGCCTCGGCGCTCGGCTTCGCAGAGCCGGCCGCGAGCACGCGCTCGGTAACCAGCTCGAGCGACTCCTCGGCCTCGCTGCGAAATAGCTGGCGCAGCATCGCGAGCTCGTCGGCATCGAAGTCGAGCTCGTGATCGCTCACAGGCCAGCCACCAGGTCGACCGCCGTGCGCACCAGCTTCGTCGGATCGAGCAGCGTCATCGGTCGGCCGGCGCTATCGACGACCACCCCGCCGTGATCGTGAAGCGACGCGACGTGATCGATCTGATCGACGCGCAGCGCGCACACCACGCCCTCGACCTCGAGCACCAGCGCGCCGTCGCCTTGCCGCGGTGGCGGCCCAGGAGGACCACCGAGTAACACGCCGACATCGAGCACCGGCAAGATCGAACCGTGCAGGTTGCAGACACCGCCGAGCACCGGTGGCGCCGACGGAACGCCGGTCACGAACCCGAGGCTGACCACCTCGCGGATCCAGCGCAGCTCGGCTGCATAACGTGTCGCGCCGATCGCGAACACGATGACGTTGCGCAGCTCGGCCACGCAACGAGCATACACGCGTCGTCAACACCAAATGGCGCGGCCTGGCGGGCTGCGCCGGCCAACCAACTAACTAGCGGCTTCTTTGCTCTCGAGAACGAGCTCGGGACGCGCTCGGTTGATGACCACATCGCGGGTGACGACGCATTCCTTGACGCCGGTCAGCGACGGAATCTCGTACATCACGTCGAGCATGACTTCTTCGAGGATCGCGCGCAGGCCACGCGCACCGGAGTTGCGGCGCGACGCTTCCTCGGCGATCGCCGTCAGGGCGTCCGGGCGGAAGGTCAGCTTGACGCCTTCGAGCTCGAACAAGCGGTGGTACTGCTTCGCGAGCGCGTTCCGCGGCTTCCACAGCAC
>JBBQJJ010000066.1:0-29304 GCA_038325805.1 Haliangiales bacterium
CGTGACCGGTGGTCAACGGACGAAACATCCGTCCTGCGCTACACTGGCGCACGTGTTGTCGAGGATCTTGATCATGCTGATCGCGGCCGTGCTCGCGAGCGCATCGGTCGACACCTCGCATGCCGACGTCCTCACCGTCGAGCTCGTCGAGCTCGAGCCCCTCCTCGAGGCTCTGGTGATCGAGACCGACGCCCCCGAACCGCCGAGCTTCGTCGCGGTGCTCGAGCCCACCAAGGCAGACTCCACCCTGCCACACTCGCCCTCGCTGGCTCCGATCTTCCGACCGCCCCGCTCCTCGAGCTGACACCGAACACCATCCGTTCTGTTCTTGCTCAGGAGTACTTCATGATGGAACTGCTGTCCTCGCCCGACGTCTGGGTGAGTCTTGCCACGCTGACTGCCCTCGAGATCGTCCTCGGGGTCGACAACATCATCTTCATCGCGATCCTCTCGAGTCGGCTACCCGTCGAGCAGCGCGAGAAGGCCCGCAAGCTCGGCCTCGCCGGCGCGTTCGTGTCGCGGCTCGCGCTGCTCGGCATGCTGTCGTGGATCGTCCAGCTCGATCAGCCGCTGTTCGAGGTCGCCGGCAAGGGGTTCTCGGGCAAGGCGTTGATCCTGCTCGCCGGTGGGCTATTCCTCCTCTACAAGGCGACCAAGGAGATCCACCACAAGCTCGAGGCCTCGGACGAGTCGCCGATCAACACCACGGTCGCGACGTTCGGCGGCGTGATCTTCCAGATCGTGCTGCTCGACATGGTGTTCTCGATCGACTCGGTGATCACCGCGGTCGGGATGACCGACTACCTCTCGGTGATGGTGGCGGCGAACGTGATCGCGCTCGTCGTGATGCTCGCGCTCGGCGGCAGGATCAGCGAGTTCGTCGAGCGCCACCCGTCGGTCAAGGTGCTCGCGTTGTCGTTCCTCTTGATGATCGGCCTCGTGCTGGTCGCCGAGGGGTTCGGCGCGCACATCCCGAAGGGATACGTCTATGGTGCGATGGGCTTCTCGGTGTTCGTCGAGCTGCTCAACCTTCGCACCTCGCGCAACAAGAAGCCCAAGAGCTGAGCCGTCTCCGGCAACCACAGCGTGATCGCGACTTCGTGCCGCTCCGAAACGACAACACCCCGGTCGACCGCGGAGCGATCGAAGCCGGGGAGCTCGTTCAAAGCAGGTAGTGACTCAGTCTTTGTCTTTGGTCGCGTCCATCATCTTGCTGAAGTCGGGGTCGCTGCTGCACGCGAACATCGCGTCCATCACGGCCTTCTTGTTCGACTTGATCTGGTCGCCGTACTTCTCCATGACGTCCTTCGGCACGTCCTTGCCGTACTTCTCGCCGAGCGTCTTGCGCATCGCCTGGTAGTCGGCGGAGTTCTTGGTGCGCCAGTCACCGACGCTCTTCGCCTTCTCCTTACAGTCCTTGCCGCCGACGTTGAACGCTGCGGCCTTCTCCGAGTCCATCTTCATGAACTTGTCGAACTCGCCGCTGCCGCCACCACACGCTCCGAGGACGAGCGCGATTGCCAAAACCTTCATCTTCATCATGTTCGTTCTGACGACAGACAACCCCACCAGTCGCGCCATGGCAAGACGAAACTTCTATGCTTTCGCGGCCTCTCTCGGGTTACAGGTCCGCGCTACGCACCGAGAACGCCGCGGCCTCGTAGCCGTGGACGCCGATGTGCAGCTTGCCACTCGTCGTCGGCGTGTACGTGATGGTCTCGTTGCCCGACGAGGTGTAGCCGCGCTGGAGGTACGCGTTCGTCGTCGGCGCGACACCGAACTGGATGTAGAGGTCGATGTCCTTGGTCGCGGTCGTCCGGATCACGATCTTCTTGTTCGCGACGACGTCGACGGTGAACACCTTCATCTCGCCCTGGGCGACGTTGCCCGTGGTGTTGACGTGGACGGTCGTCGCGGGCGGCGGCGGCGGCGTGACGCCACCAGCACCCTCGGTGTACGTGATCTTGAGCGTGAAGTTGCTGGTCGCCGCGTAGCCGTTGATCGCGACGTAGACCTCGCCACCGCCGGTGACGGTGCACGCCTCGCTCGTGCCATTGCGGTACGGCCGGCAGTCGTACGAGGCCGACGTCGGAGCCGCGCCCTTGCGGACGTAGAGGTCGGCGTCGCCATCGCCCTCGAGCGCCGCCGTCAGGTTCGCACCCACGGCGACCTTGAACGGGCCGTAGGTCTTCCATGCCGACTTCGCGAGGGTGCCGGCGTCGTTGACCGTCTTGCTCTCGCCCGTGGTCGGCGTGGTGCCGTCCTGCATCGACAGGTCGTAGATCATCTTGACGTTCGCGTAGGAGATCTTGCCGCCTGCGACCGTGGTGACCGTCGAACGGATGGGGAGCCACACGAAGTCCGGGTGCTGGCGCTTCGACGTGCCGATCCACTCACCGCCTACGATCTTGCCGGCCGCGTCGAGCTCGAGGATGTAGTCGTACCTGTCCTGGTGCGTGTAGCGATCGATCTGCGAGCCGAGGTTACCGTCGGTGGTCGACGCGGACTCGCTGATGTAGTCGACGTCCATGTGGACCTTCTTCAGCGTCGCTG
The DNA here is from genome assembly GCA_038325805.1 of Haliangiales bacterium. Lineage (GTDB taxonomy): Bacteria > Myxococcota_A > Polyangia > Haliangiales > Haliangiaceae > JABFXX01. The sequence continues at coordinate 2,554 of JBBQJJ010000066.1, forward strand.
CGTTCGCGTTGAACACGTAGGTTGAAGGGATCGAGCCTCCGGCCGTGATCGCGAGCTTGAAGTCCGACGGCGTGGTGCCGTAGCCCGCGACGGAGAGGAAGGCTTGCGTCGCACCAGCCGGCACGATCAGCGTGCACGTCTCGGCGGGACCGGTCTCGTAGGGACGGCAGTCGTAGCTCGCCGTCGTCGGCGCCGCGCCGAACTTGACGTAGAGATCGGGATCCCCCGTTCCGCTCATCACGATCGTCAGGTTCTGTCCCGCGGTGACCGGGATCGTTCCGAGGTCCGTGGTCGCGCCACCGGCGACGGTGCCGGACTTCTCGGACGTCGTGCCGCCCTCGGCGACCACCCCGACGGCCTTGTTTGCGTCGAGCGCCGAGATGTCGGTCATCGACGTGATGCGATAGCCGCGCAGCGGCTGGTTCCACACCTCGCCATCCCACGTGCGGTCGTAGACGAACGACTCGCCCTGCTTGCCGAGATAGTTCGTCATCAACACGTGGAACGTGCCGGGGTTGGTGTCCTTGCAGCTCGCACTCGCGCCGGTCGGGCGCCCGTACTTGTCGAAGTTGATCTCCTGCGAGCCGTCGAGCTGATCGCAGCGCAGCGACACGAAGCGGCTCTCGGTGCGATCGTGCACCAGCGTGAGCAGCGCCTTGATGTCGTTGATCTTGAAGGTGACGCCATTGTGCGTGACGTCCTTCTTCGGCTCGGGGAGCAGGATCGCGACCGGTGCCCACGCGTGGCAGATGCCGAACCACGTCGGGATGCAGCGACCGGCGGTCTTGCCGTCGCGGATCGCGCACTCTTCGCCGAGCGTTGCATTGCATTCAGAGGTCTGCGTGCAGGCCTTCGCGCCGGTCTGCGCGTCGATGCCGTGCGCCTTCGAGACGCCGTCCTCGACGCCGGTGATGTTGAACGCCTTGCCGTACTTCGTCGACGGCGCATCGGTGCCGGCGCCCGCCCACTTGACGTTGATGTTGTCTTGATAGATCGGCCAGTAACTCGCCGCCCACGGCGTGTTGCGCGCCGCGCCTGTCATCGGCAGCGCCGACGCCGTGAGCTCGAGGTTCTGGTTGAACAGCAGCGGCGAGTCCGCGCTGCCCCACGCTTCCGCCTTGCCGTCGACCCCGCCCTTGACGTCGCTGACGTCGGGCTTGTCGCTGTCAACTTCATCCACACAACCGATCAACCCGAGGCCGATCGACAAACCAACAATGCTCTTCGTAAACATAAGCTCCTTGAGATGACAAACCGCGTCAGCACACGGCGTGCCTGCCGTCCTAGACGACGTCCACACACACGTGTCGCGCAGTTTCCGACCGCCGGATCACGTTCTCGATTGGCATGCTGGCTAGTCGAGTAGCCGGTCGAGATGCGTCGACATCTCGCCCGGGTGCGAAACGTAGGCTCGACAACCTGCGATACAGTCGCGCGGTGCCGAACCTGCTCGCGATGTCGTTCGAAGGCGAGCTCGCACCATCGTTCACGCTCGACTGCTTGAACCCGGGCCGCGACCTGCCCGACGGCTGGGGTCTCGGTTACTACCCGGCCGGCGAACCCAGCGTGTCGATCCTCAAGGAGCCTGCGCCACCGCAGGCGTCGATTCGCAGCCAGCTCGCGCTCGCGTGGGAGCAGGTCGAGTCGAGCTTGTTCGTGCTCCACATTCGCGCCGCCACCTGGGGTGCGCTATCGGATGCGAACACGCAGCCGTTCTCGCGCACGTGGGGTCGCCGAGATTGGCTGCTCGCCCATGCCGGTTCGCTCGATCGCAAACCCACCGAGGTGCTCGGTCCGTTCGAGCCTGTCGGATCCACCGATACCGAGGCGATCTTCTGCGGCCTGCTCAACCGATTTGTCGAGTACGGCTGGCGCAGCTTGGGGGACCTCGATCTCGAGATCGTCACCGAGTGGTTCGGCGCGCTCAACGAAGTCGGCGAGCTGACGCTGTGTCTGACCGACGGGCGCGACCTGCTCGTCCACGCCGATCGCCGGGGCGCTCCCCTGCACCTCGGCAGCCTGGTGCCGCCGTACGAGAGGATCGAGTTCGGCGACGACGATCTCGGCGTCGATCTCACCCGCCGTGGTGCGAAGTCGCGGAAGGGCGCGATCATCTGCACCGAGCAGCTGCGCTCGAAGGTCGGCGATAGCGAGACGGCCCTGGTGTGGCGCAAGCTCGCGCCGGGCACGCTGCTGTTGATCCGCGAAGGCGCGGTGATCACCGAGCGCTCGACGGGCAGCGAGCTGACGCCCCCCAAGACGCTTCGCCGGCCGAGCCGCGCCGAACCCAGGACGCTCGACGTTCTCCATCGCACGACCTACAAGTACGAGAAGGCCGTCGAGCGCTCGACCCACTTGCTGCGCCTGACCCCGTTCCATGATCGCCTGCAGAACGTGATCTCGACGGAGCTCACCGTTTCCGTGCCGACGCAGAGCCGCGACTACGAGGACGTGTTCGGCAATCGTGTGCGCCGGCTCGCGATCGAGACGCCGTTTTCAGAGATGGTGATCGAGAGCCGGAGCGTGGTCGAGGTCCTCGACATGGACCCTCTCGGGTTCGGTCCGTTGCGCGTGACCTCCGCCTTCCCGCTGGTGTGGATGCCGTGGCAGCGCCAGGTGCTCGAACCCTATCTGCTCCCACCCGAGTTGCCCGAGTCGCAGCTGGTCTCCCTCGTCGAGTACGCGATGAGCTTCGTCAAGCGCAACGAGTCCGACCTGCTCGACACGCTGCTCGACATCAACGACACGATCTATCGCGAGTACGCGTACAAGTCGGGCTCGACGAACCTCGCGACCACCGCGTTCGATGTCTACGTCAATCGCCGCGGCGTCTGCCAGGACTTCACCAATTTGATGATCTGTCTCGCGCGCTTGCTCGGCGTGCCGGCGCGCTACGTGTGCGGCTACTTTTATACCGGCCCGAAAGCTGATAACGCGCGCCAGGGTGAGGCGTCGCATGCGTGGGTGCAGGTCTACCTACCGCAGGTCGGCTGGAAGGGCTTCGATCCGACGAACGGGATCCTGACGCAGACCAACCACATCCGCGTCGGAGTCGGTCGCAACTATCTCGACGCGACGCCGACCAGCGGCACGATCTATGTCGGTGGTGGAGGAGAGACGTTGTCGGTGGAGGTTGTCGTCGAACCTCATGTCCCCGGTCGGACCTGACCCGGAGTCAAGCTGTATAGTGACCTCGTGGCCTTAGGGATGTGCGCGATCTACACGGCGATCCCTCCGCCGTCGGAGGAAGAGCGCCTGACTCTCGCGAAGCGCAACGAGACCGAGCAGTGGGTGAAGTACCCGCGCAAGACGATCGGCCGGCGCGCGATGCTCGAGCTGGTCTCGGTGATCGCACCGCCGGCGCGCAGTGCGCTCGCGAAGAAGATCTTCGAGCGCGACTTGTGGGGCTTCCTGACGCCCGCGGCCTCGCGCGGCAACCACGGCGCGGCGCTCGCGAAGGCGCACGACGACATCGCGGTGCCGTTCCCGCTGTGGCCCGAATCCACCGTGCTCGCATGTCTGACCGGTGCCGAGCCCGCCGACTATCTCGGCAACAACCTCGCGATGCTGCCCGCGGACTTGATCGCCATCGCGATCCCGACGCTCGAGAAGTTCGAGGGCTACGAGGTCGCCTACGTGTTGAACGAGTTCTTTCGCGAGGTCGTCGATCGCGAGGACGCCCTGCTGCTGCACTGGGACCACCGCTAGAGGTACTGTCCAGGCATGTCGGACCAGACCATGCCTTACGACACCGTCCTGCTGCTGCACGGGATGATGCTGATGTCGGACTTCAAGGACGGCCAGATGTCGCCGGTGTTCGACGCGTACGTCGAGACCATCCCCGAGCTCGCGGCGGCGGACATCACGCAGCTGAAACAGAAAGTTTCTGAGTTGCGGCTGTCGCGGCCGTCCAGGGACGAGTGGGTGAAGGCGCTGGCGGACATCTCCAGCGAGGCGATCAAGCAAAAGACGCTCGTGCTCGCGATCGATATCGCGATGGCGAGTGGTGGCATGGTCGAGCCAGACGAGGACGAGCTGCTCGATGCTGTGCGCCTGGCGCTCGGTATCGATCTGGCGACCGCCGAGAAGATCGTTGACGTGATCGGCTTGAAGTACGCGACCTGATATGTTGCGCGGATGTTCGAGTCGGCGGAATTGGGTCACGAGATCGATAAAGAGCGCTACGACCGCGAGGAGCCGGAGCTACGCGCCGCACTGCTGAAGGCGCAATACGATCTCGTCGAGAGCAAGAAGTTCTCGGTGGTGATCGTCGTCGGTGGCGTCGATGGCGCCGGCAAGGGCGAGACGCTCAACCTGATCAACGAATGGATGGACCCACGGCACATCCAGACCAACGCGCTACGCCCCGTCGCCGACGACGACGGCCGTCCGCCGATGTGGAAGTTCTGGCGCGTGTTGCCACCTGCGGGCAAGACCGGCGTGTTCGTCGGCTCGTGGTACTCGGTGCCGTTCATCCGGCGCGTCTACGGAGAGAGCAAGGTGGCGCGGTTCCAGGCCCAGATCGATGAGATCCTCCGGTTCGAGCAGATGCTCACCGACGAGGGCACGCTGGTCCTCAAGTTCTGGTTGCACCTGTCGAAGAAGGACCAGAAGCACCGGTTCGAGAAGCTGTCCGCGAAGAAGTCCACGCGCTGGCGCGTCTCCGAGACCGACTGGAAGCACCTCGACATGTACGACAAGTTCCAGACCGTCGCGCAGCACATGCTCCGCGAGACCAGCACCGCGGATGCGCCCTGGCTGGTGGTCGAGGGAACGGACGAGCGCTATCGCTCGTTGACCGTCGGCAAGACGATCCTCGATGCGCTGCGCCGCCGGCTCGACGAACCGAAGATTCCACACCGAAGCCGGAAAGCTGCAACCCGTCAGTCCATCGACGGCGTCTCGGTGATCGATCGGCTCGATCTCGAGCGCGCGATCGAGAAGCAAGACTACAAGAAGCAACTCGACGAGCAGCAGGGCCGGCTCAATACGCTGACGCGCCACAAGCGGTTCGACAAGCTCAGCGTCGTTGCCGCGTTCGAGGGCAGTGATGCCGCGGGCAAGGGCGGTGCGATCCGCCGCATCACGCAAGGGCTCGACGCGCGTCGCTACACGGTGATCCCGGTCGCCGCGCCCAACGATGAAGAGAAGGCGCGCCCCTATCTGTGGCGGTTCTGGCGTCAGATGCCAGAGCGCGGTCGGATCGCGATCTTCGATCGCACGTGGTATGGCCGCGTGCTCGTCGAGCGGGTCGAAGGCTACTGTAGCGAGGCCGATTGGATGCGCGCGTATTCCGAGATCAACGACTTCGAGGAGCAGCTGGTCAAGAACGACACGCTGGTCGTCAAGTTCTGGATGCAGATCAGTAACGCCGAGCAGCTCAAGCGGTTCGAGGAGCGCAAGGCGACGCCGCACAAGCGGCACAAGATCACCGAGGACGATTGGCGCAACCGCAAGAAGTGGGATGCCTATCGAGATGCGGTGTGCGACATGGTCGATCGCACGAGCACCGAGCATGCTCCGTGGCATCTGGTGCCGGCGAACGACAAGTATTGCGCCCGGATCGAGGTCTTGCGAACGCTCGCCGATTCGATCGAAGCCGCTCTATAATCACGGTCATGCGTGCGCTCGCACTCGTCTTCCTCGAGGGATGCGAGCTCGTGGTCCGGCTCTGCGGCGTCCCGGTCGAGCCACGATGAAGGAGCTCCTCAACCTCCATCAACTCGAGCAGCTCGCTGCGGCGCGCCTCCCGAAGCTGGCGTGGGACTACTACGCGTCGGGTGCCGACGACGAACGCTGCGTCGCGCGCAATGTCGAGGCGTACGAGCGCGTGCGGTTGCACTACCGCGTCCTCGTCGACGTGGCTGTGCGGTCCCTCGCGACCACGGTGTTGGGAGAGCGGCTGGCGATGCCGATCGCGGTGGCACCCACGGCGTTCCACAAGCTGGCGCATCGCGATGGCGAGCTCGCATCCGTGCGAGCCGCGGGAGAGGCCGGCACGCTGTTCGTGTTGTCGACGCTGTCCAACACCCGCATCGAGGATGTCGTCGCCGCCGCCAGCGGCCCCGTGTGGTTCCAGCTCTACGTCTATCGCGATCGCAGCGCAACCGAGGCGTTGGTCCATCGCGTCGAAGCCGCGGGTGCACGCGCGCTGGTGCTCACTGTCGATGCGCCGCTGCTCGGCCGGCGCGAGCGCGATGTCGAGAACCGGTTCGCGTTGCCGCCGGATCTCGGGATCGAGAACATGTTCGCGGCGGGCTACGCGAAGCTGCCGCCGGTTGCGGGCGAGTCCGGGCTCGCGGCGTACTTCGCGAGCCTGCTCGATCCGAGCCTGACGTGGAGCGCGGTCGAGTGGTTGCGATCGATCACCAAGTTACCGGTGCTGGTGAAGGGCATCGTGCGCGCCGACGATGCGGTGCGCGCGGTCGAGTACGGGGCGGCCGGGATCGTGGTGTCGAACCATGGTGGCCGTCAGCTCGACGCGTCACCGGCGACGATCGACGTGCTGCCGAGGATCGCGGACGCGGTGGCGGGCCGCTGCGAGATCTTGATCGACGGTGGCATCCGCCGCGGTGCCGACGTGATCAAGGCGCTCGCTCTCGGTGCGAAGGCGGTGTTGGTAGGCAGGCCGGTGTTGTGGGGCCTCGCTGCGGGTGGACGCGAAGGCGTCGCGGCGGCGCTCGGCGTGTTGCGGCGCGAGCTCGATCTGGCGATGGCCCTGTGCGGCGTCGCCGACGTCACGGAGATCGACCGCGCGCTGGTCGAACCTTGATCGAGCAGCTCGAAGCCACACTCGCCGACGACTTCTCGCTCGAGAACCTCCAGGTCTACGGCGATGCGCTGCAGGCGATCGGCGACCCGCGTGGCCACTTGATCGCGATCGATCTCCACATCGCGCAGCACGGCGCCAACCGCGACCTCGAGTACCGCCGGCGTCAACGGTTGCGCGACTGGCTCGAGCTGTCGCACGCCGTCGATCCGACGAAGGGTCCGTGGAGGAGTGTGAGGTTCGCGTTCGGCTTCGTCGAGGATCTGCGTGCTCCGCTCGCCCTCCAGGTCTTGCAGAGTCCCGCGGGTCGCTTCGTCCGCGCGATGTCGTTGTCGCACGGCATGCCCCACGTCGCGTCGGTCCTGGACGAGCTCGGCACCGCCCCGCGACCGTGGCTCGATCGGCTGTCGATCCTGTCGCGCAACAAGGCCGCGCCGCCAACGTCCGTCTGGGGTTCGCAGGCAGCGGTGCTCGAGCAGGCGTGGATCCCGTCGGTGATCGCCGCGACGCCACGCTTGCGGTTGCTCGAGCTCGCCGGCAACCGCCTGGTCCGCGCGTTTCCTCATCCCCACGTCTCTCGGTTGCGCGTCGACGGCGTCGACGTGCTCCAGGCGATCCTCGAGCCCGGCCCTGCGATGCCCGCCGTGCGCGAGCTCGAGCTGACGTTCGCCGGGGCGGTCGACGCACCGGTGTTGATGGAGCGGCCGTGGCCTTCCCTCGTCCCGGTCGAGAGCTTCCCGGCGGTGACGCGGCTCGATCTGTCCGAGAACTGGAAGCGTGGAACCACCGACACACAAGCCAGCGACTTCGACGTGCTGTCGGAGGTCGGCATTCGCGACCAGCTCGAGGAGCTGCGGTTGTGGGGCATCAATAGCGAGGACGAGTGGGCGCGATTTCGACGCATCTCGCTGCCGCGCCTACGCAAGCTCGAGCTCGAGCACGAGCCGGGCTTCGAGATCGCCTTGCCCGGCGTCTCGATCGCGAAGGTCTCCGCGCACTGGCCGCGCGACCCGGGCGCGCTCGAGACGGTGTGGGCGATCGTCCCGGGTTGTCCGCCCATCGAGTTGCGGCTCCAGGCGTTGATCCGCCAGTGCTCTCACGCGCGGAGCTGGCTCGCAGCGGACGCGGCGGTCGCGTTGGAGACCGTGTGGCAGACCATCGAGGCGTTGCCGTATGGAGGGCCGGGATACGGCTTGTCGTCGGCGATCCTGTGCCGCGCGCTCGGCGGGCTTGGCTACCTCGACGCGAGCCACCGTGACGTGCGGCAGTGGACCGAGCTCCGCGACCGGGTGGGCTCGCTGCGCGCGGACTGCGAGGTCTGGATGACGATGCTCGAACCCTAGGGCCACAGCCCTCGAGGGCGCCATTCACGCAACGCGTGCGATATCCTGCCGCGGTGACCATGATCAAGGAGATCGAGCTGTTCTTCCAGGAGGGCAGCTCCGACAAGGTCTACAACGCGATGATCGTCAAAGAGGGAGACCTCTACACGGTCAAGGTCGCGTGGGGACGGCGCGGCAGCGGGCTCAACACCGGCGCGAAGGCCGTCAAGGTGTCGCTCGCGATCGCCGAGAAGAAGTTCGCGTCGTGCGTTCGCGAGAAGACGAACAAGGGCTACCAGGAGATCACCAAGGAGGTGATGCCGGCCGCGGTGGCGCCACCTGTCGGTGAGGGCTCCGGGACGAAGGCGCCGCGGGCGCGTGCACGCGTGGGCCATGCCGCGCAGTTGCTCGAACCGATCGAGGACGACGAGCTCGAGAAGTTCCTCGCCGACGAGACCATGCTCGCGCAGCAAAAACTCGACGGGATGCGCGTGCTGACGCACATCGGCGATGACCTGCTGGCGACCAACCGCGATGGGCAGAAGACGACGAAGTTCGACCTGAGCAAGCTCGACGGGCTCGAGTACCTGCCGCACGGCACGATCGTTGACGGCGAGCTGCTCGACGATGGCTACTGGCTGTTCGACATCCTGCAGTGGGGCGAAGAGGATGTCCGCGATCGCGGCTATCTCGAGCGCTGGGAGCTGCTCTACGAGGAAGCCGAGCCGGCGCTGTCGGGCGACATCCGGATCGTGCCGATCGCGAAGGGCAAGAAGGCGAAGCGCGCGCTCTACGACAAGCTGCGCGGCGCGGGCGCCGAGGGCATCGTGTTCAAGCGCAAGGACGCGCCGTACACCGCGGGGCGCGGCAGCACGCAGCGCAAGCACAAGTTCATCAAGAGCTGCGATGTCGTCGTGCTCGAGAATGCCGGCAACGCGTACCTGATGGCGGTCTACGACGGCAAGAAGCTATTCGAGGTGGGCAAGGTGTTCGCGGGCACGACGAACGCGTCGCGCAAGGCGCTCGATGCAGCGCTCGGTCGCGGCGAGAAGCCGATCTGCGAGGTGCGCTATCTCTATGCGAGCGACGATCACCAGCTCTACCAGCCGGTGTTCGTGCGCACGCGCGACGACAAGCCGGCGAAGCAGTGCGTGCGCGGTCAGCTGCGGACGACGTGTCGCGAGGTCGTGATCTAGCGCTGCGTGCGACGGTGGCCCCGCCGATAGGCGGCAATCCGGATCCCAGGTGTCAGACCGAGGGAGTATCAGATCCGGAATGCGGATCTACTTCGTCGGCAGTCACGCGACCGGCAAGACCACGCTCTGCCGATACGTTTCGCGCCGGTTCGGGCTCCCGATGATCACCGAGGTCGCCCGCGCCGTGCTCGCGGAGATGGAGACCGGGCTCGATGCGCTGCGCACGGACATGGATCTGGTCGGCGAGTACCAGGAGCGCGTGTTCGCGCGCCAGATCGCGGTCGAGCACATGCACGACGGCAAGTTCGTCTCGGATCGAGCGTTCGATAACCTCGCGTACGTCGCCGAGCACACCACGAACGCCGCCACGATGATGAATGACCCGCGCTTCCACGACTACATGAAGTGGGTCGCGAGCGGCATCGTGTTCTTCCTGCGGCCGCATCAGTCGCTGCTCAAGGATGATGGCGTGCGCGCCGGCGTGTCGTGGGACTCGGTCCTGCGGATCGACGGCATGGTCAAGCTGATGCTCGAGCAGTACCGGGTGAGCTATCTGCCGATCGAGAGCGTGTCGATGCAGGAGCGCGTGCGGGCTGTCGAGTTCGTGCTGTCGCGCTGCGGGCTCTCGCCTGTCGAGGTCAAGAAGCCGCGCACGCGGTCCACCACGGTCCCGCCGATCCCGAGCATCCACCAGCCATCGCTGCCCGGGGTCACGCCCAAGCTCGCGCCGCCGACGAGCGTCGAGTCGTGGCCGTACGCGCTGGTCGACAGCGGCGATCACGAAGCCTGACGTGCGGTGATCAGCGAACGAACGGGTTCGATCTCGCCTCGTCGCCGATCTTCGTGGTCGGGCCGTGGCCCGTGATGACCAGCGTATCGGGATCGAGCGAGAACAGCCGATCCTTGATCGACTTCACGATCAGCTTGCTGTCACCACCGGGCAGATCGGTGCGCCCGATGCTGCGGCGAAACAGCGTATCTCCCGCGAACAGGATGCGGCCGGCATCCGGATCCTCGAGAGCAAAGCACACCGAGCCCGGTGTGTGGCCCGGCGTGTGGACGACATCGAGCGTTCGCTTGCCGACGACGATCTTGTCCTCATGCTCGATCCACCGGGTGACCGGCAGCGTGTCGCGGACCTTCCAGCCGAACATCTGCGCTTGCACCGCGAAGCCGTCGTAGAGGAACGCGTCGCCCTTGTGGAGGCAGATCTCGCCGCCATGGGCCTCGTTGACGTCGCGGGTGCAGTAGATGTGATCGAGGTGCGCGTGGGTATGGATGATCGACTTCACGGTGAGGTCGTAGCTCGCCACGATCTGCGCGATGCGCTCGACCTCGCCGCCCGGATCGATGACGACGGCCTCCTTGGTGTCGCCGCACGCGAGGATCGTGCAATTGCAACCGAGGGGGCCGGCTTCGAAGGTCTCACGAAGGATCACGGCTCGGAGATACCACGCCCCGACGAGGTCGCTACCAGCTCGCGACGCCGAGTCGGCGACGGGCGGCATCCTCGTAGAGTGCAGCGCGCAACCACGCGCGCGCGAACGCCTCGTGATCGAGCTTGCGTCGCACGCCGGTGGCACCGCGACCCGCATCGTGGGCGAGTGAGGCGAGATCGCGAAGCACGTCGGATCCGGTGCGCAGGGCGCGCTCGGCGAGCTGCGAGGCTTCGCGATCGAGCTCGCCGATCGCGTGCGTCGGTAACGTGCCCGCACCGCCGAGGACCGCGCGCTCGATGCGACGGCGGAGCGCTGCGAGTAGGTCCGCGGTAGGCGGCGATGGCGCGACCGGGATGGTGACCGCGCTGGGATCGTGCGCGGCGACCGACAGTCGATCGTAGGCAAGGTTCGCGCGGCCGTGCCAGGCGTCGACGAACACGAGGCGGGTCTCGCCGGGTGCAGGACCGAGGGCGAGGATCTCGACCTGACGTGGGGTCCCGACGCGGACGCGACCGATCACGCGCACGGCGATGCCGGCGGCACGTGTGAGGATCACGAGGTTGTCGCGGACCGCGAGCACGCGCTGCTCGAGCGGCGTGGTGAACCTCACCGGGATCCCGCCTTGCGCGACGACGCCGACGTTGCCGCCACCGCTGACCAACAGTCCTTCGAGATAGAGGAAGTCCCAGCCGGCGGGCCGCTGCTCCTCGGGGGCGGCATCGTGCGTGGCGATCGAGGAGAGCTGCGTCTCGATCGGAACGGTGAACCGCGAAGCGAGCGGTTCCGTGCTCCACAGCGACGGCTCCGACGAGCGCACCGCGCGAACCTTTTGTCCGGCGCCGAGCCGGCCGTCGGCAGAGGCGGTGGCATCTCCCACGAACAACCCGGTGCGGCAGAGCTCGCGGTGCGGCAACACCGCATCGCCAATCCCCGCGGCCGCGTCGTACGCACCGGCGGCACGGCCCGCATCACCCGCGTTGATATCGGAGCGGGAATACATCCGACCCTTGTCGTCGATCAGGTAGGTGACCGCACCGGCGTAGCCCGAGCGTGCGACGACAGCCTCGGTGAGCACGCCACGCAACTTGAGATTTCCGGCGGCGAAGTACTCGCGGCGCGCGGTGCCGACGAGCTCGATGCCCGACTCTCCGATCGTCAGCGCATGCGCGACCGCGAGGATGTCGCGCAGATCGCCGGCCAGCGTCTCGAGGGCGAACTCCGCGCGATCGGCGCGCAGGTCGCGGATCGATCGGAGCATCCGGGTCTGCCCACTCGCCAGCCGATGCAGTCCGACGGCGCGACAGGCGTGGATCGCACGCAACAGCTCGGCCTGCGCGAACGCACCTGCGGCTTCGGCACCACCGGCGAGCACGTCGGAGGTGGCACGAAATGCGCGGTCGGCGGCGGTGCGCATGTCGGCAGTGATCTCGACCTGCTCGACAAGCGTCACAGGTTCCGAGCTCGGCGATGCCGGGGGTCCACCGTCCGCGGGCTCGAGGAGCGTGACGACCGCCGCGATGTGCAAGCACTTCGGGGCGAGCAGACACGAGCAGGCGAGCTGCGTGACGACATCGTGATCGACGACGAACGTCACGACCTCGCCCTTGTCGGTGGTCACCGTCGTCGCGGTCCACGTCCACTTGTCGGCGAGCGTCGGCTCGGCGTCGAGCTTCTTGATCAGGCGCGGTGGAATCGCCGCCGTCAGCGTGCCCGCGAGCTGCGGATCGATCTTCGGTCGCGTCATCGGGGCCCCACGTCCCCCTCGGGACCCACCCGCGAGCGACGTCCCGGCCGCGCCCGCTGCGCCCCCGCGTCCCCCGTGGGACCCCTCCGATCACGTTCCCGAGCCGAGGGGTAGGAGAGGGGCTCCGCGAGCGTAGCCACCTTCGTGCCCGCACGGTCACGCTCGTGATCCAGCGCGAGCTGCGGATCGATCTGCGTGAGCGTCATCGGAGCTGCAGTCATCGGATCTGTTCTCCGATCCAGCGCGCGAGCTCCATCGGCGTCAGCGCCGCGACCGGCATACCGGCGGCAGCGACCTGCTCGGCGATCGGTACCGCATAGCGAGGTGCACCGCGATCGTCGAGAGCGGCGAGGCCGAGACACGTCACACCGGCCTCGACGAGGGCGCGAACCTCGCCGAGCAGGCCGTCGATCGAGAAGCCTTCTTCGAAGTCGGAGACGGTGATCACGATCGTCCGCTGCGGGACCGTCACCAGCGAGCGCGCGTAACGGAGGCCCTTCGCGATGTGCGTGCCGCCGCCGACCGAGACCTCGAGCAGCAGCGCGAGCGGATCGTGCGCGTGCTCGGAGAGATCGACGATCTCCGTGGAGAACGCGATGAACTTGACCCCGATCCACGGCACGCCGGAGAGGATCGCCGCCATCATCGCGCTGTAGATCACCGACGGCTCCATCGATCCGGAGACATCGACGACGAGGACGACATGCCAGTCCATGTGACGGCGACTGCGCGCCTTGAAGTAGAGGCGTTCCGGGATGAACGTGACCCGATCGCCGTCGATGCGCGTGCGTGCGAGGTTGGCGGCGACCGTCTTCGCGAGGTGCAGCATGCCGGTGGGACGGCGCGTCGCACGTGCACTGATCGCACCGTGCAGTGCTGGGCGCACGCGAACCGCGAGCTCGCGGACGAGCTGCTCGACGACACGCGAGATCAGCTGGCGAAGCCGACCGAGCTGCGACTCGCCGAGCCCGCCCTTGAGCGAGAGCACCTGCTCGAGCAGCTCGACGGAGGGCGTGACGGTCTCCGGATCGAGCTCGAGCAGCGCCCCCACCCTGCCCTGCACCGCGGCCTGGGCGGCGACCTCCTCGAACACGCTCTGGCCGAACAGCGCCTCGATCTCGTCCTTCCAGGCGCGCACCGTCGGGTAGCCATCCTCCTGACCACCACCCCCGGCGAGCTCGCTGCGCGAACCCTCGCCGTGGCCGGTGCCGTAGAGCTCGTCGAGGGCGCGCGCCGCACGGCGTGCATGCGGGTTCATCTTGTCGCGCTCGTGGCCGAGGACCATGCGCCAGCGATCACGAACGGCGATCGCATGATCTGGCGCGTGGTCGGGCGCCGCCGACAGGGCGCGAAGGGGTGCACCCGGCGGTGGGGCAACCAGCGAGGGACGAGGCACGCGATCCGCGGCTGCGCGTCCCGCGGCATCGGCCGACGCTGCCGCGGCGAGGAGCTCGGCGGGAATCGAGACGGCGACATCGAGCCCCTGCCCGCGCGCATCGGTCTCACCGAGCCGGTCACCGAGCGCGAGCAGCAGGCGTTTGCGCGCGGCCGTCGACAGTGTCTCGAAGCCTTCGCGAAGCGCCGCGACGCGCGGCAGGAAGTCACCGTCGGCCATCTGCTCGACGCGCTCGCACAAGCCGGCGAGGAACACCGGCGCGGACTCGAACAACGGACCGGCGACCGAGATCGAACCCTTGAGGCGAGCGGCGAGTGAGCGACGGGTGTCGAGATCGACGGCATTGTCGAGCCACCCACCGATCGTGGTCGACAGCTCCTCGGGCGTGCGCGTGGAGATCAACACCTGAACGACCGCCGCGGCACCCGCGATCACCGGGGTGCCAGTCTCGACGAGTTGATCGATCGACCACCGGAGGCGGCCATCGCCGAGCCCCTGATGCTCCGGTCGCTCGAGCACGCGAACGAGCTCTGCGAGGGAACGCGCATCGACGAGCGACTCGGACCCGGCGAGCCCGAGGATCGAGGCCACGGCCGTGCTGATCACCAGCGCGCGATCGATCGGTGGTGCGACGAAGACGTCGATCTCTCCGGGCACCGCGTCCTCGGCGTCTGCCGGCAGCCCGACGATGTGTCCCGCCACGATCCGATCGAGCAACGCGACGAGCGCGATCAGCTCGGGGAGCGTCGCCTCGGCGAGCCGCGGGCCGCACAGCTCGACGAGCCCCTCGCGGACGAGCGCACCCGCACCGGCCTCCGCGGCACTCGCCGTGAGCTCGACGAGCGCCACCGCGGTCAGCTTGTCGTCGGCGGCTTGCCGCGCGCGCTCGGCCCGCAGTGCACCGGTCGCTGCTTGCTCGAGCGTCACGCCGCGCAACCCGGCGAGCTCGATCACCGCCTCGGTCGACGGCGTGAACAGCACGCGCCACGTGCTGGTCAGGCTCTCGACGCCACCGATCCCCACGCCCTCGGACTGCGTGCCGTACGGGATCCCGCATGCGGCCATCCGCGCGAGTGCGACGTGGCGCCGGCGATCCAGCACAGACCGCAACGGATCGAGGCGCAGGTCCTCGGGCTCGGCCATCGCGAGCTTCGCTCCACGCGGCAACCGCAAGTCATCGAGCAGCGCGAGCACGTGCGGCGCGAGACCGCTGCGCGGCGTCTCCGGTGCGAGATGACCGCGAGTGCGGCCGACCATCACGTTCTGCATCGCCTTCGCGACGATCCGCCCGCGTCCCATCAGCTCGCCATGGGTCAGCGCGGTCTGCACCGCCTCGACGAGCTCGCGTCGACCCGGCGTGGCGAGGCCGCGCAGCATCGCGAGCGAGATCGCGATCTCCTGGGCGGCACGCGCGTCCGGCACGCTCGCCGGCAAACCGCGCTGACGAATGCCACGCGTGATCTCGACGAGACAACTCGCCACCAGCGCCGGCACATCGCCCTTGTCGCGCTGGGTCTCGAACAACCGCTGTTGCCACAGCGGATCGCGAATGCCGGCGGGATACCCGCTGCGCTCGTCGAGCAGCTCGAAGCCGTACGGGATCAACGACGACACCAGCTCGACGCGCTGGCTCTTGATCGGAGCCGGGCGCTTCCACAGCGTGGGCTCCGGCAACAACGCCGCCGCGTGAAACGAGCCTACGATCGCCGCCACGCGTGGGCCGCCACTCGAGCGCTTCGTCGAGGATCTCGACTTCGTCGCGGCAGCCTTCGCGCCGGCACTCGAGGCTTCCTTGTCGGCCGACTTCTTCATCGCTGGCTTCGGCTTCGTCGCCGCCTTCGCCATCCGTAGTCGCTTGCCCGGCGTGGTCTTCTTGACGGTCTTCTTCGACGTTGGTTTTGCTACAGGCTTCGGCTTCGCACCCTTGTTCGGCGCTGGCTCGTCGTCGTCGGCAGTCTTCGGCAGCACGGGTTCTTCGTCGAGCTCCTCCGGTTCCTCGACCGCCCCATCCCACGCCGCGTACGCCGGAGCGTCCATCAGCTTCGCGATCGCCTCGCGCATGTACGCCTCGCGCGCGAGATCGAGCTCGGACACCCCACCCCCGCGCACGGCATCGAGCCGCAAGGCCCAGCCGTAGAGCAGCGCCGCGCGCCGCACACGTTCCGGATCCGCCAACGTGCCCGGCCCCTCGACGAGCGCGTCCCACGAATCGTCATGTTCGGCCCGCAACCGATCGTGGATGCCGAGCGATCGCCCATCGCGATCTCGCCCACCCCGCTCCGCCGACGGCAGATCGATCGCCACCACGGGCACACCATGGTCGCGCGCCCACCGGATCGCGACGAGCTCCGGCGAGAAATCGGCGAACGGATAGAACCCGAGATCCCCACCATGCTTCGACACCGCCGCGACGGCGAGCGGTGCACTCGCCTCGGCATGCCCGAGCCACTCGATCCACGGCTGCAGATCCGCCGGCATCTCCAGGGCGATGACCGTCGGCGTATACGCATCGAGCAACGCCGGCAACGCGACCGCACAGGCCGGCGAGTGATGGCGCACGCCGAACAGCCACGGCGCCTTCGCAGCCGCGAGCTCGGCGATCGCCGTCGCCGGATCATCGTCGGGACGGAGCGTCACTAGCCCTCGAGCACGCGGCGGAGCTCGTGCAGCGACTTCCACAGCCGCGCATCCCCTTCGGCACGCCGCTTGACCGAGGCGTCCCAGTAGGCGAGCAGCTTGCCGCGATCCTTCGGCTCGTCCTTCATCACCACGCCGAGCAGATACTCGGGGAGGAGGCGGGCGACATCGCGGTCGCTCGGGAAATACGTCGCCGCGAGCCCCATCGACGCCGCGACCGCGACCGCTTCCGCCGTCGACATCACCGACGTCGGCTTCTCGACCGGCCAGCCCTCGACGGTGCGCCCGAGCCGGAGATCGCGGAACACGGTGACCAGTGCCTCGAGCACGGCATCGTCGACACCGAGAGGAGCGCCTGCATCCGCGACGATCTGCTTCGCGCGCCTGCGCACCAGCTCGGTCTCGCGGGCGAGATCCCCGATCGGCGCGATCGTCTCGAAGTTGAAGCGTCGCTTGAGCGCAGCGCTCATCTCCGAGACGCCCTTGTCGCGCAAGTTCGCCGTCGCGATGACATTGAAGCCACGCTGCGCGGGCTCGAGGATCCCGAGCTCGGGCACCGACAGCCGGCGATCCGACAGGATCGAGACCAGCGCATCCTGCACCTCGGGCAGACAGCGGGTGATCTCCTCGACGCGCGCGACGCCACCTCGCCGCATCGCCTGGAGTACCGGCGACGGCACGAGCGCCTCGGGATGCGGGCCTTTCGCGATCAGCAGCGAGTAGTTCCAGCCATACCGAAAGTGCTCCTCGGCCGTCCCCGCCGTGCCCTGCACCGTCAGCGACGAGTCGCCGGAGACCGCGGCCGCGAGGAGCTCGGAGAGCATCGACTTCGCCGTGCCGGGCTCGCCGACGAGGAGCAAGCCACGCTCACCGGCGAGCGTCACCACGCAGCGCTCGACCAGCGCGCGATCGCCGACGAACTTCTCGCTGATCACCAGCGCCTGGTTGGCCACCTTCAGCGCCTCGTTCTTCGAGCCGATGATGAACACCACGACCGCCTTGGGCGTCAGCTTCCAGCTCGGTGGCCGTGGACCATCGTCCCACTTTGCGAGGAACTCGAGCTCCGCCGCATAGATCTGCTCCGGTGGCGGTGCTTGCTCGGTCTTCGCGGGCGTCTTTGTCGTCATCGCTTCACCTCCTCGTAACGGGGCTCGTCGCCATCTTCGATCCGCTTCCACGCACGCTCGAACAGCGTGTGGAATGGCTGCTGCGCGAGCACCTTGCTGTGGGGATACATCGCGATCTTCCACGACTCGTTCGGTGGGATCGGAGCCTTGTAGGCCTCCCACCCGCCGGGCAGAAAGTGCCTGCGACCCGCACGCTCGCGCTTGGCTTCGAGGAGCAGCTCGTGGTCGACGAGCTCCTGCTGCGCAGCGGCGATCTGCTTCGGACTCCAGGCGCTGTATTCGGCGAGGTTCTTCGCCGTCGGCCGCAACAGCACGAGGTACTGGAGATAGAGCGCCGCCGCTTCGCGCGACAGCTTCTTGGCCTTGATCACCTTGTCGACGAGCTTCGGCACCGAGAGCAGCGGGTTCTGCTCCCACCCCCCGGCCGGTACTGGTGTGTCGGTGATCCGCGCCAGCATCGCCGCGAGCTCTGTCCCCATCAGGAAGCTGAGGTCGCGACCCGTGGTCACGTAGGCATTGACCTGCTGCATCAGGGGATCCATCACCGTCCTCGCCTTCGCATCGAGCTCCGCTGGGCGCACCGCGATCGCGATGCTCTGGCCCAGGCGCTGAACCACCCCACCGCGGAGTCGCCGCACGATGCGGCCCTCGCCGAGGTCGGCGAGGATCTCGCCGCCGAGCCCCTCGATCTGCTTCTCGATCGCGTCGAGCTTTTCCTTCTCGAGCCACACGTTCCCCGCGTTGAGCCACAGCGACGGCGAGGCGAGCCGCTCGAGGGTCAGCCGGTACGCCTTGACGGCGAGCGCACGCACCGGATCGCCGACCGGCAGCTCCGCGTAGAGGAACGGCAGATAGAGCACGAGCATCTTCACTGTCGGCAGATCGAAGTGAGGAGAGGCGTCCTCGAGCTTGGTCTGACCGACCAGCGGCTCCGGGCTCGCCACCGGCACGAGCACGCCCTTCGCGTCGAACCCGTAGTGACCGTCGACGGTCAGCTGCGGCGACTCGTCATCGAGCAACCAGCCCATGACGATCGGGACGTTATGGCTGAGGTCCTGCGCGTTCGCCTTCTCGATCAGTGCCTCGGGGATCGCGATGCGCTGGCCATAGCGTTTGACCCATGCGGCGGCGAGCACGTCCACCGCGCTGCCGTCGAGGAGCGCGGCGACGCCGGCATTCCCGGCCTCGGCGATCGTCGCGAGCTTCGTGTGGTAGCGCGGGATCCGCAACGCATCGCGTGCGAGCTCGGCCTGCGCCGCCTTGAGGTCCAGCGTCTCGCGGAGCTCCTTGTCGAGGAAGTTCGCGCCGCGATCGTTCGCACCCGGACATCCTGCCCACAAGTACGTTGCTTCCGACGGGGTCAGCCCCGTAGCGGTTGCGAGTCGTTCGACGACCGCCGGATTCCACGACGTCTTGCCGGCAGTCACGGCCTCGCGAAGCTCCGCGGCAGGTACACCCGTGACACCGCGGAGCTCGCCATCGATGATCATCCCGATCATCGGCTTGAACTCGCCCGTCGGCGCGTACTCGACGATGTGATAGTGGTTCCCGGAGTACCCCCACGGGCGGATCACGTACGCGTTCCCGCCCACCCAGCGCACCTGGAACTCGCGCACCTTGGTCGACTCCTCACCCGCCAGCTCGCCGTGCACGCGCAATACGCGCAGCTTGCCGGCCGGTGGCAACGTCTGGAGAAGGTGCTCGTAGAGCTCGACCGCGAGGATGCGCTTGTCCGCCGGTGTGCCGATCGCGAGCGCGAGGAACACCAGCGAAGATGGCAGCGCGGCGACCTCATTCCAATCAAACGTCGACACGCCGAGGTCCTTGATCACGCGATCGCTGCGATCCTCGGCCGCGAGCTGATCGCCCACACGCGCGATCTGCGCCCAGCCGCTGCCCTCCGCCGCGTACTGCGTGCGCCCCCAGCCGCCGAGCATCTCGAGCATCGGCTTGTCGCTCGGCCCCGCGGCGACCACCGCCGAGGCGTTGCCCGGTTCGCGCTCGGCGACCAGCTTGTCCCGGCGGGCCTCGAATTGCTTCGCCATGATCGCGATGCCGGTGAGCCCCTTGCGAAGCGCCGGATGCGTGATCTCGGGCAGCTGGCCGGGGAGATCTTCGGGGAGCTCGACCTCGGGAATCGTACCGGTCGACTTCGGCGTGGTCGCTGGCTTCGTCGAAGCATCGATCACCGGCGCCGCCGCGAGCAAGGCGCGCGCATCCTCGACGGTCACCGCGTGCAACCGCTTGCTGCCGGCGACATCGCGCGCGACGTAGTTGTGGAGAAACGCGACCTGCGTGGCCGCACCCTGACCACGCGCATATCGCGGATCGCCGCCCCAGATCTTCGAACCGACGAACGTGCCGGTCGGGTCGTAGATCAACACGGCCGGATGCTCGCCGTAGGCGTACTCCTGATCAACCGGCCGCCGCGCACCACCGTCGGGAAACCGGAGCAGATCGATCGCCGCCGTCCTCACGGTCACCGTCGCGCCATCGATGGTCTCGATCGCGCGTTGGTGCTTCCCGTCGACGTTGCGCGACCGGATGCGCACCCCCGCGAAGCCCTCGGCGACCCCGAGTGGACTGGTCGAGACATGGCACGGGAGATAGCGAGAGCATGCCTCGAGCCTCCAGCCGTCGGCGGCGAACGCCTCGATCCACGCCGGCCAGCTGTGGCGACCTAGTTCTCCCGCCATGCTGAGCTCGCGCCAGCGTTGCTGGCCGCCGCTGTTGTCGGGGATCCACCCGACGCTGCCGTCGGTGGCGATGATCTTGTTCGTGAACGGCAGCACGCGATCGCCGGGGCGGATCGGGCGATTGCCCTCGAACCACGCGCCGTCCGAGAGCGTGACTGCGGACGACGAGATCGGAGAGATCGACCACACGTTGACATCGGCGACCTCGAAGTGGTCCTGAGGTGCGCTCGACCAGTACGCGCGGACCTTGGCGTAGCCCTCCTTGAGCACGACCAGGAACTGATCGCCGATGTAGCGGATGGCGCAGACCTCGTGCTTCGGCGGCACGACAAGATCGTGCTCGGCCTTGCGCTGGTCCCCGACGATCGCGATCGCCTTCGTCGCCGTCGCCACCACGAGAGCCGAGGGTGCGCCGTAGAGCACCGGCAGAGGTCCGGTGCCGTCGGGTCGCAGCTCCTGAATCACGGCTTCGAGGGCGGGCCAGCCGAGCTCGTCGAGCAGGCCGACCTGCAGCGTTCGCGCGAGGGCCGGTGCGACGTCGAGCGCTGCTAGCCGCGGGTGTAGATCCGACAGCTCGGCGAACGTGCCGGCCTTCGCCTTGTTGTCGATGAGCGTGAGCGCAGCCTCGAGCGCTGGCAACCCACCAGCCTCCGCGCTCGCGAGGATGCCCTCGAGCCATTGCCGCTTCGCCTGGAGGAACCCCGTCTTGCCGCGCGTCGCGACATCGAAGGCCTCGCCACCGATCGAGGTAGCCACCACCGCCTGCAACACTGCACCGAGCTTGGGATGCGCGGCGACGTGGACCGGATCGCGCCCGTGCTCCGCGAGTGCCATGCTCGACGCCCACTGCGAGCCGTCGCCGACCCAGTGCTCGATCGGCTCGACGGAGATGCCGAGCTCGAGCGCGAGCTCCGCGAGATCGAGATCGACGCGAGATCGACCCGAGCCCTTGATCGGCTTGCCGTCGGCGATCAGCGCTGGCGCCATCCGGCGAAGCAACGCGAACACGCGCGGTGGGATCGTCTGACTGCGCCAGCCGCGCGAGACGTGGTTGCACACCTTGTCGAACCACGCGGCGCGACCGTTCGCGGGCTGCGCCTCCGCAGGCGCCTCGCCGATCACGGCCTCGATGGCGCCGGTGGCCTCGAGCAGATCGAGCCATGCGTCGTCGAGCTCGGCGTTCGCGTTCGTCGACGTGCCGGTCGGAAACAGGTTGAGCAACACCCCGCGGACGGCTGGGGAGCTCTTGCCGAGCGTGGTGATCGGCTCCGCGTACGCGCGCCAGAACTCTCCCGCGGCCTTCGCGAGCGCGGGTGATTCGATGATCTCGCCGATCAGCGCCGCGTCTTCTTTGGCGACGTCCAACTTTCCCGCCTTCGCGAGCCGCGAGAGATCCTTCGCCATACCCGACCACGGCGGCATGCCACCGAGGGTGCGCTGCACGCAGAGCTGGCGAAAGTGCGCATACGCGGCCTTCGGTTCGTGGTGATTCGACAGATCCTTGCCGTACTCGGACAGGGCCTTCGTGGTCACCGCGCCGGCGAGCGCGAACTCGAGGAAGCCATCGATCCGGTGCTGCTCGTCGACCTCGAGGGCGTGAACCGACTCGACCTGGCGCGCCTTGCCGAACATCTGCGCCGCGTAGTTGATCGCGCCGTGCTCGATGAACACGCGGCCGACCTCCTCGTAGAACGACGGCAGGAAGTGCGGCACCGTCCTCGCTAGCCTCGCTGCGATCGCGTCGAACGCATCCTTCGCGTGACCGGGCGTGCTCTTCGCCTTGCGCGCGTGCTTCTTGAGCTCCTTGACGACGTCGAGCGCATAGCGTGCGTTCTTCGGATCGTTGACGAGGCACCAGCCCGGGAACCCGAGTGGACGCTTTCGCTCCTTGCCGACGGTGCCGCGATCCTCACCCGCCGCGAAGCCGAGCGTCGACATCTCGAGCTCGTCCCCGGCGGTGACTCCCTCGGCGCAGAGCCGGACGATCGTGCGCCCCGGCAGCACGGGATGTGCGTACGCGCGAGCGACCACAGCATCGACGACGTCGTCTTTTCCGAGCTTGCTGTTCGCCGGCACGATGCCGCCGGCGTGCAGCGTTGCCTGATCGTTCACGACGGCTCCTTGTTCTCGACGACGCGCGCCGCGAAGATCGACGATGCCATCCGCATCCCCTCGGAGAACGCGACCGGTCCGACGTCGGCGACCTTGAGGCTTCGCTCGCGCCCGTCGACCCACGTCAGCTGCCCCGTGTAGGTCTCGGACTCGGGGCTATCCGAGCCGATCCAGTAGCGAGCTTCGTTGACGGCACCCGCATCCCAGGTCTTGCACGTGGCGAAGCCTCCGCGAACCTTGTAGCCGAGCTGCTTCGCCTTGCCGAGGGCGTGCATCAGCATCGCGAACTTGCCGTCCTCGTACGCCTCGATCGTCTGCGCCGCGGCCTGCTCGGTCGACTTGACGTGCGTCTCGCGATGCAGCTGCGCGATGCCCTGCGTGACGTTCAGCTGCCCTGTCAGCTCTCGCCAGGCGTCGAGGTCGGGGATCAAGATCGGATGCGGAATCGCGACGCGATCGGTCTCGAGCCAGCCAGTCTCGCCGTCGAGGTCGACGACGCCGACGCCCTTTTTCGGATCGATACCGCGGAACAACCCCGACTTCACGTGGTCGTGACTTCCGTCCGCTTTGACCGCGACCACCACCGCGTTCTCGAGCGGCTTGCGCCACGCGGTGTCTTCCCACACCGCCTGCAGGACGCTGCGAGGGACCGAGAGCGAACGCAGCATCCACAGATCGACGGTCGCGATGCACTCGCGCTGGTGCTCGCCGAGCCAGTCGCGCAGCGCCTCGAGTTGGTCGGCGACGTCCCCATCCTTGATCTCTTTCGGTACCGACGACAGCCGCTTGCCCTTGTCGTTCCTCGCGGCGAGCTTGCCGTCATCGAGCGTGATCGTGTAGCCCTTGCCGGCGTCGATCCAGCCAAGGCCCGATTCGTCGACGCTGGCGGTGACTGCTTTCGCGGGTGCGGTCTTCGCCACCTTTGCGGGCGCGGCCTTCGCCTTGACGGGACCTCTCGCCTTGCCGATCGCGCCTGCCTTCGTGCTCGGCTTCGGGGTGCGCGTCACGACCTTCGGCTTGTGGGTAGCGCCTGCCTTCGCGCTCGGCTTCGGGGCGTTCTTCGCCGCCTTTGCCTTGGCTGCCGGCTTGTTCGCGGCAACTGCCTTGGCTCTCGCTACGGCTTTCGACTTCGCCATCCGCGGCGAATGGTGTGATCGCTACCGACCCCGATCAACGCGACGCGCCGGTTTCTCGACTCCCGACGACGATCCCGCTACGGACCCCAGCAATACATGTAGCCGGAGCCGCCGCCGAACCAGATGAACCCGTCCTCGATCGCGGCGCCGGAGTGGGTGCGATCGCCGAGGTGACCCTTCCAGATCGACTTGCCGGTCTTCGCGTCGACCATCTCGTAGTTCTCGCCGTACGAGCCGAACATCACCTTGCCGTCGACGATCTGCGGCGAGTACCAGCTCCCGTTGCTGATCTTGTACGACCAGTTCTCGCTGCCGGTCGCGCCGTCGAGGCTGACCAGGCGGCCCCCGGCGGTGGTCGCGATCACGTTGTTCTCGAACTTCGATGGCGATCCCCACAACCCACCCGACAGGTTCTTGCCCCAGATCTCCTTACCGGTCGCGCGGTCGAAGCACATCAGGGTGTGCTTGCCTTCCTCGATGCCGACGTAGAGCTTGTCGCCGACGATCAGCGCCGACGCGTCGATGTCGAGGCCGAGCTTCGGCGTCTTCCACACCAGCTTGCGGTTCCGCAGGTCGTACGCGCGCACGATGCCTTCGAGGTGTCCGAAGTAGGCGATGTTGTCGGCGATCGCGAGCGAGCACTCGATGCCCTCGCTGCCCGGCTCCTCTCCCGTGCCGCGACCGTACGACTCTTTCCACTCGAGCTTGCCCGTCTCGGCGTCGAAGCACTTGAGGTCGCCGTCCTCACCGCCGATGTAGAGCTTGCCGTCGAGGATGCGCGGCGACGAATCGTTATCGGCCCAGCTCGACCAATCCCAGATCAGCTTACCGTTGCTCGCGTCGATGCAGCGGATGTGATTGTCGACGCTCGGGATGTAGATCCGGTTCTTGTAGAGACATGGCGAGCCCTTGAACATCCGCAGGCCGGAGAAGATCCACACGAGCTTTCCGGTCTTCGCCTCCCAGCAGTGCAGGTGCCCGCCGACGTCGGCGGCATAGACGTAATCGCCGTACTTCAAGGTTTGGCCGGTCCAGCCGGTGCCGCTCCACGTGTGCGGCTTGTTCTGGAAGGTTGTCTTGAAGTCCGACATCCGGAACTTCCAGTGCAGGCGCAGGTTCTCGCTGAGCTTGCCGCTGCCGTAGTACGTGCCGGCGTGATTGCCGCGGAACTGCCGCATCGATCCGGGAACGGATTCGCTGTGCGTGTTGCCATCCCACGCCGGCAGCTTCGCGATGCCCGGCACGAGCTCCGGATACGGGTTCTTGGTGATCGAGTTCGTCGAGTGGACGACCTTCATCGACACGTCCGCCAGGTCCTTGTCCTTCGCCCACGACCGCAGCGGATAGGCCGCAGCAGTTGCCGCGGACACCTGGAGAAACGTTCGGCGGTTGATCACGCCCGGATTCTCGCGCTGTCTCGCGAACGCGCCAGTTGTTTGTCGAAGTTTCGTCCGATCCCCGAGGCCAAAAGTCGGGTTCGGTGGCCGAGCTAACGACTACAGCAGCGTCGTGAGGAAGTACGCCCCACCGGCGATCAGCACGACCACCAACGCGATCAAGAGCGGCATCGTCACCGTCGATTTTTTCCGCTCGACGACCACGGCCACCATCTGCGGCTCCGTCGGACGCGTCACCGGCGACTTGATCACCTCGAGCTTGCGCGAGGTCACGCGCGGAACCGCCATCTCGGCCGACTTCCGTTTCGGCGCCTCTTCGACGACAGGCGCGGCCGCAGGCACGGGCGTATCCCAGCCCTTGAGCACCGCGCTCACGACATCCATCTTCATCGACTGCTCGTGCAGATCGCGCAGCGAGCCCACCGATTCGATCGAGCTCGCCGACGCGCGCGACTCCGACTCCGACTCGAGCGACGCCACCATCGCGAGCACGGCCGCATCACCCTCTTCGTTGCGCGGCGCCGGCTGCAGCGACGCGACCAGCGCGTTGACGTCACCTTCCGTCGATGCACGGGTCTGGCTATCCGGGCGCTGCTTCGCATGGCTACCACGGTCGTATGCCTCGGGATCGTGGACCGGCGTGGCCTCCGCGAACATGCGGTTGGTGATCCGCTTCGGCAACTCTGCCACCACGCTGTGTGGTGTGCCCTCGGCCATCATCTCCTGCGATTCGCGCCGCCGCTCGAGCACGCTCGAGGTCTCGTCGTCGAACGTCTGCTGTGAACCGAACTGCTTGGTCTGGCGCTGTGGAGGAGGCGTCTTCCCGCCAAACGCGATCGAGAACTCGCCGCTCGCGCGAATGTTGCGCGGCTTGCCGGGCATCTCGGTGACCTGTGACTCGTCGAATGCCTGCTTGAGGACCGCCTCGCTCGCCTTGCCCTTCGCGGTGACCTCGTGGAGCAGCTTCTTCCGCGCGGTGATGTGCGACGCAAACGTCGCTTGCATGTACTTCGAGATCTGGTCGTTGCGGCCGCCGTACCCGTGCTGACGCAGCACTTCCTCGATATCCACCGCGAGATCCTTCGCGCGCTGGTACCGCTTATCGGGATCGCGTTCGAGCGCCTTCATCACGATCGGATCGAGCTCGGGAAGGATGTCCTTCGCCATCGCCGACGGCTTGGCGATCACGTTCTCGAGCACCATCTTCATGGTGTCTTGCTCGTTCGCGCCGCGGAACAACCGACGCAGCGTCAGCGCCTCCCACAGCACGACACCGAGCGACCAGATATCGCCCCGCCGATCGCTGCCGCGCCCCTTCAGCTTCTCCGGCGCCATGTAGCCGAACTTGCCGTGCACCTTCATCTGCGGCCCGGCGTTCTGGCTCGCCTTCGCCACGCCGAAGTCCACGAGCTTCACCTGTCCGTTGTAGAGCACCATGATGTTGCCGAGGGAGACGTCGTGGTGCACCAGCTCCATCGGATCGCCGCCGATGCTCTGCAGCTCGTGCGCAGCGTCCAGGCCTTCCGCCGTATCCGCGATCAAGCGCGCGGTGGACAGCGGGTCAAGTCGCTTGCCGTCCCGTCCCGCTCTGAGCAGGCCGAGCAACGGCTCGCCCTCGAGATACTCCATCGCGATGAAGTACCGGCCCTCGGCCTCGCCGAGGTCGTAGATGTCGACCACGTTCGGGTGCTTGACCAGCGCCGCGACACGCGCCTCGTCGAGCAACATGTCGACGAAGGTCTTCTCCTTCGCCAGGTTCGCGTGCACCAGCTTGATGACG
>JBBQJJ010000067.1:0-28896 GCA_038325805.1 Haliangiales bacterium
AACGACACGCGCGCACCGGCGAGTTCACACCGCCGGGAATCACTGCCTTCGCGCGCTCGAAGAGCGACTGGCTCTGCTGGATCGACATCGCACGAACCTACACGAGTTGTGATACGTCGCAGGGATGGCTCGCTGCGTTCCTCTCGTGATCCTTGTCCTCGCGTCGACCGCGTTCGCGCAACCCAGGCCGCGTCCACCGGCGGCGCGTGTACCGACGCGCTCCGTGCCGTGTCTGCCGCCGGATTCGACGCTGCACACCAACGGCACCGATGCCGTGGTGTGCTGGGACAAGGGCTGCATGAAGCTCGACTTCCAGAGCACCGACGCGAGCTGGATCGTGAAGCCGGCCCCGCAGAAGACGTGGATGATCCCGCAGGCCGATGTCAAGGATGACCAGGTCTGCCTCGGCAGCGTGTGCAAGAAGTTCGGCAAGAAGCTCCTTGCGGCGGTCGCCGAGTACAAGAAGAACCTCGATCCGTCGGCGGGCGCGGCAGTGCTCGCGGGCACGACGGATCTCAAGGCCGTTGTCGTCGGTCATGGGGAGGTATGGAACGTCGCGGGCGATAGCAAGCTGAGGTTCACCACGCCGAAGGCCTATGCGAGGACCGGCGAGAAGCCCACGTCGGGTGGTACCGACGTCGCGGGTAACTTGCTTGTCGTCGGTTGGTCGGCGTGCGCGGGACCGTGCACGATGTATCAGATCGCCGATTCGTCAGGCCGGCCGAAGG
Organism: Haliangiales bacterium; assembly: GCA_038325805.1. GTDB lineage: Bacteria > Myxococcota_A > Polyangia > Haliangiales > Haliangiaceae > JABFXX01. The sequence continues at coordinate 729 of JBBQJJ010000067.1, forward strand.
GCCCCGAGGGACCGGGTGGTGGCGAGGTGTTCCAGCTCGACGCGAAGCGGTTCGCGGTGGTCAGCGAGTACGCGCAGATCTCGATCTTCGAGCTCGGCACTGGCAAGCCGCGGGGCGTCGCGAAGCTCGGTGCCGGCCCCGAGCAGAACTGGACGATCCGCGCGGACGACACCACGATCTTCTCGATGTTCGACAAGAACGACGGCATGCAGGTCGTCAAGGTCAACGCGTACGACGACAAGGGCAGCGAGCCGTCGTGGGGCGAGTCGATGTTCCTGCCGAGCTGCAAGCCGTAGCGCGACGGCTGCAAGGCCGAGCCGCAGATCAACCGACCGGAAGCTCGATCCGGAACCGGTTGCCCCGGGGCGTCACCGGCTCGACGGCGATCGTCCCGCCGTGCGCGCGGACCGCTAGCTGCGCGAACGCGAGTCCGAGGCCGCGGCCCATCGCGGTGTGAGGCGAGGACCCGACCTGCTCGAACAGCTCGAAGATCCGGCTCCGCGCGGCGACCTCGATGGTCTCGCCGGTGTCCTCGATCTCGACGACGCACACCGTTGCCTCACCCTTCACGCGGAGGGTGATCGGCCGGTCGGCGGGGCCGTGCGCCATCGCGTTGGTGACGAGGTTCATGACCACGCGCTCGAGCAGCTCCACGTCCGCGGTGATCGTGGTCGGTCCGTCACTGATCTCGACCGTCAGCACCTGAGCTCGCTCGCGCGCGGCACGCTCGAGACGCCGCGCGACGCTAGCGACCAGCGTGGATAGGACAATGCGTGCGGGTCGCACCCGCAGTGCGCTGTTCTCGGCCAGGCAGATATCGAGGACGTCGGAGAGCATGCGCCGCATCCGATCTGCTTCGTCGAGCAAGTCGGCAAGCTCTTGCTTGGCTTCGGAGTGCTCCTCGCCGACGGCGGTCGCGATCAGGCTGATCGCGGTCAGCGGTCCGCGCAGGTCGTGGACCATCATGGTGGCCAGCAACTCCTTGCTGCGTTGCTGCGCTTGCTGGCGTTCGAGAGTCTCCTCGAGGATGAGCAGTTGGCGCCGGAGCCGGATCTCGAGCTCGACCTGGTGGGCGAGCTCCTGGAGCATCCTGACCTGTTCGGACGTGACCTTGCGAGGTACCCGATCGATCACGCACAGGGTCCCGAGGTGGTGGCCCGCGCTGCGCAGAGGGATCCCGCAATAGAACCGGATGTCCGGGGAACCGAGCACCAGCGGGTTGTCGGCGAACCGGGGATCGGTGGTGGCATCATTCACGATCAGCGGTTGTTCACCACGGATCGCGTGGTCACAGAATGCGAACTCCCGATCGGCCTTGAAGTCGGCTAGGTCGAGGCCGACGCTGGCCTTGAACCATTGCCGGGCGACGTCGATCAGGCTAACGAGCGCGATAGGCGCTTTGAGCAGCTTCGCCGCGACCCGCACGATGTGGTCGAACGCCGGCTCGCGATCCGTATCGAGGATCCGACAGTCATGCAGCGCCTCGATCCGCGCCGCCTCGTCCGATTCGGTTTCGCCCGCACCGGCACCATCCATGGCCCAAGGCTACCACGACCCTCACAGCGCAGATTTGCACGCTGGCTCGTCGCGATCCACGACTCAGCGGAGCTGTAGGAGCTCGACGGCCTTCGCGGGATCGATGCGATAGCAGCCCGGCCCACCGAAGAAGCAGGCGCGGCGGATCAGCGACAGCTGGAGGTTGCCGCCGACGAGCTCGAGCTCGCCTCGGACGATCCGGAAGTCCATCGATCCGAGGCGACCGTTGAGGCTGTAGACGTCGTAGCTGTGAAACGGGTCTCGCTGATGGCCCATGAACGCGACAGCCGAGGCCTGGAACGGGCCCTGTTGGTGCCACTGTTGATCGGGCGTCGGGATCAGCTCGGCGATCCGATCGGCGAGCTCGTGCCGGGAGATGCCGAGGCTGCGCAAGGTCGCGGCATCCTCGCGGATCAGCCAGCCGAGCTGGGTGGTGGGCTGGATGAAGCCGGTCGTGTTGATCGGTGGATTCGGCAACAGGCGGGCGTAGAGCTGCTCGACGGTGATCCCGCAGTAGGTCGCGAGTGCTTGCTCGATCTGCTCGGGAGATTGTTGCTCGAGCTCGGCGGGGAGGATGTCGGGCAGCGGCGTGCCATCGATCAGACCATGAAATGCATCGACCATCTCGCGGGGGAGGCCGGCGTAGCCGTCGGGGTCGCGCTTCAACCACGCGGCCGCCGTGTTGAAGCTGTTGTGCGTGGTCGTCGCGCTGAACAACGCACGCATCTGCGCCTGGGCGAACACGCGCATGCCGAGCTCCGCGTCCCACACCGTGTAGGTCTGCGCCCAGTGCGAGACCTTGAAGGTCATCCCTCCGTCGAACAGGTTGTCGAGGATGCTGTTGCGAGATCGCCCCTCGATCCCGGCGAGCTCGTCCATCCGTTCGAGCACGGCCGTCTCCAGCACGCGCGGGTGGGAACGGAGGAAGCCGGCGATCGCGGCATCACCGGCGATCGTGGTGCCATCGAGCAGCTCCCAGACGTTGATCAGCGTGCCGGCGGGCACGACGTCGGCGTACTCGGTCGTGCACAGCGCGCACAGGATCTCCCACGCATCGTCGAGCGAATCGAGCGGCGGCAGCTCCCACGCGACGTCTGCGTCCTCGAGGGCGCTGGTGACATCGGGGCCGAAGCCACGCAGCGTGCGCAGCTCCCACAGCCGCCGGAGCAACCGACGACCGTGGAGGCGAACCCACGAGTCCTGGTTCGGCATCGCGAGCGACAGCGCGAGCGTCTTGATCGGCTGCGGCCGGATCGACTCCGGCTCCATGTCGGCGCCGAGCAGATCGCGATAGATCTCGCGATGCGGTTCGAGTGGCGCCACCGACGCGATGCCGCGCACCACCCCAGCCGCGACATCGAGGGCGGCGAGCTCACCGCGGCGCGACTTCAAGAAGGCGCTGAGCGTATCGAACGCGTGCGCCTGGTCGCCGGCGACGCTTCGCCCGAGCGCGACCTGCTCTGGTTCGGAGGCTTCGAGGAGCGCGACGAGTGCTTGGTCGTCGAGGGGCACGACGAGAGGGTAAGGCTAGTCGAGGCCGACGCGCAGGAACCGACCACCCGGATCGACCGCCACGCTGGTCGGTGCACCGAGGCCGGGGAGGTCGGGCAGGGCGATCGCGGCGTTGCTACCGATCAGCTCGCTCGCGACAGCGCCGAGCTTGAACTCGATCGCGGCCTCGAGGCCGGCGTCGGGACCGTCGTAGCGCTCGTCGAGCAGCCACGCGTCGGAGCGGGCGTAACGGACGGTGGGCACCAGCTTGCCATCGACCGGAGCGAGGTCCAGGTCGAGCGTCAGGATCGCGCCGAACCGGAACACGCGGGTGTCGTCGAGCGACAGATCGACCATCAGGTCGCCGAGCTCGACGCGCAGCATGCCGGGGCCGTCAGGCGTCGCGGTGACGAGCGGAGGCAGCTCGCCATCGATCATCACCTGCGCCGTCTGCGTCGAGAAGTTGTCGAGCTCGGGGACGAGGATGCCGAGGATGGAGATATCGGCGTCGGGGCCCGGGCGTGTCAGACCTCCCGCTTTCCACGACGCGAACAACAGCTGACCGACGAGGTTCACGTCGAGCAGCAGCTCGTTGGCCGCCGGTTTGACGAGTGGGCCGTCGATCTGCGGCACGCCGGGTGCGAGCTTGTCGCCACCCGCCGTGGCCTGTGCGGCGATCCGCGCGATCAGCTTGTTGTCGATCTTGTCGAGGCTGCCGAGGCAGAGGTGAAGCGCGACGGGCTGATCGAGGAGATCGAGATCGCTGGTGCGATCGAAGACGGCGATGTCGGCGAGCTGCTCGGTCAGCAAACCGTCGGCGCGCGTGCCGACCTCGGTCGCGATCTGCGCCTTCGCCTCGGCCGCCTTGTTGCCCGAGAACGCCGAGACGATCCAGTTCTGCAGCGGGCCGCCGAGGCCCCACACCTCGAAGCCCCAGCCGTTGATGATCACCTCGGGCGCGGTGTGGGCGAACGAGGTGAGACATTCACCCGTCGAGTTCGCCGTCAGCTGCGTCCACACGTCGATCGTGCCGCCCATCTCGCCGCCGATCGGGATCGTCGAGATCAGACCCTGACAGCTGCCCTCGAAGTAGACGTAGAGGTTCGGGATCCGGATGCGCAGCCAGAGGTCGCCGCGATCCTCGACGAGATCGACCGCCACCTCGCCCTGCGAGGCCTGCACCGGCCAGGTCACGCAGCGGTCGTCTTGCGATAGCACGTCGCGCTGCAGGATCTCGGCGGCGACGTCGACCTCGCCTGCTTCCGCAGCGAGCCCTTCTCCCATCGACGCCAGGATCGCATCGTCGAGGACGATCGAAGCGGCGACCGGGTTGTGGGCATCCTCGGGGAGCCATCGCGGCGAGGCAAGTAACGTCCGGTCGCCCTTGCGGGTGTGACCGGCGTCGTCGGTGGCGAGCACCGTGACGTGGGTCAGACCGGGTCCAACGGAGACGGAGGATGTGAACGCGCCGTCGTCGAGCGTGACAGTCGTGCCGTCCACCTCGACGCTCGCGAGGCCCTCGGTGGCCGTCGCGGTTCCATGCACCGTCCAGGTCGTCGACGTTTCGGGTTGGACGAAGCGATCGGTCGCGGACATGTCGACGGTGATCGTCCAGCCCTTCGGATCCGGTAGGGCCTCCTCGCCAGGCGCCTTGTCCTTCGTCGAACACCCCACGACACACAGCGCGATCAGTGCATACGCACGCATGAGAGCCCTCCTCCCGCTGCACCTTATGCAACTTGCCGTGCGCAGTCCATTGTTGACTCGGCGTCAATAGAGCGCAGGGCGGTGCGCAACTAGCGCAAGAATCGCTAGTTGACGCGAAGTCAGCAGCCGACGGAGATCAGTCTTCCGCAGCGTCGTCTTCGGCGTCGTCTTCGTCCTCGGCCTCGTCGCCGTCTTCGAGCGAATCGTTCGGGATCGTGTCCTCGCCCTCGATCGCTTCGATCGGCGTGGCCTCGATGTCCGCGGACTCGTCGCCCTCGGCGACGCGCTCGATCGCGGCGACGCTCTCGCCATCATCGAGCCGCATGACGCGAACACCTTGCGTGGCGCGACCCTGCACCGAGACGTCGCTGACGCGGATCCGGATCAGCTTGCCCTTGTCGGAGATCAAGATGAGGTGGTCGGTATCCGTGACGATGCGCGTGGCGGCGACCTCGCCGTTGCGGGCGGTGGTCTTGATCGCGATCACGCCCTTACCACCGCGGTTCTTGGTCGGGTAGTCGGTCACCGCGGTGCGCTTGCCGTAGCCGCGCAAGCACACGATGATCAGCGTCGAGGCCGAGTCGCGCGCGAACGTGACCATGCCGACCAGCCGGTCGCCGGTGCGCAGGTTCATGCCGCGAACACCGCCGGCGGTGCGACCCATCGGACGCACGCGATCCTCGGTGAACCGGACCGCGAAGCCCTTCGCTGACGTCAACAGCACGTCGTCCGCCTTGGTCACCATCGCGGCCGCGATCAGGCGATCGCCGTCGTCGATGTTGATCGCGCGGATGCCGTTCGAGCGGACGTTCTCGAACTGTGCGAGCTCCGTCTTCTTCACCGTGCCCGATTGGGTGGCGAAGAACACGCTGGTGTCCTCGCGGAACTCCTGGAACGGGAGCATCGCGACGACCGTCTCGCCGTCCTGCAGCGGCAGGATGTTGATGATCGGCCGACCCTTCGCGGTGCGCGCACCCTCGGGCAGCTCGTGCACCTTGACGTGATACGCGCGACCCTTGTCGGTGAACATCAGCAGGTGGTCGTGGGTGGACGCCGCGAACATGTCGACGATGAAATCGCCTTCCGCCGAGGTCGCGCCCTGGATGCCGCGACCGCCGCGACCCTGCGCTTCGTACTCCTTGACGCGCGTGCGCTTGATGTAGCCGAGGCGCGTGCGGGTGACGACGACGTCTTCCTCGTCGATCAAGTCCTCGGTCATGATCTCGCCGTCGCGGTCTTCGATCCGCGTGCGGCGGGCGTCGGCGAACTCTTCACGGATCGCCTTGAGCTCGTCGATGATCGCTCCCATCAACTTCTTGTCGTCGGCGAGCAGGCCCTCGAGGTAATCGGTGAGCTCCCAGAGCTCCTTGTACTCGGCCTCGAGCTTTTCGCGCTCGAGGCCGGTCAGGCGACCGAGGCGCATGTCGATGATCGCCTGCGCCTGGCGCTCGGTGAGGACCACGAAGCCCTTGGTCTTCGCGACGGCGACTTCGTCGGCCGGACGACCGGCGCGCTCGAGGAAGCCATCCATCCCGCCGAGCTTCTCGCCCATCAACGAGACGCGCGCTTCGTCGGTGTCCTTCGAGGCGCGGATGATCGCGATCACGCGATCGATGTTCATCACGGCGAGACCGAGGCCCTCGACGATCTCTCGCCGCGACCGCGCTTCGCGAAGGTCGAACAGCGTGCGCCGGGTGACGACCTCGCGGCGGTGCTCGATGAACACTTGGAGCGCGCGCTTGAGCGACAGCAGGACCGGGCGGCCCTCGACGATCGCGAGCATGTTGACGCTGATCGAGACCTGGAGCTGGCTGTGCTTGAACAGGTTGTTCAGCACGACCTCGCCAACCGCATCCTTCTTGAGCTCGAACACGACGCGCATCGGCTCGCTGCCGCTGGCCCGCGCGCGCTCGGTGCCGATCGATTCGTCGCGGATGTCCGCGATACCCTCGAGCTTCTTCTCCTTGACCATCTCGGCAACGGCTTCGACCCACCGTTGCTTGTTCACCATGTACGGCAGCTCGGTGACGATGATCGCCGGGCGATCCTTGCGGACGTCCTCGAAGTGCGCGACGCCGCGCAGCGCGATCGTGCCGCGACCCGTCTTGTAGGCCGAGCGAATGCCGAGCCGGCCGAGGATCACGCCACCGGTCGGGAAGTCCGGGCCGGTGACGATCAGGTTGAGCTCTTCGTCGGTGGTACCCGGAGTCTCGATCAGCGCGAGCACGCCATCGATGATCTCGCCGAGGTTGTGCGGCGGGATGTTCGTCGCCATGCCGACCGCGATGCCGGTGGCACCGTTGACGAGCAGGTTCGGAACCCGCGTCGGCATGACCGTCGGTTCGACCTCTTTGTCGTCGTAGTTCGGCTGCCAGTCGACCGTCTCTTTGTCGATGTCCGCGAGCAATTCGCCCGCGAGCTTGGTCATCCGGCACTCGGTGTAACGCATGGCCGCCGGCGGATCGCCATCGACGCTTCCGAAGTTGCCCTGACCGTCGACGAGCTGGTAGCGCATCGAGAAGTCCTGGGCCATGCGGACCAGGGCGTCGTAGACCGCGCTATCGCCGTGCGGGTGGTACTTGCCGATGACGTCACCGACGATGCGGGCGCACTTCAGGTACGACCGGTTGTACGTGTTCGACAGACCGCGTTGCGCGAACAGGATGCGCCGGTGAACCGGCTTGAGCCCATCTCGCGCGTCCGGGAGGGCGCGCGCGACGATCACGCTCATGGCGTAATCCATGAACGAGCTCTTCATCTCCTGTTCGATGGAGATGGGCGTGATGTTGGATGCCACGTCCGACATAGAAGGGATTTTCTATAACATGTCGGGCATCGTGCCGAGGTTCACCGCCCGACGAAGTTATCGCCCCAGAGCGATGCTGGCAGGTCTCGGATTCATGCTGCTCTGCGGGGCGATCGCGGCGGTCGTGGCGCTCGACGGGAGCGCGGAGATCGCCCCCTACATCGCGGGGGCCGGAGGGCTTGCGTATTTCATCGCGACCATCGTTGCGATGATCCCTCAGACCGTGTGCCTCGAGATCGAGGGCAAGACGGTCACCCCGTCGTGGAGGAGGCCGATCGAGGTCGAGCGCGCCGAGGTCGGGCCTTGGGTGGTCGCCGGGATCGACGCGGCGAGCGGGCTGGTGGTGACGGTGCGAGGTCGCGGGGGCTCGCTCCGGATCGGCGGACAGAACCACGCAGGCGAGGGGTACCAGCTCGGTGCGCCGTCGCGGTCCGTCGATTGCCACCTGCCGAAGGAAGCGTTCGACGAGCTGACCCTGCTCCTGGGCGTCAGCCGTGGCGAGGCGGGGCCACTCGTCGTGCCGCTGGTGCGCAGCTCGCAGAGCTTTTCGGGTGTGGTCCGCCAGATGTGGCCGTGGCTCGCGACGATCACCCTGCTCGGCATCATGGGCCTCGTGATCGGCAACACCGCCTGGGGCGAGCGCTTGATGACCACGCAGGAGGGGACGCTCGGGATGGCGATCGCCAGCGGTGGGCTCGCGATCGTCGGCATCGGCTGGATGATCCTGCGCGCTCGGCGCGTCCGCGTCCCCGAGCTGGAGCTCTGCGAGGAGGACGACGCGCTGGTGATCCGCGATCGCCGAGGCCACGCCCAGCGCGTGCCGTGGACGTCGATCGCGATCGAGAAGCTGACGCACTCGGTGAGCTCGCGGGTCGGCACGTTCCCGATGCCGGTGTTGATCCTGACGGTGCCGGATCGCAAGCCGCTGCGGCTCGGCGCGTGGGACACCCAGCTCGCGTGGCCGGGGACGCCGGTGAAGACGTGGCGTGCACCGCACTGGGTCGTCGGCTCCGCGCAGTGGCCGGCGTTCCTCGACGCGCTCGAGCGGCACGGCAAGCTGTGAAGGTGGCCCGTGCCGTCGCTTCTAACGGTAGGGGCCGATGGTCAGCGCATCACCGGCCCAGTGCGCGGCGAGCTCGATCGCGGCCCCGAGCCGGTCGCGCTCGACGTGCCCGCCGTCGAAGGCGATCTCGACATCGTGGCGGCGCACCATCGTCGTGCTCGGCTTCGCAGCATCGAGCAGCTTGCGCGCGCGGGCGTCGATCGGCAGCGTTCCGGGGCTCTGATCGCTCGGCGGTGGCCACGCGGCGCGCGGCAAGCCTTCGGTGATCAGCGATAGCGTCTCGCCGCTCGAGCCCTGGCGATGCGCCGAGACGATCGTGCGCAACCGACCCGGGTCGCCCGGACCGAGCCGGCGCACCACGCGCACCACCACATCGATCGCGCCGCGACGAACCCGCAGCACCGGTTTGCCACCGACGTCGATCCGCGTCGACGGTTCGCCGCCGAGTGCGCGCCCGTGCATCGCGAACGACTTCGCCCACCGCAGCGGACGGCTCGCGAGGAGCAGTGAGACCAGCAGCATGTCGACCATGCGTGAGGCCATCGGCTCGGCATCCTTGCGGCGCGCGCTGATCTCGTCGTTGCTGACCTCGTGCAACCACGCGCCGTCGCGGATCAGCTGCGCGGTGTCGCGTGCGGCGGTCTTCGACGACACGTAGCGCGAGGCAAGCAGCGCGTCGCGGCAGTGCGCATCGAGCCACACTCCGGCGAGCGCGAGGTCGTTGGTCTCGACGAGGAAGCTGTCGTCGAAGCTCGGAGCGCGGGGACCGTCGTTGGTGTGGCGATCATTCCACCGCAGCAGCAGCTCGAAGCCATCGGTCGAAGGAATGCTGACGATCACGCGTGCCGCGGGATCCATCTCCAGGCGCGCGCGATACAGCGAGCCGTCCCACGTGACCTCGGCGTGCATCCGCGTCCCGTGTTCGGCGACCCGTGCGCCTGGGAACCGGTCCTCGATCTCGGCGCGGAGCAACGACTGCACGAGCGGTTAGTCTAGCGTGTCATTCCGGAGCTGGTTGCAGCTTGCCGCGGGCCGGCGTAAGCCTTGCGCCGATGCCGAACCGCCTCGCCGCCGAGAGCTCCCCCTATCTGCGGCAGCACGCCGACAACCCGGTCGAGTGGTGGCCGTGGGGCGAGGAAGCCTTCGCCGAGGCAAAGCGTCGGGACGTGCCGGTGTTCGTCTCGATCGGCTACGCCGCGTGCCACTGGTGCCACGTGATGGCGCACGAGAGCTTCGAGGACGCCGCGACCGCGAAGCTGATGAACGAGCACTACGTCAACATCAAGATCGACCGCGAGGAGCGCCCCGACGTCGACGCGATCTACATGAACGCGATCATGGTGCAGGGCGAGGGCGGGGGCTGGCCGCTGTCCGCGTTCTGCTTGCCCGATGGCCGCCCGTACTTCCTCGGCACGTACTTTCCGAAGGTCGCGCGGTTCAACCGTCCGAGCTTCAAGGATCTGCTCGGTGCGATGGCCGATGCGTTCCAGACGCGTCGCGCCGACGCCGAGGACAATGCGGTCCAGCTGATCGATGGCCTGCAGCGCGTCGACGAGCACTATCGCCCCAAGACGCTCGGTGAGGAGCGGGATAAGCTGACGAGCTCGCTGCTCGTGATGGCCGGGCGCCAGCTCGCGGAGAAGTGCGACAAGGAGCGCGGTGGCCTCGCGGGGGCGCCGAAGTTTCCGTCGAGCTCGTCGCATGAGCTGCTCGCACGGGCAGGGCGGTTCGCCTTTGGAGAACCGGCGCGCGAGATGTTCGACGCATGGGCGTGGGGCATGTCGGAGGGCGGCATCTACGATCACCTCGGCGGTGGGTTCGCGCGGTACTCGGTCGATGCGAAGTGGCTGGTGCCGCACTTCGAGAAGATGCTGTACGACCAGGCGCAGCTGCTCTCGATCTACGCCGCCTCGGCCGCGATGGCAGGCCAGTTCTCGCACCGCGCGCACGAGGTGCTCCGCGAGACGGTGGGCTTCCTCGAGCGCGAGCTGTCCGACAAGGACGGCGGGCTATGGTCGTCGCTCGACGCCGACAGTGAAGGTGAAGAGGGCAAGTTCTACGTCTGGACGCCGGCGCAGCTCAAGGCGGCGCTCGGCTCGGTGGACTCGGTGGTGTTCGCGCACGCGTACGGCGTCACCGAGCAGGGCAACTTCGAGCACGCGACGAGCGTGCTGTCGCGGATCACCGAGCGCTCGTCGCCGCTCGAAGAAGAACACCTCGCCGACCTGCGCGCGAAGCTGCTCGCCGAGCGTGCGAAGCGCCCGCGCCCCGGCACCGACGACAATGTCCTCGCGGGCTGGAACGGCCTCGCGATCAGCGGTCTGGTCGCAGCCTGGCGCGCGACGCTGCACGAACCCGCGCTCGCGCTCGCGCGACGCGTGGCGGGCTTCTTGCGCGACAGGATGATCGACGGTGCGCGGATCGCGCGGGTGTTTCACGAGGGCAAGACCAAGACGCTCGACGGCACGCTCGATGATTACGCGTTCGTCGCCGTCGCGTTCCTCGAGCTCGCCGAGGCCACCGGCGAACGCGCGTGGTGGGACCTCGCCGTCAAGCTGGTCGGGACGATCCGCGAGCGGTTCGTCGCCGAGCGCGATGGCGTGGTGATGTTCTTCCTCGCACCCGACGACGACAAGCTGCTCGTCCATCGGCCCGAGTCCAGCCACGACGGTGCGATTCCGGCAGGCTCCGCCCTCGCGGTGCAGGCGCTCCTTCGCATCGGGCTGATCGGCGGCGATCCATCCGCACTCGAGCTCGCCGAGAAGTACCTGGTGCAGCGGCTCGCCGGTGGGACCGCGCAAAACGCGTGGGCCACGTCGGCGCTGCTCGCGGCGCTCGACTTCTATCTCAAGCCGCGGATCGTCGTTGTCACCGACGGCAAGAGCCGCGATCTGCTGCTCGCGACCGCGCGGGGTGCGTACGCGCCGACGCTCGCGATCGCCGGGCCGTGGGCCGCGCCCACGTTCACGGACGGCAAGACCGCTGCACCCGATGGTGCCGCGCGCGCCTACGTGTGTAGTGCGACCGCATGCTCGCCGCCGACCTCGAATGCCGATCAGCTCGAGCAGTTTCTGGACTAACCCCAGAGCTCACCTCGGTTGACCTCCAGGCTGAGCTCTGGAAGTAGGAGTTCGCGCGATCGCGCTCACCCGGTCGATTGTCTTCGGGGTCCCCGGCTCGAGGACGAGCCACCCGTTCCCCATCATTCGCATGGTCGAAGGATCGACACAGGCGAACCCTGGGGTCACGCCCGAGCGACGGCGCGTGGGATCGGCGTGCTGCGATGGAGCCAGGCGATCACCGCCGTGGTCACCGCGATCTGCAGGAACGGGCCGGTGTGGATTCGCCCCACCGGCTCGAGTTGCATGATCACGACGAGCGACGAGGTGATGAGCAGTCCAACCACTGTTGCGATCACCGCGAACATGGTCGGCGACATCCGCTCGCGCAGAGCCAGCACCCCGGCCAGGAGGGTACTCGCGGCCATGGCGACGAAGCTCGTCGCCATCACCAGCGCCCCCGTGTCGCCGAGCACGAAGTCTCCCACGCTCGAATCGACCAGCTCGTCTAGGACGACCGGGCGGACGGCGAGGAACGGCACGTAGAGCAGCGCGTTCCATGCAGGGGCCATCGGGATGCGGGTGTCGACCCCACTCGCCGGCTGGCTGCGGACGTATCCCCAGAGGAACAGTGGGAGCGCGATCGAGACGAACGCGCTGGTCGCGTGCATCGGGATCAACAGGCCGGAGAATTCGCCATCGACCACGGCAGCGATCACGTAGAGCGTCATCCACAACAGCTCGTTCGCGATCGCGGCGATCGCGTAGGCGCCGACCGCGCGACCTGCGATGCCGCGATACAGCTGCAGGCCCGCGCGAAGCTGGAACACTGCGACGACCACGTAGCTGGCCAGCCAGGCGAGCTGTGAGAGCACGGTAGGGCCACTGGGTGCCTGATCCACGATGATCCGGAGCTGATCGACCAGGCGGATCACATTCGCGAGCAGGGCGGTGATCGCGTAGATGATCAGCATGACCCCGAGCTCGCGTCGCGCGCTGCTTCCCGCCGGCTTCGCGATCACGAGTGCGACGATGACGATGATCGGGAAGCCGATCGTCTCGACCACCATCGCCATCAGGGAGCGCGTACTGACGTCGTGGATCTCGAACACGACAAACCCCATGAGACCCACGGCGGACACCAGATAGCCGGCCAGCGCGATCCAGCCCGCCCTCTGCTTGTGAAATGCGAAGGCGCTACCGGCGGCGATCTGGAAGAGCGCCATCGCGAGCGGCAAGCCGGCGACGAGCAGTTCGAGCGAGTCCGGATCCGCGTCAAACCGCAACATCTGAAACAACCCGTGCAGCGGCGACCCGAGCGAGCGAATGCCGGTGACGACGAGCAGCAGCCCGAGACACGCGCGTGCATCGAGCCGCGTCGTCAAACGCTGCGCTTCATCGCGTAGATCAGCAGCAGCGCGAACGTCAGGATCGGGATCAGGTACGGCAACACGACGATCCCACCGAGGTCGAACCTCGACCACCCGATGATGAACTCACCCCAGGTGACGGCGAGCGTGATCATGAAGGCGCCGATTCCTTCGGGCCAGTCGGTCTCCATCTTGAGGCCGAGCCAGAAGACGATCGCACCGATCAGGAACAGCACGAGCGCGAGCGTGTAGCTCGGCAGGCCGAGGAACGTGGACATGCCGCTGCGGGCGGTCGTCGGGTCGTTCCACACGACGTTGACGACGACGGCGACCAGTACCAGCAAGATCATGAAGATCAGATAGGTCCAGACCTTGCTCCGGCCCTTTCCCATGAACTCCTTCTCGGCCACGTCAGACATCCGCCGAGCATAACGCAACCGCGGGATGACAGGCAGTCAGCGGCCGAGCCGAGCGCGTTCCAGCAGCGGCTTGCGCATCGCGTAGAGCCGACCCGCCTCCGCGAGTGGCTCGAGCAGATCGCGGACGGCCTTCCATTCGGCGGCCGCGTTGCGCGGATCGACCTCGGCGAGCCCGCCGTGGATCTCGGCGAGGAAGACCGGCCACTGCGCGTTATGCGGCGCGGCGGCCGCGGTCTGGGTGGCGATCTCGAGCGCCTCGGTGAGTGCAGCCTTGCGCGCCGCTGGATCGGCAGCCAGCTTCGCGACCTCGGCGGTGGCGAGCAGGCCCTGCGTGACCGTCTCTCGCCACTCGTGGTTGATCGGATCGGCGGTGACCAGGAGGCGCGCACGTGCCACCCCGGAGTGCACGAGCTCGGCCCCGGCCTTGGGATTCTTGGTCGCGGTCAACTTGCCCAGCGCGATCTCCGTCGAGGCGAGCTCGTTGCGGAAGCCGGTGTGCTTGGGGGCTTCGTTGACGAGCGCCACGCGCAGCGCGAGCGCCTGGTCGTGCGCCGTGGTCGCCTTCGCGAGCTCGTTCTTGAGCGCGTACGCGTTGCCGAGCTTGGCGTGCGACCACGCGAGCGCGCGCCGGTACGGCACGTTCTTCGGCGTCGCATCGGCGAGTCGATTGCGGAGCGCGAGCGCGGTGCTGTAGCTCGCGATCCCGCGATCCAGGTCGCCGAGGTAGATATAGCCGTCGCCGGCGCGCGTGTACGAGCGCGACAGATCAACTTGCCACGACGCGTTCTCTGGATCGCGCTCGACCAGCTCGTGCTGGATGCTGATCGCGGCCTCGAGCTCGGCGAGCCCCGACTTGAAGGCACCGTCGTCGAGCTCCGTGAAGCCGAGGTCGGCCATCATGAGGCCGTACATCCGCTTCCACGAGGTGTTCGAGGGGTCGCGACGCAGCATGCCCTCGAGGATCGGCAGCGCCATCTGGTAGCTCTTGACCGCGCTCTGATCGTCGCCGGTCTGGCGCTGGAGATCCGCGACGGTGTTCTGGACGTCGATCACGCGCTCCTGGATCTCGACGTTGTCGGGCTGGCTCTCGAGCAGCGTCTCGCGCAGTCGCAGCGCCGCCTGGTACTCGGCGAAGGCGGTCTTGGTGTCGCCTCGCGCCTGCGCGATCGAGCCGAGCTTCAAGTGGCTCGTCGACACCGCGAGCACCTCCTCGCTCGGATTGTCCGCGGCGAGTGCTATCGCGCGCTGCCGCAGCGCCTTGCCCTGCGTGTACTCGTCGAACGCGGCGTCGAGCTTGCCGTCGTTGCGCGACAGATCGCCGAGCCGATCCTGGTTCTCGCCAGCGTGGAGCAGTGCTTGCCGTAGATCCGGAGAATGGCGTGCTTCGGCGAGCACCTTCCTGAACCCGGTGCGCGCGGTCTGGTACGCGTCGAGCGCCGCGCCGAGCTTGCCGCGCCCCTGCAGGATCGTGCCGATCTGATAATCGAGGCGCGCGAGCATGGCGCGCGCACCGAGCGAGTCGGGCCCGGTATCTCCGTCGATCAGCGCGGCGACCTGCGCGCGCAGGTCGGTCCACGTCTTGAGCGCTCGCTCGGTCTTGCCGGAGTCGCGCTCGGCGCGGCCGATCAGCTCGACCGCCACGGCCATCCGCGACACGTCACCGCTCGGCATCCCGCCGGGGATCGTCGCGAGCGTCACGTAGTACTCGCGGATCTGCGAGCCGAGGTTCGCGAGCAGATCCAGCCGACCGATCTGGGCGAGCCGGACCTTGACGTCCGACAGCATCTTGTCGATCAGCGTCTCGGCCGCCTGTCGCCGCGTATCGGCGAGCGTGCGCTCGTACTCCGCGGAGTCGCGCTCGTAGAGGATCTGGCGGATCGCGAGCGTGCCGGCAACGCCGATGATCACGATCGACAGTGCACCGATCGTGACGGCCGCCCTGTGCTTCTTGATCCAGCGCGCGAGCTTCTGCGCCTTCGTGTAGCGATGGGCGGATACCAGCTGACCGGTCTGGAACCGGCGGAGCTCCTCGGCGAGCTCCTTCGCCGTCGGGTAGCGCTTCGCCGGCACCGGATTCATCGCGCGCTCGACGATCGCGACCAGATCGAGCGGTGCGCCTTCCTCTCGCTCGTGCAGCGGGATGACCTTGCCGAGCGCCGCCGCGGCGATCACCTCGGTCGCGGTGCGCGCGTTGTACGGCGGGATGCCGGCGAGTAGGTGATAGAGCATCGCCCCGAGGGCGAACACGTCGGCGCGCTCGTCGACCGGCTCCCCGCGCGCCTGCTCGGGCGCCATGTACGCGGGCGTACCCATCACCGCACCGGCGACGGTCAGCGTCGAGCGATCGATCGTCTTCTTCACCGTCACGTTCTCTCGCCCCGAGGGCACTTGCTCGCTGGCGTCGGGATCGATCGACTCCATCGCGCGGACGGTCTTTCGCTCGTTGATGCGGTTCTCCGACTCCGGACTGTCGGTCGCATCGAGATCCTTCGCGAGGCCCCAGTCGATCACCACGGTCTCGCCGAACTCGCCGATCAGCACGTTGCCGGGCTTGAGATCGCGGTGGATGATCCGCTGGCTGTGCGCGTACGCGATCGCGTCGGCAGCGGCGGCGATGCGCGGCAACAGTGCGAGTCGATCCTCGAGCGTATGGAGCTCGCCGATCACGCGATCGAGCGGGCGCCCGGCGACGTGCTTCATCGAGAAGAACGGCTCGCCCGACGGCCATCGCCCGGCCTCGTAGACCGGGATGATCCCCGGATGCTGTAACCGCGCGGTGATCAGCGCCTCGCGCTCGAACCGGCCGAGCGCATCGCCGGCGGGCTCGAGCAGGACCTTCAGCGCGACGGGTCGGCCGAGCCGGCGATCTTGCGCAGCGACGATCTTGCCCATCCCACCGCGCGCGATCTCGGTCTGGTTGATGTAGTGCGCGTCGTCGACGGTGGGGAGCTTCGGTTCCTCGGAAGCCTCGAGGTGCGCGAGCGGCGCATCGAGCGTCAGCTGGTTCTCGAGCTCGGAGATCGGTCGTGGGTCTGAGCCAACCCCGGGCCGCGGCGTGCCCAACACCGGAGGTGTCGGCCGCTGCGACGGGGCGATCGGCGCCACCGTTGCCGCGAAGGCTTCTTCCGACGAGGTCGGCGAAGGCTTGTTGCGAGGCTTGTCCACCTGTTCTCGGCCCTCTACGGTGAGCCTACTGTCATGGCGGCCGCGCTGCACGTCGTAACCGCCGGAGTCGGCCCTCGCATCGTGTTCGTCCACGGCAGCGCCACCGACGCCGCGACGTGGTCGATCCAGCTCGCGCCCCGCAGCACCTTGCGCGAGCGCTTCACGCTGATCTCGTACACGCGTCGCAGCACCGGGTCGGTCGAGGAGCATGCCGCCGATGCGATCGAGCTGATCGGGAACGAGCCCGCGCTGATCGTCGGCTCGAGCTTCGGTGCGGTGGTCTCCCTGGAGGTGTTGCGCAGGCAGTGCTCCCTGGTCCGCGGTGCGGTGCTGATCGAGCCGCCGATGTCGGCCGATGATGCAACGCCGGCGGCGCCGCTCGCATTCCTCGCCGAGTTCGATCGCCGGCTCGCAGCGCAGGGCGGTCCGGCCGCGGGAGAGTTCTTCCTTCGCACCGTGCTCGGCGACATCGCGTACGACCGCATCCCCGACGCGTTTCGTGAGCGCTCGATCCAGCGCTGGGCGGAGATCCGCGCGGACTCCCAGGCGCTGATCGCGTACCGCCCGAGATACTCCGAGCTGTCCTCGATCGCGACGCCGGTGATGCTGCTCGGCGGCGACCGCTCTGCCGCGTACTTCCGACCGACCTTGGAGGCGCTCCAGCGATCACTTCCGAACGCGACGCTCGAGCTGATCCGCGGCGCCGGGCACATGCTGCACGCCGAAGCACATCGTCAGTTTGCGGAGCTAGTTACCGCGTTCGCCGGTCACTGCACGCTTGCGCCCGACTAGCGGATCGTCCAAGGTGCGCCTCCATGTTGAAGGGCTTCCCACAGACCGATGATCGGCCGCCGGCCGTCGTCGTTGCCGTGCAGTTGCCCGGCACCTCGGATGGCGAGCTCGAGTCGTCGTTGGAGGAGCTCGAGCGGCTCGCACGTACGCTCGGCCTCGATCCGATCGCGCGGATCACGCAGCGGCGCGCGAAGCTCGCACCGGGCGTGGTGCTCGGCGAAGGCAAGCTGCTCGAGCTCGCGAGCTGGACCGGAGGCGACGGCACCGTTCCCAACTACGTCAAGCCGGGGTCGCGCAACGACGCCGCCGATGATGCCGAGCTGTCGGCCGATCTCGACGAGCCGGAGTCCTCGGACGACGAGACGTCCGGCGAGAAGCCCACGGCGAGGGCGAAGGTCGTGCTCGTCGATCACGATCTCTCGCCGACCCAGCATCTCAACCTCGAGCGCGCGACGGGCGTCGACGTGCTCGATCGCACGAGCGTCATCCTCGAGATCTTTCATCGCCATGCGAAGACCCGCGAGGCGCGGTTGCAGGTCGAGGTCGCGCGGCTCAAGTATCTGTCCCCGCGGTTACGCGCGAACTCCGGCGGTGGCGATCGCGTGCGTGGCGGTGTCGGTGGTAAGGGTGCAGGCGAGAGCTCGCTCGAGCTCGATCGCCGTCGGATCCGCGATCGCATCGCCGAGCTGCGCTCCGAGCTCGCCCAGATCGAGGGCGGCTCGAAGACCCGACGCGAGCGCCGCAGCGAGCTGCCCACCGTGGCGCTCGTCGGCTACACCAACGCCGGCAAGTCGTCGCTGATGCGCATGCTGACGTCCACGGACGTCTACATCGCCGACAAGCTGTTCGCGACGCTCGACACTACGGTGCGCCGCCTCGCACCGGCGAGCGAGCCCGACATCCTCGTCAGCGACACCGTCGGCTTCATCAAGAAGCTGCCGCACGATCTCGTCGCCTCGTTCCGCTCGACGCTCGAGGAAGCGGCCGGCGCGGATCTGCTGCTCCACGTGGTCGATGCTGCAGATGCCGCGCTATCCGATCACATCGCCGTGACCACCGAGGTGCTTCGCGAGATCGGCGCCGACGACGTTCCCACCTGGCTCGTCCTCAACAAGATCGATCGCGTCGACGAGGTCGGTCGCAACCTGCTCAAGCTGCAGTATCCCGGCGCGGTCCAGCTCTCGGCGAAGGATCGCGGCGATGTCGCGATGCTCCGCGAGAAGCTGATCGAGGAGTTCGGGGGCGCGATCGAGGAAGTCGAGCTGCGGGTGCCGTGGGACCACCAACGGATGGTCCATCAGATCCACGAGCGCACCTCCGTGCTCGAGGAGCAGCACGACGAGGACGGCACGCGCCTCCGAGTGCGTGCACCGGCCACCGTGCTCGAAGCGATCCGGACGCAGCTCGCCGCGCCCGTGTCTGCCGCTGATCCCGTCTAACCCCAGGGTTCGCCTGTGTCGATCCTTCGACCAGGCGATGGGGAACGGGCGGCTCGTCCTCGAGCCACCTGAGCGCGATAACGCGAACTCTGGGGTTAGAAGCGAGCCGAGAAGCCGGCGAGTGCACCGCCGCTGGTCGGCGCCACATACGCGGTCCTCGCGTTCGCCGAGCCGCCGCCACGAACGAACAGATAGATGCTGAGGCCGGTGATCACCGCGCCGCCGCCGACGGAGAGATAGCCGGGCACCGCCGTGCTGTAGACGTCCGGGCAGGTCACGCCAGTGGGTGGTGTGGTCTTGCAGTCACCGTCTTTCGACAGCAGATACGCACCGATGCCGAGCGCTCCCACGCCGACCACGCCGGTGATGTACTTGAAGCCGCCCCATGCACCACCACTGGCACCACCACTGGCACCACCACTGGCACCACCGCCACGCGTGATCGGTACGGCGACCATGTCGACATCGACACCATCGGGTGCCGTCACCAGATCTCCGACGAGGAACGCCGCGAGCGCCTGGAGTCGCTCCGCCGGAGGCGCCGGCTCGAGCTGGACGCTCGCGCGCCGGATCTCCGTCTCTCCCCGGTTCCGATTGACGAGGATGCCGACGATCGCCGGCTTGCCACGCACCTGGTCGATGCCGACGACCAACACGGCGGTCGCTTCGACCACGTTCGCGAACTGCGAGGCGCGGTCGATCTCGAACTTCTCCCGATCGGCAGCGTTCGTGAACGCGAGGCCCGTCCAGTTCGGCGACGTCTGGACGACGACGTCGAGGTCGGCATCGATCGTCACCACCGCGGTCTCCTTCGCGCGCACGGTGACGCGGTGCTGTCGCGACAGCCGATTGCCGGGGAGTTGGACGAACACGCGGTAGTCACCGACGGGCAGGTTGTCCTTGGTCACGGTCCCGATCTGCTCGTAACGCTCGTTGATGAAGATCACGCCGGAGTCGGTGCTCGACCTGACGAGCAGCTTGCCGACGCCGTTCGCGACGACCGCCTTCTTTGCCTTCTCGAAGGCCTGCGCCGCGTCCGCACCCCAGGTGCCGCGCGGCACGCTCTTGTCGGGAAAGCTGCGGACGAACTCTGCCCACGCCGTCGCCGCCGACAGCGTATCGCCCATTCTCTCGTACGACAGCGCGACCACGATCAGGGCTGTCTCGACCAAGCCGAGTGCGTCCTTGTTGGTGGCAAACGCACCGGCATTCGCGTGTGCCAGGTCGATCAAGGGACCGAGCTCGTTGGCCGCCTCGGTGTACTTGCCTGCGACCCACGCAGTCTTCCCGGCCTCGACCTTCTTCGCGAAGTCCGCCGGCAAGCCGCCGGCGATCGCAGCCTTCGAGGCGCGGGACTCGAACGAGCGACCGACCACGTCGTAGCCGCTGTTGAATCCCTTGCGGGCGAGCGCCTCGAGCAGCGGCGCGAGCTGCTTCGCAGCAGCCTCGGTCTTTCCGCCGGTATACGACTCGAGGACGATCTTGTTATCAGCAGCGACGGGAACGCCCATCGCCAGCAACACGAACAACGCAACGAAGCACTTCATGACCCATTCCTCGGCACACCGTCACCGCGGTTGCGCGAGTATCTCAGCGTTCTGGTCGCGACTACAGGGGATGGACCGTGAACACGCCCTCGCCGTCGTAGGAGACGTCGTCGGTCGGGACGCTCCCCGAGGCCTCGCTCTCGACCACGCTGCCCTCGTCGACGTAGGGCTTGAGATCGATGCTCTCGTCGACGTCGAACGCCATCGAGGTCACCGCACCGGGTGACACCACCGAGGCGATCTCGACCCGCGGCAACGACGATCCGTCGGCGCTGCTGCGGACGAACACGTGGATCTCGTCGACGAACTCCCAGCTATCGGTGTCGTTCGCCGGGCGATCCGTGTCGGTGATGTCGAGCACCAAGCTCGAGAGCGTGACGCTGTCGATCGGGCCGGTGGTCTGCTTCTGGATCTCCGCGGAGAGCTCGAGATTCAGCGGCAGCGGAAACAGTCCGGCGATCGGCGTCGGAATCCCCGACCCCTGGACGCGCTGCTCGGGAACCGGCTGGCTGATGTCGAAGTCGGTGATGCCGCACCCGGTGAGTACTAGACAAGCGAGGAGAGACCGCATCTCCTCATCGTAGGGCCGCTGCGTGTGCTCGGCTATGAGATGGAGGTGAGGGGTCGGGTATCAGTGTGACGACCCTGGCAGGTCTTCCTTGCCGGCGTCCGAGGCAACGAGCGATCCCGCTACACCATCGAGAAAATGGGGCGCGGCTGTCACGGTGTGCCGTGCCGATCCCGAGCGTGCTCGGATCGAATCGAGTGCGGTGACGATCCACAGCGAGCATGGGCGCGCCTATCGAGGCTCAGCGCCGCGGTTGCGTAGTTTTTTAGCTGTCGCAACTGAGCGAGATCAGGGCATGACTTCGTCGGCGCCCATGTCGGGCTCGAGGCCTTGCGGCCGTGACTGACCGTCGATATCGACGGTGATCTCGGAGGCTCCGGCCTGATCGATCGCGGGACTGCCAACCTTCAGCCGGTAGAAGTCGGACTCGCGCTCGTGGCCGTTGGTGGTGTCATCGAACTTGACGTCCGTGGTCGCCATGTTGCCTTGGCCCGACGGTGCGGTCGCTCCCGTGAACAGCGAGTGGTCGAAGCTACAGCCCGTGTCGAGCACGAAGCTGTTGTTGAAGCCGGCGACGATGTTGTTGTGCGCCGGGAACATCGTGCCCCCGCAGTCGACGCCGGACTTGGTCGCCGCGACTCCCGTCGTCAGGTTGTCGGCGATCGTGTTGAACTCGAAGATCACCTTCGCGGGATCGTGACCGGCCGAGCGCATCCCGCCGATGCCCGAATCGGTCGCGCCATTCGCGACCAACATGGTGTTCGTGATCTCGAAATCGATATCGCTGAGCGACAGCCCACCCTTCTTGTTGGCGGCCACTACACAGCCACGCATCACCAGCAGCTTGCCCTCCGTCGTGCTGACGCCGGTCTTGGTGTTGCCGAGCAGGAACACGTGGTCGAGCGTCACGGAGGCTTCATCGAGGATCTTGATCCCGTCGCCGGGGATCAGCGAGATCTCGAGATCCCTCACCGTCAGGCTCGCAGTGCCGGTGACCTCGAACATGACAGGACCCGACGTTCGGACGATCGGCAGCGTCGCACCGGGATCGCCGAGCACGAGCACATCACGCGTGATCGTGACCTTGTCGGCATCGACCACCGGCGTGGTGCCCTGGATCTTGATCACCGGCCGGCCGGTATCGAACGCGTCCTGAACAGTGCCGCACGGCGACATGTCGTTGCAGTTGCCGGTTGCGTTGGCTTGGACGTAGGCGACTTGATCCGTGGTGAAGCACGCGCCGGTGACGACGTCGCATGCCTGCGATGCGCAATCCTCGCTGAGCTTGCATCCCTCGCAGCTGTTCGTCGTGGTGTTGCAGGCCGGCGAGGTGCTCGCGCTATCGCAGTCCGCAGCGTCGATGCAGCCCACGCAACGACCTTCGGGGAGCTTGCAGACGTCGTCGCCGCAATCGGGGTCGCCCGTGCACACTTGTCCGCCGTCGGTGTCGAGGCAGACCCCGGGGATGTCGCACGACTGCTCGTTCCTGATCTTGCAGGCGGAGAGCAACACGACGAACAGCGCGATTCGGGTCATCCATGCCTCCAAACAACAATCATACCCCCACCGTGGCGGTTCTCAGAACGAACCCGCCCAGCCGACAAAACTACCTGTGCGACTCACCGCAGCGACCGGCCGTGACTCGTGGTTCTTGGTAGTGCGATACCAGAGATAGCCGCCCCCGACGGCGAGCACGCCACCGAGCCCGATGCCGATGCCCCACGGCGCAGTGTCTCGGATGAACTCGGGCTCGTCGGGCCCCTTGTCCTTGTCGATCGCGAACAGGACGCCGCCGGTCACGATCATGGCGACGCCGGCACCCATCGTGACCAGGGGGAGCAGCGTGCCCCTCGGCTGGTCGTGCAGCTCGGTCAGCGCCACCTCGATCGACGAGGTCTCGCCGGGCTTGATCTGGATCTTGCGCTTCTCGGCGCGATGGCGGTCCCGCGTCACGACGAGCTCGTGGTCGCCCGGAGCGATGTCCTGCTCGAGTGGCGTGGTGCCTACGGCCTTGCCGTCGATCGCGCACGCAGCACCGGCGGGGTTCGACGTCAGCTTGAGGCGGCCGAGCGTCCTGGGCCCACCCTTGATCAGCTGTGCGAGCAGATCGTCGGCGGTGGACTTCAACGTGGCCTCGTTGCAGCGCTCGCAGAACCGACGTGCCGACGCGACCTTCTGGCCGTTCTCGAACCAGTACGCGGTCACCGTGATCGTCTTGTCGATGTCACCTCCGGCCTGCAACTCGACGCGCGCGAAGATGATCGACTTGGTGCGCCCGCGCTTCTCGATCACGGCGCGCGCACACGGCTCGTCCTCGATCACGAAGCAATCGGTCAGCGTGTTGATCGCATCGGCGGGCATCGCATTCGGCACCAGCGTGTGTCCGTGCTGCGTCAGCCAACCTTCGAGCTGGCGGACCAGCATCGGCTGCATGGTGGCTTCGCCCGCCACCACGACCCCGATCTCCGCACGCGCGGTACCGGCCAACAACAAAAGAATGAGGAAGGCGTGTTTCACCATGGGTAGTGGATGTGCGTTTCCTTGCCTGCGATCACGGTGAACTTGCGGGCTGCCTTGATCGGTGGCTCGACGTCGGGGTTGACGAGCAAGACATCATGGGAGCCCTCGGGAAGATCCATCTGGAACATCGTGTCTCGGTACTGCTTGCCATCGACCCAGACGCGGGTGACGGGGAAGCTCGTCACCTTCACTTTCCCCAGCTTCTTTTCCGCCACCTTGACGCCCGAGTCACGATTTCGGCGACCGGCGTCGACCGGTGGTGCTGGGGGTGTCCCGGCATCGACCACCACGACGGGCGTGGCATCCGCATCGGGCGTCGACGCGTCGGGAGGAGGCGTCGACGCCGTATCGACGGGCGGGGAGCCCGCCGCAGCATCGGGCGTGCCGGCCGCGACCTGACTACCGGATCCCTTGCCGCCGCGCATCGCCACGGTGACGCCGAGCGCGATCGCACCGGCCGTGATCGCGACGGCGATCATGACGAGCGCGATCGTGCTGCCCTTGCGCTTCGCCGGTGCCGGCATCGTGCCCGTGGCCGCGTTCATCACTGCACCCATGCTGACCGCCGCGGCGGGGCGCGTCTGTGCGCGCTGCATCTCACCCGGGGTCTGCATCGGACTGGCCGCGGTGGCGTCGAAGCCGAGCAGGGCAGGGTTGTAGCTCTGCGGTTGATTGCGGATCAGGCTCTGGCGCACCGGTGCCTGGCCGGCGAAGCGCTGTGCGAGCGTCGCAACGAGGACCTCGCGGCCGGCCTTCGATGAGTCGGCGCACTCGAGCAACTCGTGCAGCGCGTCCTCCGCCGTCGCGTAGCGCATCGGCAGATCCCGCTCGAGCATCTTCATGCAGACCCGCTCGAGATCCTTCGGGATGTCGCCCCGCAGCGAGCGTGGCCGCGGGATCTGGCCGAACAGCACGGCGGCGAGCGTGGCGCGTGTGTCCTCGGCGACGAACAGCCGCCGCCCCACCATCATCTCCCACAGCATCACCCCGACGGCGAACACATCGCTGCGGCCGTCGAGCCGCTGGCCGTTCGCCTGCTCCGGGCTCATGTACGCCGGCTTGCCCTTGATGAACTCCGACGCGGTGGCCTCGCTCGCGGAGCGTGCTTTCGCGATGCCGAAATCCGACACCTTCACCATGCCGGTCCACGACAGCAGCACGTTGTGCGGCGAGATATCGCGATGGACGACCCCGCGCGACTCGTTGCCGACCGGGAGGTCGTGCGCGTGGCCGAGCCCGCGCAGCACTTCGGCCATGATGAAGATCAGCACTGGGAAAGGCAGGAGTCCGGTCGCGCCGAGTGCATCGAGGTCCTTACCCTCGACAAGCTCCATGACGAGGAACAGCCGATTCTCTGGATCGCGGTCGAAGTCGAGCACCGACACGATGTTCGGGTGCACGAGCTGCGACGTGATCTGCGCCTCCGAGACGAACATCCGTGCGAACGCTTCGTTGTCGGAGTAGCCGGGCAGCACGCGCTTGATCGCGACGCGACGAGAGAAGCCTTCAGCACCCATCGTCGAGCCGATGAACACCTCGGCCATCCCTCCGCCTCCGAGCCGATGCTCCAGCCGGTATTTCCCGGAAACCGCAGACAAGCGCGGTCATTATAGGGGCCTTGCGGGGGTTGTGCGCTATCGCGGCACGAAGCCGTGAGGTCCGGTGATCCTGCGGCCTGCGAAGTACTTGCGGGCGGCCTCCGTGTGCAGGGAGAAGGCGAACACCTCGTCGAGGCCCTCCGGCCCGAAGATCAAGCCGCGCTCCGATGCCTCCGAGTCCGGAGTAAACGGCGCCATCCCCTCCGCCGGCTGCGGTGGCGCGACCGAGAACATCAGTACGCGGTTGGGTTTCGGCGAGCTCGACGACCACGACAGCTGCTCGAGTGTGGCCGGATCCACCTTGACGCCGGTCTCTTCGAGGACCTCGCGTGCCGCACCCTCCTGCCACGACTCGTGGTCCTCGAGGAACCCGCCGACCAGGGCGAGCTTGCCGATCGCGGGAGGGATCGCTCGCCGGATCACGAGCAAGCCGGTACGGCCGCCGTCGACGATCTGGGCGAGTACGACGCAGACTGGAATCGGGTTCGACCACACCATCGTCTTGCACGACGTGCAGGTCCGCGGATAGCTCAGCGGCTCGGGGTACTTGGTGCCGCAGAACGAGCAAAACGTGTCGCGAACGGGAGGCATCGCGGCGAGCCTCTCACGGTAGGGCCGGGTCGCGGTCGCTCGTCCACGCGAAGAACTCCGCGACGCCGAGCACGTGGCTCGCGAGCTGCTCGACGGAGGCGAGCTCGCCGTCCGCATGCCACGCGAGCACCAACGCGGCTGCCTGTGGATCGATTCCACGCAGCGCCTCGACGGAGACCTTCCTCCGCGGTTGAAAGCGCCGCCTGTTCCAGAACGCGTAGGCGATGCAACCCTCGACGACGCGAGCGAGGAGGAGTGTGCGCGCCACGCCGTCGACGTCGCGCGCGTCATCGAGCTCGTCGACGATGGCGTAGCGCTTCTGGCGGAGCGCCGCGTCGCTGATCTCGAGCGGCTTCGCCAGCCACTCCCTCGCTTCGCGCATCAGCTCGGCGATCACTGGCGATGCCAGCAGGACCTCGCCGGTCGTGAACATGTGCGCCGTGCACGGTCTGCCACCTTCGTGCTCGCTCGCGAAGTAGCGGCGCACCTGACCCGGTGGATTTACGAACAACTCCGCCGGCACGCCGTTGAAGCGCTTCTGTTCGCGGAGGCGCCACGGCTTGTCGTGCACGCAGAGCACGTCGAAGTCGCTCGTCGATCCGGCTTCGCCGCGCACGATGCTGCCGGCGACGACGATGCCGAGAGGTTGGTACGTAGAACCGACGTACGCGAGCAGCTCGTCGAGTGCGCGGTCAAACGGCGGGACGCGCCATGTCATCGACCAAGAATCCCATACTTAGATCCCCTTGCACTGCCGGCCGCTGGGCCTACCATGAGGACCACCTTGACGACTTGCCCCACCTGCGGTGCCACCAACACGTTCGACTCGAAGTTCTGCGCGCAGTGCGCCACCCAACTCGGCGGTGGCGCGACGCCCGTCGATCCCGGTGCACCCCGAGCCGTTCACATGCCGCCACCGGCCTACGGCTACGGTGCGCCGAACCCGTACGGGATGGGTGAACCGCCGCGGTCGACCAACTCGACCACGATCCTCATCCTCGGCATCCTCTCCCTGGTCGTCTGCGCGGTGATGGGTCCGATCGCGTGGTGGATGGGTAAGGCCGAGCTCCAGCAGATGGATGCCGGCCTGGTCTCGAACCAAGATCGCGGCAGCGTCAACGCCGGCTACATCTGCGGCATCATCGGCACCGTGTTGATGGGCATCAGCCTGTTGATGATCCTGTTCGTGCTCACCATCTGACGCGATCGACCTCGAGCGCGATGCTCTGGTTGCTGGTCGTCGCACCTCTCGCAACGATCACGCGGAGTTCGGTGATCGAAGATCGCGCGCAACCACGGCCACGTACGGGCGAAGCGCTCGCCCACGATGGCCAACCCGCTTGCTCATCTCGAACCTCGACTCGACTCCACCCGCCTCCGCGCACAGGCACCCAGGATCTCGATCTGGGAGCCGCCCGGCGTGGCCACCGCAAAGGCCGCACCGGCTGCGCTTCCGATCGAGGCGCAGTTGATCACCGCGATCGAGCAGCCGCTGCGCTCCGGCGAGATGCACCGGGTGGGAAACGATCGCAAGGAGCGCGAGATCGCCGCGCTCCTCGACACCCTGACGCCGGTGCAGTCGCTGTCGCTGTGTACGCGACTCGCGGCCGGCACGGCGAGCGATCCACTCGTCATCGCGTTCGGCCGACTCCTCGTCGAGCGGCGCAATCGCCTGGTCGCGTTCCTCGAGCGTCGTCGCCGCGGTCGCTAGCGTTCGCGGTTGCCGGTCCAGTACTCGACCTTCGTGGTGCCCTCGACGGTGAATTCGATCTTGAGATCGTCGAGGTTGTGGACGCGGCCGAACCCA
This sequence comes from Haliangiales bacterium, assembly GCA_038325805.1. Lineage (GTDB taxonomy): Bacteria > Myxococcota_A > Polyangia > Haliangiales > Haliangiaceae > JABFXX01. The sequence goes on from JBBQJJ010000067.1 coordinate 28,207, forward strand.
GGAGTGATGGCATCGGCTTTAAGCACCACGGTGCCTGTCGAGCGCTTGCCGGTCCTGTCCTTCGCGCTGAAGGTCCCGACCACACTCGCGCAGAGGTCACTGTCCTTCAGCTTCTTGTACTGGGTGAACAGGTAGCCGGTGATGTTGCCGCCGAACCAGGTGAACTCGCCGACCAGGTCGTTGATCCCTTTCTTGTAGATCGTGACGAGATCGGTGCGATCCGAGCGATGGCGGAAGCGACCCGCGAAGTCGTCGACGCTGTAGCAGGGTTTTGGATCGCCAAACGCGAGGGACGACAACGATAGCAGGATCACGACGACCACGCCTTTGAGCATCTCGCCAGCGTATCCCAGCGTGCGCCCGTCAGCGCGGGATCAGCGAGTCTTCGCCACGTGCGACCATGTCCTTGCGGTACGCGTCGACCAGCCGCACGAACGCATCGGCGAGCTCGGGATCGAACTGCGTGCCGGCACAGCGCTCGATCTCGCCGATCGCGACCTCGTGGGGTAGGGCGCGGCGGTACGCTCGGTCGGACGTCATCGCGTCGTACGCGTCGGCGATCGAGACGATGCGACCGACGAGCGGGATGTTGTGACCGGAGAGGCCACGCGGGTAGCCGCCGCCATCCCACCACTCGTGGTGGCACCAGCAGCCATCGATCAGGCCGTGCAGACAGGGCACTGGCTCGAG
>JBBQJJ010000068.1:0-28863 GCA_038325805.1 Haliangiales bacterium
GGGGTTCCACCGGCCGGTGTTGTGTCCGAAGTGAACGCCCGCTTCGAGCAGCGCGCGCATGCTGATCGGGTTCTGCGCGGTCGCTTCTGCCATCGTTTCCATGTGTCTGTCTCTCTTCTTTTCGTTTTGGCTAGCGTCGGATACCGTCAGCGATTCCAGGGACCCCTTGCGAGGCACGGCCTGGTTTCTCTGGTGTCCTGTGGATTTCCTCGAAAACCGAGGATGCGCGGTACGTAGCACGCTAAAACGTCACGTAGCAACGCTCTGGTGTTACTGAAAAGCCCATCAATTGTGGCAGCATGCGCGGCATGAACTGCGTGTCGTGTGCGAAACCGATGACTCGTTCCGGCAAGACCGAGCGCTGCGTGTGTGGCGGGGCGTGGGTTCCGGAGGGCGCCCTGATCGCCATGGCCGAGCAGCAGACCGGCACGTTCATCAACATCGAATGGAAATCGCGGCGCGGCGCGGTCCGATCGTGCCCGCAATGCGGTCAGGGGATGCAGCCGGTGAGCGTCGGATCGGTCGCGCTCGATCGCTGCGTCTCGCACGGCATCTGGTTCGATTCAAAGGAGCTGGACGCGGTGCTCCAGCGCGCTGGCGACTACTCCGAGCGCGATGGCTTCGATGCACCGAAACAGCCGACACCCGAACTGCGTAAGAAGGTCGAATGGACCCGCGTCGCCGACGACGACCACTCGACCACCGGCACGCTCGGAGCGGTGCTCGGCTCGATGTTTCTGGATCGCCGGTGCGCCTTGAAGGAGGACTGATGAGCATCAAGGTCAAGCAGCCGGCCGACCCGTGGCGGTGAGCTACGGCGTGACCTGCTTGTCGCCCTTGTCGACGATCCAGCTCTTGTAATAGCGCGCCTTCGGCGTGCCCTTCTTGATCCGGTCGTTTGCCTTCGCGAGCTCGTCATCGATGATCTGCGCAAAGCTCTCGACCGGCTGCGCGCCCGCCAGCCAGCGGCCGTTGATGAAGAACGTCGGCGTCGCGTTGACCAGGAAGCTCGTCGACGCTTCCTTGTCGTCGGCGTCGACGGTGGCGACGCAGCTCTTCATGTCTGCCTTGAAGCGCTTCGCATCGAGGCCGAGGTCCTGCGCGATCGCGACGGCGGCCTTGCAGCCCTCCGGTGCGTCCCAGCACTTCTGCTGGTTGGCGTCGGTCGTCGGATCGAAGTTGCGCGCCTTGAACGCCTTCTCCCACAGCGCGTCATCCATCGCGACGGCCTTGCCGCTCTTGTGGGCTGCGCAGAGTGCGAGTGCAGCTGCGTGTGCGTTCGCCGGATGTACGAGGCGCGTGCGATAGACGATGCGCAGCTCGTTGCGGTAGCGCTGCAGTAGCTCGTCGAGCACGGATCGCACCTTCTCGGCGTACGGCGTGGCGTAGTCGAAGAACATCACGATCGTCACCTTCGCGTCGGCCGGCCCCTTCGACGGATAGCCGTCGACCTTCACCGCGTAGTTCCTCGCGTGATCCGGCTCGGGACGGCGCGGCGGTACGTACGGGGGTGCGCCGCTCGAGGGCTGCTGGTTCAGCGTCACCTGTTTCTCGCCCTTGCCGAGGATCACTGTCTGATAGAAGCGCGCGCGAGAGCCGCCCTTCTTGACCGCGGCCGTCGCCTTCGCCAGCTCCTCGTCGATCAGCGCCTCGAAGCTCGCCGTCGGCTGCGCGCCCGAGAGGTAGCGGCCGTTGATGAAGAAGCTCGGCGTGGCGCCGAGGGCGAAGGTCTGGAGCTCGCGCATGTCGTCGGTGACGAGCTTCATGCACCTACCCTTCATGTCCGCCTTGAAGCGGTTGACGTCGAACCCGAGGCTCTTCGCGAACCCGACGACGATCGGGCAGCCCTCCGCCATGTCCCAGCACTTCTGCGGGCCGTTGCCCAGGTCGACGTCCGAGAGGTCGAGCGTGCGCTGCGCGAAGGCCTCCCACAGCTTGGTCTCCATCGGCTCGAACCGGTTCTGCCGATTCGCCGCGCAGCTCGCGAGCGCACCGGCCATCGCGTTGCGCGGATGAACGACCAGGTTGCGATAGACGATCCGCAGATCACGGCCGTACTTCTTCTTGAGCTCCTCGAGCGTGGCGCGATTCTTGTGGCTGTACGGATCCGCGTAGTCGTGCGCGATCACGAGCGTGACCAGGGCATCGGCGGGTCCTTGCGTCGGATGACCGGCGACGGGGATCGCGTACGTCAATGCGCGATCCGGCTCGGGCCGCGACGGGCGATAGCCCATTGGAGGCATCGGGTTGGTCGGCGTCGTCGGCTGCGCCGTCTGATCGACCTTGGTCGCGCCCTTGTCGACGATCCAGGTCCGGTAATAGCGGGCCTTCGACGTGCCCTTCTTGATCTTGTCGTTCGCCTTCGCGAGCTCCTCGTCGACGATCTTCTCGAAGTTCTCTGTCGGTTGGGCGCCCGCGAGGTACCGGCCGTTGATGAAGAACGTCGGCGTGGCACCGACCGCGAACTTCTTGAGGTCGGTCATGTCGTCCTCGACAACCTGCACGCACGCGCGCATGTCTGCCTTGAACCGATCCACCGTGAGACCAAGGTCGTTGGCGAACCCGACGACGTTCTTGCAACCCTCGACGGTGTCCCAGCACTTCTGCGGGCCGTTGCCGAGATCCACCTCGGACATGTCCCACTGCCGCTGGGCGAACTGGCCCCACAGCTTGTCTTCCATCGCGTCGAACGTCCTCTGCTTTTGCGCGGCACAGCTCGCGAGTGCGCTCGCCATCGCGTTGCGCGGATGAACGACCATGTTGCGGAACACGATCCGCAGATCGTTGCCGTATTTCTTGCGGAGATCCTCGAGCGTGGTGCGGCTGCGCTGGCTGAACGGATCCGCGTAGTCCTGCGCCATCACCAGCGTGACCTTCGCGTCCGTCGGGCCGTCGCTCGCGAAGCCGTCGACGGCGATCGCGTAGGTGACGGCCCTGTCTGGTTCCGGCCGAGCAGCTGCCACAGCAGGCACGAGCAACAGCACGAGGGGCGCAAGCTTCATGCGAGATGGCGTAACACGACCTGGCGAGTGGGCCGTGGGATTCTGACAGCGTGCCGGCTCACTCGGGTCGTGTTGCCCCAGTCGCCGGCAACACCACTCGCCATGCGAGCCGGCGAACGTTGATTCTCCCGGATCGAGGGGGTGGCTTCCCGGACGGCGAGCTCTGCATCGATTCGGAGGTGTCCGAGACCGCCCCGCCACCAGGACCGGGCTGTGATGCGGGCTTCTCGGTCTCGGCGGTGACGATCGAGCCAGTGCACGCGGAGGCGTTCCGGCTCGTCGACCTGCATCCACCGAGTGGCAACGCGGTCGACTGTCGACGCAGCGCGCTCGTCCAGGTGTTCGAGGGATCGGCCGCCCTCGCACGGGGAGCGCGAAGCGTTGTCGCAGGCGACTTCAACCTCGATCCGTTCGCCGGTGACGACGCCTCCGAGCGGTATTTCCGCGAGTGGGGTCGGCCCCGACCAGCCGTTCCGGCTTCACAGCGGGACCGCCGAGCAAACGCCGCCGTTGAAGTCGGCGTTCTACCCGATCGGAAACCACACCTACGACCACGTGGTCTCGAACTTCGCATCGGCAGCTGCAAGACCCTCGGCGAAGCCGCGGGCACCGAGCGACTCGACGGCGGTTCCGGGACCGATCATCGCGCCCTGCTCTGCCAGCTCCGCCTGCAGTGACTTGTGGCGGACTGGTCGACCACGCGTGGTCGTAGCGGAACGTTCACGCTCGACTGTCTTTGAGCGACTCGGTTGCGCTCGGCTCGCGCATGAAGTCACTACGGCGCGATGAGCTTGCGCGCGGTGCCGCTGTCGAACGTCCAGCCGGTCTTCGCCACCAAGAGACCGAGCTCGAACACGTCGTGATTGTCGCGCTCGATCTCGAGCAGCGTCACCGTGTGATCTTCGACCTCGTCACGCGGGAACTCGTCGAAGTGCCAGACATCCGCGAGGAGTGTCTTGCCGTCGGGCGACAGGCCGAGCTGCTTGACCGGACGGCGATGGACCTTGCGCACGTCGAGCTCGCGCCCCGTGCGGGCCTCGTACACTCGCACGGTCCCGTCGGCATTGCCTGTGAAAACCAGGGCACCGTCCGGCGACAGCGCGAACGCTTCTCGGAGTGCAGGTGGCACGTTCGCGATCGAACGCGTCGTTGCGAGGTCGAAGATCTCGATGGCGCCCGAATGCTCCTGGCTTGCCAGCAGCGCGCCGTCGCGCGAGAGGCGCACGAAGCTCCCCTCGGTGGCGAGCGTTGCCAGCACACTCCCCGTCGTGGAGTGCACCGTGGTGACCTTCAGGCCGACCAAGGTGACGCGCCCGTCTGCGACATAGATCGTGTGCACGTCGCGCTTCGCGAACAGCTTGCTCACGAGGGTGTCGGTGTCGACGATCGTCGTCGTGTCGTCACCTGCGACGACGAGCTGTCGTTCGTCGACGAACGCGAGCGCGGTTGGCTTCGGCAGCGCCAGCGTGCGCAGCTCGAGGCCGGACTCGGCATCGATGATCACGATCGTGCTCTCGTTCATGATCGCAAGCCGCGTGCCTCCGGGTGACAGTGCCAGCTCCCCCTTGGTCTCGAACGTGTGGGTCTTCCCCGACACCAGATCGATCAACATGGGATCGTCGCGGAGCGGATCGGAGAGCAGCCGGCGCGGGCTGATCTGCCACGCACCCTCGGGAATCTCGATCTTCGTGCGTCGGGGGGGCCAGGAGTACTTCGGTGGACGATAGAAGCTCGCCTGGTAGTGCTGCACCAGGAGCTCGTCTCCGACGAACGCGCTGCCGTTGCTGTGAAACGACGTGCGACGGCCGAAGGTAGGGCTTCGCATCGACCGCACGTGGTCGTGGTCGACCACCGAGAATCGGGAACCGTCGACCTGCGCGTGGCCGAGGAACCCGGGCAACGAGACGCGCTGGGTCAGCCCTGGGAGCTCCCAGAGGTCGAGCGTGATGCCGTCGGTGACCAAGGTCTCGCCATCGTCGGAGATCACGGGCTTGAGCTCGAGCATGTTCGGTACGTGGGCGACCCCGAGGAGCTGTCCGGAAGCACTCCACACCCGGATCGTGCCGCCGGTCGTCGTGGTCACGATGCGACCCGTCTTCCCGTGGGTGGCTAGCTCGGAGATCGGGAGATCATGGATGAGCGTGATCGAGGGCTCGGACTCGTCGAGATCCGAGATCGTCGCGATGTTGTTCGAGATGGTGACGACATGATCGGCATCGAGGAGTGCGAGCTGTCGCAGCTGAAAGAACATGTATCGGTGGGGCTTGGCCTGCACCGTACGGGCGAGGCTCAGATCCTCTCGAAACACGCGGACCAGGTCATCTCTCACCGAGACGGCAAGGAGATCCTTGCGCGCGACGACCTTGACGATCTTGTCGGGGAACGCGAGTCGCTTGACCAGCGCACCGGTCGCGAGCGATCGCACTACGAGCGACGTCTCGTCGTCCCCGGCGAACACCACGCGATCATCGTCCGAGGACATGAACACGATCTGCCCGGCGTCGGGCTTCGTCGCCTGAAGGGGGTGGTTCCACACGCGCTCACCCGTCCTGGTGTTCCAGCATCCGAGCGAGCGGTCGGCCCCTTGCACGACCAGCCGATCGCGAAAGAATCCCGCGGCAACAGGGTTTGGTGGGATCACGAACAGCTGCTCGCTCTCGCGCCGCACCGCGCCGCTGCCATCGAGCACGAGCAGGCCGTCGTTCGCGAGCACGTCTTCGGCGAAGGTGCTGGCCTTATCGACCAGGTCGCGATCTCGCAGTGCGACGGCGAGCAAGTACCGCAACGCCGGCGTGTCGCGACCGCGCAGGAGCGCCTGATGAAGCAGGACCAGCGCCGGATCGCGACCCCCAGCGAGCAGCGACACGCGAGCTTGCTCCTCGAGCGCCGCCGCTTCGCCGGCGATCGCCTGCGTCAACGAGGCCTGCGCCTGCTCGCGCGCCTCGCGCTCGGCGGCACGCGACTGCGTGATGTTGACGATCGCCAGCGTCCCGATGATCACGACGGCGATCAGCGAGACCATGCCGCCGAGGACGAGGGCACGATGGCGGCGGAACCAGCGACCGACCAGCTCGCGGATCGAGTAGGGCCGCGCCAGCAGCTGCCCGGCCTCGAAGCGGCGCAGCTCGGTCGCGAGCTCACGTGCCGTCGGATAGCGATCCTCGAGACGGTGCGCCATCGCACGCTCGCAGATCGACACCAGATCCTTCGGTGCCTCCGGCGCGAGCTCGGCGATCGGTCGAGGCGGCCCGGCGGAGACGCGCGCGATCGCGGCCTCGACGCCGTCGGACAGATAGGGCGGCTCGCCGGCGAGCAGCGTATAGAGGATCGCACCGAGCGCGAACACGTCGGCGCGCTCGTCGGTGGCCTCGCCCCGCGCCTGCTCGGGCGCGATGAACCCGGGCGTCCCCATCACGGCACCGACGCGCGTGAGGTCGACGCCCGAGCGCGGGATCGTCGATCCGGAGAGCTCGGCCTCGTCGAGGCTCTTCGCGAGGCCCCAATCGATGACGACCGTCTCGCCGAGGTCGCCGACCAGCACGTTGGTGGTCTTGAGATCGCGATGGATCACGCGGCGACCATGCGCATACGCGATCGCCTCGACCATCGCGGTGACGTGATGGAGCAGCGCGAGACGCTCGCCGAGGTTCTTCGCCTCGTCGATGGCCTCGTGCAAGGTGGTGCCGGCGACGAGCCGCATCGCGTAGAACGCGGAGCCATCGGGCCACGTGCCAGCCTCGTAGACCGGGACGATCGCCGGGTGCTGGAGGTGCGCGGTGATCAACGCCTCGCGCTCGAACCGGACCCTGAGCTTCGGATCGAGGATCTCCTTGAGCGCGACCTGGCGGCCGAGCCGCCGATCGGTGGCCAGCGAGACGCGACCCATGCCGCCGGTGGCGAGCTCGCGCTCGACGATGAACACCGACGGATCGACGATCGGCAACTGCGGCTCGACACCGAACTCCGCGCTCGACATCCGCACGAGCCACCGCGTGTCGTCAGCGATGCCTGCCCGACAGCGGTCGCAGGTCGCGAGGTGGAGGTCGAGCTGCTCCGCCTCCGACCCGGAGAGCGTGCGGAGCTGCCGCGCGGCGATCGAGATCTCGGCCCCTTCGCAATCGATCACCGCAAGCGCGGCCTCGGGCTGCGTCGGTTCGGAGGTATCGTTCATGCTTCCACGGAGAAGGACGGCAGGGTCTGGCTCCTCACCACATGATCGACTGGGACGCCCTCGCAAGCCAACTCCGAGCGGTCGCTGATGGCGATTCCGCGCAATGGCCCGCGCTCCAGGAGGCGCTCCACCCCGAGCTCGTCAAGCTCGCGCGCCACGCGCCGATCGGACGGTTGCGGGGTGATCGCGACGCGGCGCACGAGGTCGCTGCGCGCGTGCTCGAGCGACTGCACGCGCACCAGTTTCGCGCGGTCCAGCGGCTGTTCTCGACGGAGCGCGAGCCCGTGGTGCGCGCGTGGATCCAGGTGCTGGTGCGGACCGCGGCGATCGACGTGATGCGCGCGCAACCCGAGTACCAGCGTGCGGAGACCAAGTGGCTCTCGCTCGCGACGCTCAGCTCGAACCCCGGATCACCTGCGCCTGCGAGCCTGATCGAGAAGCAGCGCGAGCTGGAGCGGTTCCTCGCCCGCGCGATCGAAGAGGCGGGCGAGCCCGGCATCGCAACGGTCTGGAACATCGATCCGAAACACGTCAAGCGCCTGGCCACCAAGGGCGAGCGCTACCTGCCCGTGCTGCGTCTCGTGCTCGCCGGGCACTCGTATCCCGAGGTCGCGGCCAAGCTCGAGCTGACCCGTCGCGAGGTCGAGCTCGTCGTCGAGTACATCGAAGACCTACTGCAAGCACGCGGGTTTGCGACAACGTAGAGCGCGCATGTGGTGGCGGCCGATCCGTTGACGTCCTGCAGGGGGGACCCACGAAAGGATCCTCGATGCTCCGTCCGTTCCTGCTCTTCGCCCTACTCTCCCCAGCCGCGCTCGCGCATGCCGATAAAAGCATCGGCACGTACAGCAAGTGCAATCGCTCCGACGACGAAGCAGCCTGCAAGGCCTGTCTGGGTCGCGGCGGCGGCGTGTTCTACAACTACGACGACAACACCAAGGCGTGGGTGTGCGGCCCGACGAGCGACATGAAGCCGAGCAAGCCGGTCCCGAAACCGCCGGCGGTGAAGAAGCCCGCGCTCAACAAGCATTTCTCGACCTACGCGACCATCCAGCCGGGCACGACGCAGCTGGGATCGGGCCCCTCCGAGGACGGTCGCCACGACACCGACGAGGTGAGGACCAACGTCAAGATCTCGCGCGCGTTCCTCATCAAGGCCACCGAGGTCACCCAGGGCGAGTGGTTCAACGTGATGGGCTCGCCGCACTGGAGCTACGTCGACAAGTGCGGCTTTGACTGCCCCGTCGCGGACGTCTCCTGGATCGACGCGGTCGAGTACCTCAACAAGCTGTCGGAGCGCGAGAAGCTCGAGCAGTGCTACGACACCACCGGCGAACTCCCGGTGTGGACCAAGGGACTCGACTGCAAGGGGTACCGGCTGCCCACCGAGGCCGAGTGGGTGATGGCTGCGCGCGCCGGCAGCACCGATGCACGACACGGCGAGCTCGACGACATCGCGTGGTACTCGGACAACAGCGGCGGGGCCGCGCACCCGGTCGCCACCAAGCAGCCGAACGCGTTCGGCATCTACGACATGCTCGGCAACGTCGCCGAGATCGTCTACGACGGGTGGTCTTACACGATGCCCGCGGCAGGCACCGTCGACCCGATCCGCCACAAGCTCGGTGACGGCGGCATGAGGGGTGACCGCACGCAATGCGGCGGCGACTTCGGTGAAGGCAAGCATCGCGCCCGCGCGGCCGCTCGTCAGGCTCGACCCGCGTCGTCGCACGATGACCAGGTCGGCTTCCGCCCCGCGCGGACCAAGTAACAACCCGCCGTCGACGTGCGCTCGTCGATCCGATCGGCATGTCGCCGGTCTTCTCACGTCGTGGTCTCGCGAGACCGCGCGTGCCTCCCTACGAAAGGACTCCAGATGATTCGTCTCGCTCTGATCTCGTTGATCTCGCTCGTCGCCTCCACCGCACAGGCCGACACGGTCGGCTCGTACAGCAAGTGCAAGACGCTCGGCGCGAATGCCGGAGCCTGTAACGCGTGCCTACGTGGCGGTCAGATGTTCAACTTCGACAACGACCGCAAGAAGTGGGTCTGCGGCAACACGACGGGCATGAAGAAGTCCGAGCCACATCCCAAGACCTCCGTCACCAAGAAGTCCACCGCCGGCAAGCAGACCCAGAAGCCGCGCTCCGTGAAGAAGCGGTAGGCGGGACGTCATGGCCTCGAGGTCAGCACGACGACCTCGACGCGCCGCACATCGATCTGGAGGTCTGCCGTCACGCGTCGCCGCTGGTTGATCCGGAGCTCGTGCTCGCAGCTCGCAGCCGAGGGAAGGCTGCTGGTGTCCAGCGTGAAGGTCGCAAGCTCTGGCTGGTAGGAGTGGAACGTCTGCGAGCCGTCGTCGCAGGTGACGAGCTCGAGGACGTCGACCTGCTCGATGTCGGCGGGGCGATCGAGCTCGATCGCGATCGGCTGGACGCGCGACGCGGTGAGCGGAGCACGCACCGCGAAGGCGTTGGGGAGGGTCAACTCGGCGTGCTGCCCGCCGAGGTCCACTCGCATCGAGTCGGCCTGGCGCGGCACCATCGCAACGAACGGTCCCGAGTCGAACAGCAGCAGGATGGACTCGGCCGGCACCGGCTCTGCCGGCGCGACATCGGGTGCGATCTCGAAGGAGGCGTCCCCGACCGACAGGGTCATTCGCTCGCCGGCAGTCGCCGGGTTGCATCCGAGCAAGGCCTCGTCCGCACAGCCGACGATGTAGAGGGTGCTCCCGTCATCGAACACGTCGACCTCGGGCCCCAAGTGGTCGAGGTTCAGGTCGAGTTCGCAGGCGGCGAGGCCGAGGGCGAGCAGCACGATCGTTGACTTCATGGTTGTCCGACACGCGAGGCCTGCGGACTGCCACCCCGGGCACGCTGGCAATCGACGGCAGGCACGTTCCCGAGGCGATCCGGGCGCTTCCGGATCGGAGGACGAGGCGAGTGCTACGCTCGGCGGTGATGCGCTGGTTGATCGTCGCCCTGGTGTGCCTCTCGCACGTGGTCGCGGCGGATGCACCGAAGGGCTACAAGTGCACGCCCGGGTATCGGTCGGGCACGGCGTGCAAGTGCCCCGAAGACCGGCGACCGGCGCGCGATGCCGACCACAAGGCGATCTGCGAGCCGAAGCCCGAGCCGGTAGCGACCGCTTGCCTGGCGGACCGCAAGGGCAAGTTCCCGCTCAAGGTCGAGAGCACGCCTGTGGGTGCGACGATCTATGTGGGCAGCAAGACCTGCGGCGTGGTCGCGAAGACGCCGTGGAGGGGCAAGGTGGCGGCGGGACCGGTGCTCGTGATCCTCGAGCATCAGAGCTACGACACCGTCGAGCGCACCGTGACAGTGACCGCGAAGACCACGTCGGAGCTGTTCGTGCCGATGCAGCGGACGAACGCCGGCTTCGTCGAGATTCGCGGCGATAGCGACCCGGGTGTGGTGGGCGTGGAGGTCACCGTGGATGGGCAAGCGAAGGGCGCCGTCCCGATCACGATCAAGTTGCCGGTCGGGCGTCATCTCGTCGAGATCGCGAAGGCGGGGTTCGACAACTTCTCGCAGTGGGTCGACGTGCTCGACGGGCAGAAGCAGGTCCTGCTGCCGGTGTTGAAGGCGCAGACGGTGTCAAAGGCACGGCTGGTGATCGATGCCGATGTGAAACAAGCCGAGGTGTTCGTCAACGGCGAGCGCAAGGGGACGACGCCCCTCTCCGTCGACGATCTACCACCCGGCACGTACACGATCGTGGTCAAGGCTCCAGGGGCGAAGGACTGGACGCAGAAGCTGACCCTGCCGGCGGGGCAGACGCTGCTCAAGGCCGAGCTCGCGGCGTCGGTGCCGAAGCTGCCGACCGAAGCGGAGCTCGACATCGTCGCGGACCAGAAGGATGCGGACGTCTGGATCGATGGCGCGCTCGCCGGCAAGGCACCGATCCTCAAGCGCGTGCCAGGCGGCGATCACTGGATCCAGGTCAAGCTCGCGAAGCACGTGACCTGGGAAGCGAAGCAGGTGTTCGAGGCCGGAAAGACGGTGAAGCTGCGCGCGACGCTCGTGCCGGCTGGACAGGTGATCGTGACGTCGACGCCGGCGGGTGCGACGGTGTTCGTCGACAAGGTTCGGCGCGGGCTGACGCCGATCACGCTCGAGCTCGCGCAGGGCGCATACACGATCATCGTCGAGCGCGCGGGGTATCAACGGTTCGAGACCAAGGTGAGGGTCTCGGACAAACCGAGCATGGTCGATGCGCCGCTGAAGCGGTGACTACTGTGGCTGCTTGAGCTTCAGGAGGTAGGTCTCGGCCTCGGACATGGTGTTCATCGCGGCCGCGAAGGCAGCATCGTCCTGCTTGCGAAGCGCCTCGACCATGGCGGCAAAGGCAGCTTCTCGCTTGTCGACGTAGGCGCGCAGGTTGACCTCGATCTCGCGCTTGAGACCTTCCATCGACCACACGATCGTCTGGCCTTGTCGCCACGTCGGAAGGATCTCGCGCTCGATCACGTTCGCGGCTTCCTCGTTGGAGACCTTGTCGTTCATCAGTCGATTGAAGCGGTCGAGGGCCTTCGCCTCGAGGGTGGAGAACTCCGCGTAGGAATCAATCGGGGTAGGAATGACGTGTGCGGATGCGAAGGCGAGACCGGCACTGACAAACACCGCGATCACGCGTGCGCGATGGTGTTTCCCGGAGGCGAGGACGAGACTCGCGACGAAGCCCGCGACGAGGCCCCCGAGGTGCGCGCGCATGTCGATGCCGGTGACCTGGAGTCCGGCGAACACGTTGATCCCGATGGTCAGCAGCAACGAGCGCGTCTGACTCTTGAGCACCTCCTCGTCGATCCGCTTGCGGTTGACGAGCAGGTACGAGCCAACCGCAGCGAACACGCCGAAGATCGCGCCGGAGGCGCCCACCGAGACCGCGTTGTTCGTCGACAGTCCACTCGCGATCCCACCGACGAGCCCGGCGAACACGTAGATCGCGACGTACCCCACCCGGCCATAGAGGTGCTCGATCAAGCGACCCACCATGACGAGGCTGAACATGTTGACGGCGAGGTGAATCAGGCCGGCATGCAGGAACATCGCGGACAGCAACCGCCACGATTCGCCGTTGAAGGTCCGCGAGCCGAGGTTGCCACCGAGATCGAGGAGCGACTGCGGGGTCGGGTTCAGGTAGTGGGCCCCGGAAGCGATCTCGAAAACGAACGCGGCGAGGTTGATCGCTACCAGGACGATCGTGACGATCGGCAAGGCCTGCTTCTGCGCCGGGTCGCGTTCACTCACCCGCGCACCTTAGCGCTTGATCAGCGCCGGGGCCGCAATCTGGTCACTTCGCGATCGCGATCGGCTTCCGCGCGAGCTGCGCGATCTGGTGCTTCTGCTTGCCCGTCTCGAGGGCGATCACCCGTTCCGTGACCTGCTCGTTCGGCGTCCCCCAGTTCTCGATCATCGTGACGTAGACCTTGGTGCGCGCGCTCGCCCGATTGCGGTTCGACGCGAAGTAGTGCGCGAACACGTTGTACGTGCCCTGCGGCGCCCGACGCAGCACGTACATCTCGGGACCGTAGCCCTGCGTGACGTCCTGCGTGAGCTCGCCACCACTGCGCGTCGAGCGGTGCTGGTAGAAGCACTCCTCGCCGGACGGCTCGACGACATGGAGGTCGACGTCCGTCGCATCGGTGTTCCAGGTGATCGAGACGACCACGTCGGCGCGATCGAGCTTCGCTTCTTGCGAGAGCGTCGCGAGCCGAGCCGAGGCGTAGCTGCGCAGCTGGTCGCAAGCCCCGGCCTCGCCGGGCTGCGTAGCGCCTCGTAGCGGCGCGCAGGTACGATCGTTGCCCGGCTTCGCCAGTAGGCCGCGGAGGAAGCGGACATAGTCGAGGACGACGATGGTGCGCACGTCACCGAAGCGCGGCTCCCACTGACCGGCGAGTGGGATCTCGAAGTACGCGAGCGCGAGCTCGGGCTTGTCCATCGCCGCGAGGGCCTGCGCCATCGCGCGGTAGGTCTGCGGCTCGTGGGGGCGCGCATCGGCGACGCGTCGGAACAGGTGATAGGCCTGCGCGCGCAGTCCGAGGTCCATCGCGGAGTAGCCGACGTCGCGGGCGAGCACCGCGTCGCCGGGGTTCTGCTCGACGAGCGAGGACAGCGACTTGAGCGAATCGGACGGCGACCAGTTCTTGCGCGTCAGCGCATCGGCGGAGACCGTGTCGTAGTCGAGGTCGTGCTTCGCCAGCATCGTCAGTAAGGGCGGCGAGATCTGCTTCTTGTCGTGGAGCTTGGTGACCAGCGGGGTGTTCGGGACGACGAACGCCGATGCGGGCAGCTGCGAGAGCAGCGTGAGGTACGACGTCGACGGCTGGAGCCGCGCGCTCGGATGCTTCTCGAGCTTGACGAGGTGCGCGAGGAACGCCGCCTTCGGATCGCCGAGGGTGCCTTCCAGCTTCGCCATCTGGCTATCGAACAGCACCGCGGCGGGCGTGGCCTTGATGGTGAAGGCATCGGCGTCGGGCTTGATGTGGAAGCGCTGGTAGTCGGCTTCGGAGTCGAGCATCAGCAGCGACGACGACCGACCGGTGATCCGGAAGTGGGTGGCGTACGCGCGCGCGACGTTCGCGGTGGCATCCTCGAGCTCCTCGAGGCGCGCGGTCGCGACCTGACCGTAGGTCCGCGTGGCGAGCGGCGTGGCGAGCGCGGGGGCGAGCTTGGTGCGCACCGTCTGGCGGCGACCGCCCTGCTCGACCTCGAGCACGAGCTCGGTGCTCGTGCCGACGTCGCCGCGACCGACAATGGTGATCGTCTGACCGGGGAACAACGCGGTCGGGCGACCGGCGACCATCACGTCGGTCGCGCCGGCGAGCGAGGCGGAGACCAGCATCCACGGACGAGCGCGATGCGCGGTGGCTGCCTTCGCCACTTCGGACTCACCCGTCACCGCGAACACCGCACCACCACTCTCGCGCGCGAGGTGCGAGAGCACGCCGACATCGGTGCCGGCGAGCCCCGTCTGGTACGCGAACAGCGTGGACTTCGAGGCGCGCAGCATCCGCGCGAGTGCGTGCGGGTTGCTCTCGCCCCAGGTGGCGGCACCGTCGGAGAGGAGGAAGACGTCCGTCGGAGCTCGCGTCATCTTCGCGAGCTCGCCGAACGCCGCGCCGAGATCGGTGGCACCCTCGAGCGCGAGCCCGTTCGCGTAGGTGAGAAGCGCGTCGACGTTCTCGGGCGTGTTGTCGATCAGCGTGGGCCTGAACGCGTGCGCATCGACGCTGAAGAACAGCACGTTGAACTGCTTGAGCGAGTCGCGGTTCGACTCGAGCGTCCTGCGAAGCAGCTTGAGCCAGATGTTGAAGCGGTCGGGGTTCGACGACAGCGAGGTGTCGACCAGGAACACCGCGGAGTTGGACGTCTGCCCGGCGATCGTGGGGAGCACGGGCGTGACCTGCGCGGCGAAGAACTCGCCCGCTTCGTCCTTGCCGACGAGCAGCGGCGCACCCTTCGACGTGGTCCGGATCGCGAGGGTCTTGTGCTGCGTGCCCTCGAAGCGGAACCACTGGCGACCGGCTGTAGCGCGTGCGGCGACCTGCGGTGCGGCCGTGGCGGTGGTGCCATCGGGGAGCGAGACGTCGACGACCGAGGCCGGCACGTCATCGGGCAGGTCGAACTTGTACTCGAGCGCATCGCCGAGCTTGACGAGATCGACATCGTAGCCGACGACGATGCGATGCAGCTTGTTCGCCGCGAGCGGGAACACGCGCGCGCTGAACACGCCGGCGCCGGCCCACTCCATGATCGCCGGATCGACGCGCCGCACGACCGTCTGGTCGTACGCGATCTGCGCCGTCTCGCGCGGCACCATGCGCGCCTCCTTGGGCTGCTGCCACGAAGCTGCCCGCTGGGCCATCAGGGCGCGCGGATCACGGACCGGAGCATCGTCGGTGGCGATCGTCAACGTCGGCGCCTTGGGGTCGCGCGCGCCGTACTCGGTCTCGCCGAACGCGAAGAAGAACGGCGACGCTTCCTCGGGCAGGCGCAGCTGGAACGTGCCCTCGAGCTGACGAGGGAGCTGATTCTCGTAGAGGTAGTCGATCACGACACGCGCGCGAAACCCGTCGATCGTCACGTTGGTCTGCATCGAGCGAAGCGTCAGCTGCTCGCGGTCGCCGACCATCACGCGCGACGAGTTCGCGATGATCGTCGAGCGCTTCCACGTCTCCGCCTCGCCCGCGGTGGCAGCACCCGGTGCCGGGGCCCCCATCGCCATCTCGGCCGACGGTGCCGACATCGACATCCGCTTGGCACCGCCGCACGCGACGAGCGTGCACAGACCTAACGAGAGCAACCGTGTTGCAATGCCGCGTCCCCGCACCGTTTGCATGCGAGTACAACGCAGCCGATGCGGTGTGACTTACGCCCGCTCATTGAATAGCTGCACCGCGCCTCCGCGGACTTGCGGTGGCACGCAGCGTGCCGCACTGTTCGCGCATGCGTCTCGTGGTTCTCGTGGTGGTGGTCGCGTGCAGTGCGTCGCCGGGCGGTCAAGGCACACCTCCGAAGTGGGTCGAGGACACCACCGTCCTCTCCGCCGGACCGTCGGTGACGCCACCGCCGTTCCGGCTCCCCGGCGATGTTCGGCCGGTTCGCTACGATCTCGACCTCACGATCATCCCGAGCAAGGCGAAGGCGACCGGGAAGGTTCACGTCGCCGCGCGCGTGGTCAAGCGGACGGACGTCGTGTGGCTCCACGCGCAGGAGCTCGCGATCGGTACGGCGACGATCGACGGCGCCCCGGCGAAGGTGATCCAGCACGAGGACTTCCTCGGTCTCGTCGCGACCAACCCCCTCGAGCCCGGCGATCACGCGCTCGACATCGCCTTCACCACGCCGATCGATAAGGAGCGCAGCCGCGGGCTGTACTCGGTGAAGGAAGCCGGCGACGACGAGTACGCGTACACGTTCTTCGAGCCGGTCGATGCGCGCCGCGCGTTCCCGTGCTTCGACGAACCCGAGTACAAGGTGCCCTGGAAGTTGACGTTCCACGTCAAGCAGGACCATCACGCGCTCGCGAACGCCGCGGTGATCAAGGAGACCGACGAGGGCAACGGGATGAAGCGCGTCGAGCTCGCCGAGAGCAAGCCGCTGCCGAGCTACCTGGTCGCGTACATCGTCGGTCCGTTCGAGCTCGTCGACGGCGGCGTCGCCGGACGGATCAAGACGCCCGTGCGGTTCGCGATCCCCAAGGGTCGCGCCGGCGAGCTCGGCTGGGCGAAGCAGATCACGCCGAAGGTGGTCGCCGAGCTCGAGAACTACTTCGACATGGACTACCCGTACGGCAAGCTCGACGTCGCCGTCGTGCCGCGGTTCTGGGGAACCATGGAGCACCCCGGCCTCGTCGCGATGGGACAGCCGCTGACGCTGATCCGGCCCGACCAAGAGACCCGCGAGCGCAAGCAGCGCTACGCGAACATCCTCGCGCACGAGCTCGGGCACTACTGGTTCGGCGATCTGGTGACGATGATGTGGTGGGACGACACCTGGCTCAACGAAGCGCTCGGCGAGTGGATGGACATGATCATCACGCAGGCCACCGAGCCGGCGTGGCGCTACCGCGATGCGCGTGCGCCGTACGCCGCGTGGGCGATGGAGAGCGACGAGACCTTGTCGACGCAGGCGATCCGTCGTCCGGTCACCACGCAGGCGGAGATCGAGAGCTCGTTCGATGCGGCGACGATCTACGCGAAGGGCTCGGCGGTGTTCCGGATGTTCGAGAGCTACGTCGGCGTCGAGAAGTGGCGCGGCTTCATTCGCGACTACATGAAGAGGTATGCGTGGGGCACGGCGAACGCGGAAGACTTCCTCGGGATGGCGCGCGCTGCCCTCGGCGCGAACATCGAGGCCGGGCTGCGCAGCTTCCTCGAGCAACCGGGCGTGCCGCGCGTCAGCACGACGTGCGAAGGCAACACGCTGACGATCTCGCAGACGCGCGCGCTACCAGAGGGGACCGTCGACCCGAAGCCGAAGCTGTGGAGGTTTCCGGTGTGCATGCGGTTCGGTGACGCCGGACGAGTGAACCAGCGGTGCGTGTTCGTCGAGACGGCCGCGACCAGGGTCGAGGTCGATCGCTGTCCGACCTGGACGCTGCCGAATGCGGATGGCATCGGCTACTACCGCTCGGTCCTCGATCCGGCGACGGCCACGCAGCTGCTGACGCCGACGTCCGCGCTCGCGAGGCTCGTCAAACCGACACCGAGCGAGAAGCTGATGACTCTCGCGGATCAGCGCGCCGCACTCGCACGCGCCGAGCTGACGATCGACAAGGTGCTTCCGATGTTCCCACTGGTCGCCGCGGATCCCGACGACAAGGTCGCCAACGCCTGGCTCGAACCGCCGATCCGGATCGACGTTCTCGACGATGCCGATGTGGCGCGCGCCGAGCGCTTCCTCGTCAAGACGTACGGCAAGGTGGCACGTCAGCTCGGCTGGCTGCGCGCGAAGGGCGATTCCGACGAGCGGCACGAGCGGCGGCGCATCGCGCTCGCTGCCGTCGCCGCGAAGGATCCGGTGCTCGCGAAGCAGGCCGAGGTGCTGTTCGAGACCTGGCTCGCGAAGCGCACGGGCATCGCGGATGACCTGGTGCCCTTGGTGCTCGCACTTGTCGTCGAGCGCGGTGGTGCGGTGCGCTTCGATCAGGTGCTCGCGGAGACCAAGAAGCCGCGTGACCGGATCGAGCTGACTCGCCTGCTGACCGCGCTCGGCGCGACCCGCGATCCGGTGCTCGCTCGGCGTGCGTTCGAGCTGGTGCGGAGCAAGGACCTCGACCTTCGCGATTCGCAACCACTCCTCGAACGGCTGCTGGCGACGCGCGAGGTCCGGATGCAAACGTTCGGGCTCGTCGAGCAGCACATCGACGAGCTGCTCGGACGAATGCGCAACGACGAGGCAAGCTGGTTCCTGACGGCGCTCGCAGGGGCTCCGTGCGATCCGGCGCTGCGGGCCCGGGTGACCGTGCTGGTGACGCCGCGGGCGGCAAAGGTTGGCGGGGCCAAGGCTCCCGTCGAGCGCGGGCTCGAGCAGGCCGACCAGTGCATCGCCGCGATGACGCGCCAGCTGCCTGCGTTGAAGAAGTTCCTCGCGGCCTACTGAAACCGCGCTGCGACGGCTGCGACGGGTGTGACATCCGTGTTTCCAGCGAGACCTCGTGGTACGAGCGCGCCATGCGTAATGCGCTCTCGCTGACCCTCTTTCTCGTGGCGTGCGGCGGCTCCAGTCCGCCCGCAAAGGTGTTGCCTCCGACGACCGATGACACGGCGAAGACCGAGGCTCCGCCCGTCGATACTGCACCCGAGTTGCCGGGCAAGCCGGTGACCACGGCGACGCTCGCGTCGATCGGCCTCGACCCTGGTGCGCTCGATCGCAAGGCCGATCCTTGCGAGGACTTCTATCAGTTCGCGTGCGGCGGCTGGATCGCGAAGACCGAGATCGCCGCCGACAAGCCGATCGCGATGCGCAGCTTCGTCGACATCGAGGATCGCAACGCCGAGTTCCTCCACACCACGTTCGACAAGCTCGCTGCGAGCCCGAGCTCCGACAAGGTCGCGAAGCAAGTCGGCGACTACTACGCGTCGTGCATCGACGAAGCAGCGATCGCGAAGGCCGGCGTCGCTCCGATCGCGCCGCTGCGGGCCGCGATCGACAAGGTCAAGGATACGAAGTCGCTGTCGCAGGCCATCACCGCGCTGCATGCGTCGAGCGTTGGCGTGCTGTTCGGGACCTCGTCGACCCAGGATTCGAAGAACGCGCAGAGCGTGATCGTCGGACTCTCGCAGGGCGGCCTCGGCTTGCCGGATCGCGATTATTACTTGAAGGATGATCCGGCGCACAAGACCGTGCTCACCGGCTACGAGGCGTACGTCACCGACATGCTGACGCAGCTCGGTCGCAAGCCGGATGTCGCGAAGACCGAGGCTGCCGCGATCATCGGCCTCGAGACCGAGATCGCGAAGGTGTCGAAGGACAAGGTCGCGCTCCGCGATCCGATCGGCACGTACAACAAGATCGACAAGGCCGGCGTGGCGAAGGCGATGCCGAGCTTCGACTGGGCGACCTACTGGAAGGTCCAGGGGCTCGACAAGGTCGACGGCGTCGACACCAATGCGCCGCAGTTCCTCGAGGGCGTCGACAAGCTCCTCGCGTCGACCAAGCCCGACGTGTGGCGCGCGTACCTGACGTTCCACCTCGGCAGCAACATGGCGTCGCTGCTCCCGAAGCGGTTCGAGGAAGCGAAGTTCAAGTTCGCGCAGAGCCTCACCGGTCAGCCTCAGATGGAGCCGCGGTGGAAGCGCTGCATCGCTCAAGCGGACGGCGCGATCGGCGACCTCGTGGGTCAGGTGTTCGTCAAGGAGCGGTTCGCCGGGGAGAGCAAGACTGCTGCCGAGGGCTACGTCGCCGCGATCAGCGAGGCGATGCAGCAGAACCTCAAGGCGCTGCCGTGGATGGACGCGACGACGAAGCAGCGCGCCGACGAGAAGCGCACCAAGATGGCCAACCAGATCGGCTATCCCAACAAGTGGAAGACGTACGACTTCAAGATCGATCGCAAGACCTGGGCGGCGAACTCGCTCGCGGCGCGCAAGCTCGCGCGGACCCGCGACCTGGCGAAGGTCGGCAAGCCGCTCGATCGCAGCGATTGGGGCTTTCCCCCGCAGATCGTCAACGCGTTCTACAACCCGGGCCTCAACTCGATGTTCTTCCCGGCCGGCATCCTGCAGCCGCCGTTCTACGCGGTCGGCAACTCGATCCCGGTCAACCTCGGTGCGATGGGCATGGTCGTCGGTCACGAACTGACGCACGGCTTCGACGATCAGGGCTCGCAGTACGACGCGGTCGGCAACCTGACCAACTGGTGGCAGCCGGAGACCGAGAAGAAGTTCAAGGAGCGCACCCAGTGCGTCGTCGACCAGTACAGCAAGTACGAGGTCAGCGGCGTCAAGGTCAACGGCGCGAACACCGTCGGCGAGAACATCGCCGACATCGGCGGCATCAAGCTGGCGTTCAACGCGTATCGCAACCTCCGCAGCACGGCGAAGGACACCGTCGTCGCCGACGGCTTCACCGAGGATCAGCAATTCTTCCTGTCGTTCGCGCAGGCGTGGTGTGCGAAGGCGCGCCCCGAGTACGAGAAGATGCTGGCGAACGTCGATGTTCACTCGCCGGCGAAGTGGCGCGTCAACGGTACCGCTGCCGCGACGCCGGAGTTCGCGAAGGTGTTCCGCTGCAAGCTGGGCACGAAGCTCGCGCCGGCGAAGCAGTGCGTCGTCTGGTGAGCGATCGGTCAGGGGACAAGGATCGCGACAGACCGCGCCGGCAGCTCGAGCGTGAGCTGACCACCCGCTAGCCCCACGGTGCGGTCGGCGATGCGATCGGTCAGCACGGCATCACCGAACGGTACGGTGATCGTGATCGTTCGCGGTGAGCCGGCGCGATTGATCGCGACGATCGCGTAGTCGGTCCCGCTGATCCGCGCGAACGACAGCACGTCCTCGGTCGACGTCAGCGGCGCGTAGGTACCGCGGCGAAGCGCCGGGAGCTCGCTGCGCAGCCGACCGACGCGGGACACGCGATCGTGCAAGGAGCTCTGCCGCGCCGTGCGCTCGGCCGGGGCGACCCACATGTGCCGGTTATCGGGATCGGCGCCGCCATGCTCGCCGTACTCGTCGCCGTAGTAGAGCAGCGGCGCACCCGGCACGGTCAGCGTCCAGGCGAGCGCGAGTGCGACGCGATCGTAGGGCTCGTCGGACGCGGGGGCCGACGGCAGCCCCTGATCGACCCACTTGTTGTGGACGATCGCTGATCCCGAGCCGTAGGTCGCGAGCGAGATCAACCGCTCGCTGTCGTGGCTGCCGACGAACGGCGTCATCACGGCGGTCGCCGGATAGTGCACGAGGCTCTGCTGTGTCCAGTAGTCGAGGTGCAGCATCCCGCGGTTGTCGTCGGTCCATACGTTCGTGGTCGTCGCGTGATAGAGGACGAAATCGAACTGCCCCGAGAGCGCGCGGTCACCGACGTACCGCGCGATGGTCGCGTACTCGCCGAGGTTGTCGGAGACGTTGTCGCCGCGCCATCCCATCGCGGTCTCCCCGAGGAGGAAGTACTCGACACCGCCTTGCTCGAAGGTCTCGTGGACGCGGGTCGAGAGATCGAACACCGCGAGATCCTCGACGTGCTTGACGGCGTCGACGCGGAGGCCATCGAGATCGAAGCGCTCGAGCCAGTACAGCGCGTCGGAGATCATCTGCTCGCCGGCATCGCGGTTCTGCCAGTCGACGTCGGGCATGTAGTCGTGGAACGAGCAATCGAGCCGGCGCTCGGTCCAATCGCACCCCGGCGCACCGCACTCGCAACCGGTGCGGAACCACTCCGGGTGCTGCGCGAAGTATTCGTGGTCGCGGTGGACGTGGTTGATCACGTAGTCCATCAGCACGCGGATGCCGCGCTTGTGCGCTGCGGTGACCATCGCGTCGAGGTCCGCTTCGCTCCCGAGGCGTGGATCGACCGCACGGCCCTTGACCGGCCAGTAGCCATGATACGCGGTGACGCCGTGGCCATTCTCGTCGTGGACCGTGCGCGCATTCTCGACGAACGGCGACAGCCAGAGCGCGCGCACGCCGAGCTCGTCGAACGTGCCGTCCTCGATCGCGGCGGTGACCCCGCGCAGATCGCCGCCGTGAAAATCGGCCTCGGCGACCGCCCCGGGAGAGCGAGCCGGGTCGTTGCCGGGATCGCCGTTGCGAAACCGATCCGTCATCACCATGTAGACCAGCGCGTCGCGCCAGTCGAACGCCTCGGCTTCGATCCAGAACGGCACGAGCACGCGCTCGGCTGCGTGGCCCGCGGAGTCGCTCGCATCGATCGCGAGCACGTGCTTGCCCGGCGCGAGGCCGGCATGATCGATCACGAGCTCGCCATCGCTGCGAATACCAGTGGTCTCGACCTCGACACCTTCGAAGCGGCGCACCACGCGTAGCGAGTCGATCGCTGCGTCACCGCTGCCGCGCTGCACGGTCAGCGTGGTCGTCGTCGCCGTGTGAGAAGCGACCTCGATCAGCGGCGCGGTGCAGTCGGCAACCCGCACGGCGGAGTTCTCGATCCCGGCCTCGTACGCGCGATACGAGTTGGCGGGATCCAGGATCCACTCGACCCCCGTAGCCCGGGTGATCACGAGCTTGTATGCGTGCAGTCCGGCGGGGAGGTCCTTGTCGAGCGAATATGCACCCGCACCGTCGGCGGTCATCGGCGAGGGTGAATCCCAGTTCCACTCCCCGGCGACGGCGACGTCCTCGACCGACTCGGCGGTCTGAAACGCGAAGTGCGTGGTGCAGCTCCGAACCGGGTCGGTGACCTCGACTGGCACGTCGTCATCGTCGTCAGCCCCTCCCGGGATCGTTCCCGACGCACACGCCGAACAAGCGACCACGACCAGGGCAATGCGCATGACTCGCGAGGCAGCAACGACGATGCCGCCGGCAGGCTCGCAGATTCGCGACCTTGCACGGCGGCCTGGAACCGGATCGTTGCCTTTGGCAACGCGGTCAGAGCGGACAGTAGCGGCCGCGGGCGTCGGCCTCGGTGGTCACGGCCGTCGACGCGACCCAGACCTCGTCGAGCGCACCGGCAGACGAACCCAGGGTCACCGCGTCGAGGGCCAAGCCACCGGTCGTCACGCCGGCCTGCTCGGCACGAACCCCATCGACCCACAGGCGAAGGGTGGGCTCGCCGAGCGAGGCGACGACGTGGTGCCAGGCACCGGCGGCGACGTTGGCCGAGGTCGCGGTGAACGCCGTGCCCGCAGCATCGGTCACGGTGACCGAGTACTTCGCGTTGGCGCCGGTGGCGGTGACTCGGATCTCGAGACGACCGTCCCCCGAGACGAACACCGTGCCGGTACCAGCGGGTTGCGACCACAGCTCGATCGCGAAGGCGGGCGTGGCTCCGAGCGCGGCAGGCCACGACACGTGATCCAACTCTGCCGCGTTGAACGCAAGCCCGCCGCCGAAGCGACCCGGCGTTGCCGCGGGATCCGCGGGCTCGATGGCGACGGCGTCACCGAGCACTGCATCCGCGCCACCGGTCGCGTTCGGCTGCGTCTGCGCGGCGTCGTCGAAGTGGAAGAGACCGGCAGCTCCGACCGCGACGGGCGGTGCGCACTCGATCGTCCACGCGCGGACCGCGAGGCCGGTGTTATTTGCTCCGTCGTTCGCGCGGACGCGGAACTGATGGGCGCCTGCCTTCGCGTTGAATATTATTGGGCTGGTGCAGGCGGCGAACGCGGCGGCGTCGAGGCTGCACTCGGTCGATCCTTCGCTCGTGGTGAACGCGAAGGTCACGAAGGGCCCACTGGTGCCATCCATCGTCGGGCCGTCGGTGAACACGATGTTCGGCGACGCCGTATCGACGGTCCAGGTCGCCTTCGCGGGCGTCGCGTCGACGTGACCCGCGGCGTCGATCGCGCGAACCTCGAAGCTGTGCACTCCTTGCGACAGCATCATCACGTTGTGAGGAGCGGCGCACGTGGCGAAGGCGCTGCCGTCGAGCGAACACTCGAAGGACACGTTGGCTTCGTTCGACGAGAACATGAAGGTCCCCGATGTGGTCGCGACGGTGCCCGTCGGACCGGCATCGATCACTGTCTCCGGCGGAGCGAGATCCACCATCCACTCGCGCGTGGCAGGCGTGGGATCGAGGTTGCCGACCGCATCTCTCACGCGCACCCGAAACGTGTGCATGCGCTCGGCGAGGTTCGCGAAGGTCGCCGGTGACGAGCACGCGGTGAAGGCGGCGCCGTCGAGCGAGCAGTCGAACGTCGCGCCCGCGCCAGCATCCGGCGAGATGAACGTGAACGTCGCGCTGGTCGACCCGCTGATGTCGCCGGGCTCGGACAGGATCTGGGTGTCCGGCGTCGCCGTGTCGATCGCCCAGGCATACGTCGCCGGGCTATTGTCGAAGTTGCCAGCGCGATCCACCGCACGTACGGCGAACGAGTGCGCGCCATCGCCGAGCGGACCGAACATGTCGTCGGGCAGGCACGCTGCGAAGTCGCCGCTGTCGACGCGGCACTCGTACGTGACGTTGTCCTCGCTCGATTCGAAATCAAACCGCACGTCGACGCTGTTGTCGGCAACAGGAGGCTGTTCGGTCAGGGTCGTGTTGGGTGCCACCGTATCGATCGTCCAGCGGTGTTCCGCCGGCGTATCGTCGGTGTTACCCAGCTCGGAGACCGCGCGGATCACGATGCCGTGAGAGCCATCGGTGAGCGTCCGGGTGTAGGGAGACGCGCAGGACAAGGGTGTTTCCAGATCGATGCTGCACAGGAAGGTCGCGTTCGGGTCGCTCGAGCTGAACCCGAACGTCGAGCTGCCGCTGTTGGCGAACTCGCGCGGCCCCGACGTGATCGTGGTCTGGGGAGCGGTCGGATCGATGTCACCGGGACCGTCGGTGGGAGCGTCGGTGCTCGGGCTCTTGTCGGACACCGAACACGCGACGAGGAGCACGCTGGCGAGGGCGAATCGCACTAGAACCTCCCCGAGAGCGAGACGCCGGCGGACCCGCCGGTCATCGTCGGCGCGACCACGAATTCGTCGGCGGGCTTGCCGACAAGCCACATCACGGTGCTGGTGACCAGCGCGGCACCACCTGCGGCGAACGCGATGTTCGCACGCATCGCGTTGCGCTTCGCGTCGTCGTTGAGCCGCAGACCTTGGAGGTCGTCGCACACCGCGCTCGGACAGATCGCGTCGGAGCGCTTCTGGAGATCAGCGGAGCGGGTGCCGAAGTAGGCACCCGTGGCGACCGAGCCAGCACCGAGCACGCCGAAGACCACGGCAACGCCACGCGTGGTGCTCCACGTCCGCGGCGCTCGCTGCTTCCTGACCATCACGGCCGTCAGTGGCGCCTGCACGACGACCGGGGCAGGAATCGGCGACCCACCGGGGTCGATGCTCGGCTCGAGCTTGGGCACCTGGACGATGCGACGGCGCGACCGCGGATCGATCGCGACATCGAGCTTCCAGGTCCGGAAGCCTGGTGCTTCCGCGACGATCACGTGGGTCTGCGGATCCACCGGGAGCGGCGTGTTCCACGCGGCGCGGTCGACGATCTCGTCACCTCGACGGATCACGAGACCTGCGACCGGCTGGGGCACTTCGATCACGAGGTTCGACAACTTCGGCTCGAGCGCCGCGGCGCGCTTGGAGGCTTCGACCAGGCGCTTGTTGTCGTCGCCCTTTCGCTTCGCGAGCGACTCGGCCTCGCGGAACGCGGCCCAGGCCGAGGCGAGCTGGCCGAGCTTCTCTCGACAATCGCCGAGGTTGAGCAGCGTGCCGACACTCGCGTCGAGCTTCTGGCTCGCACCGATCTTGTCGCAACCGGCGGCGAGCCTGCCCTGCTTGATCAGGTTGCGCCCGTCGCGAAACAGCGCCTCGGCGGCGGCGGAATCGGCGCGAGCAGGACCGATGGCGAACAGCGTGACAACTGCGACGGCCTTGTTAACGTGTCTCATACAGATCCTCGGTCTGCTTGGCCGGGGCGGGTGGAGGCGCCTGCACGGGCTTCGCGCGGCGCGTTTGCATCCGACGAGTGGTCGGCGGCTTCGGCGCCCCGGGCTTGTCGACCTCGGGCTGCTCGACCTCGGGCTGCTGCGCGTCCGGCGTTCCGATCTCCGGTTGCGGCGTGCCCTTCTCGACGATCTCGGGCTCCGGCTCGTACTCGTGCGCCGGCTTATCCATGTCGGGCTTCTGGGTCGGCTCGGGTGCGAGGGTGGTGGGCATCGGGACAGGCTCCTTTTCAGTCGGGAACGCGGACAACACAGCGGCGAGTTGTTCGTTGTCTTCTTCACTCGGGCCGCTCTGCATGATCATCGCGACCAACGCAGCGACGACCACACCGGACACCAGGATCGCGACGAGCGACCGCTTGTGCGTGGTCACCTGCGCGACCTCCCCGGTCACCCAAGGCGTGTGCTCTTCGAGGAACTGGCTCGGGATGGGTGCCTTCTGCGGCTTCACCACGTTGTGCGACTTGAAGCCTTCACCGATCGCGATGGTCGCCGGCAGATCGCGCAGCGGCGCGGGCGTCAGCCTCGGCAGCACGGTATCGATCGCCGCCTGCACCGCGGCCATCGTCTGGAATCTCTCGGCGGGATCCTTCGCCAGGCAGTGCTCGACGATCTCGTCGACCGTATCGGACAGCTCGGGTGCAACCTCGCTCACCTTCGGCGGTTGCTCCTGGAGGTGCGCGACGATGATCTCGCCGGCGCCATCGAGATCGAATGGCACGCGACCGGTCAGCGCGTGAAACAACAAGCAGCCGAGGCTGTAGATGTCGGAGCGAGCATCGACTTCGCGCGCGCCGAGGCATTGCTCGGGAGACATGTAGACAGGCGTGCCGAGCATCCGGCCGGTCTGGGTGGCGGTGGTGTCACCTGCCATCTTGCAGATGCCGAAGTCGAGCAGCTTGACGCGCTCACCACTCGCCGACTCGGGGTCGGCGACGAGGAACACGTTCTCGGGCTTGAGATCGCGATGCACGATCTGCTTCTCGTGTGCCGCCGACAGAGCTCCGGCGAGCTGGCGAACGATCCGCAGCGCTTCCGCAGCCGGCAGCCGACCGAGACTCGCGATGCGATCCGCGAAGCACTCGCCCTGGAGCAACTCCATGACGATGTACGCGGTGCCATCGACGTGATAGCCGAAGTCGAAGATCTGGACGACGCCCGGATCCGCGATCGCCGACGTCGCCTTCGCCTCGCGGAAGAACCGCTCCACGATCTCCGGCTGCGTCGACAGCAGCGGCTGCAGCACCTTGATGGCAGCGCGGCGGCCGAGCAGGATGTGCTCGCCGACGTAGACAGTGCCCATCCCGCCCGAACCGATCTTGTGGATCAGCCGGTACTGGCCAATGTGGGTTCCGACGATGTCTTTACGAGCTTCAGTGGGCATGGGCGCCTACCCGCGCCAGAACGCACGGTGTTCTGTAACGGGCAATCCGTTCCAGTGCAGCTCTGATGCCCGCTCGACAACCGCGCGAGTTGCGGAGCTTCGGCGGCGACCGTGCGATGACCACCGGCGAATCCGCTCGGTGTCCTTCGTACGCGCGCGCGCGACCCTATGGAATCGCGTGACTCAGGCCGCGACTTCGAACGCGCCGACGATCGTGTCCAGCTCGATCGTGACTGCGATGCTCGCGTAGTAGTCGGCGTCGACGAGCGCCAACGCACGTGAGGACAGATCGATCACCACAGCCTCGACCACGCCGTCCGCCTCCAGTGACATCCTGTCGCCCTCGCGAAAAAACGCCTCTTCGAGCTCGGAGAAGTCATCCATCAGCGTGCCTCGATCTCGTAGCTCGCGTAGTCCGTGAGATCGTCCGCGCTATCCCGCGTGGCCGCGTAGTAGCCGCCGATCTCGATGCAGCCGGGCACGCCGAGCGAACCGGCCGCGGTGAATTGGCCAGCGATCGAGACGTGACGATCGTTACGCCGCAGTCGTGGGATCGGCGTCTCGACGCACGTGCGCGCTGACATCACTCGACCGGAGTCGTAGAACGTCGCGTCGAGCTCCCCGAATGCTCGCCCCATGATTCATGGCTACAGGCGCGGCAGAACGGGCGCAAGTTTCCACCAGCGTCAGCGTGCGAAGCCGGCGCGCAGGAGCGCCTCGGCGGACTTGAGTGCGGTGATGCGCGTGGTGGAATCACACTTGATCGCACCGACGAGCGCGCCGAGTGATCTGCGCGCCTTGCGGTTGTCGACGAAGGCCTGCCCGAGCGATCGCACGACCCCGCCGGGATCGACTCCCGGGAGCTCGATCGGACCCGGCTTCAGTGCCGGCATCTCCGTCCACCGCGCGACTGCATGCATAAGTGGCGCTTGCTCGCTCCACAACATCGTCAGCTCCTGGAGTCCGAGGGCGCGAGCCGCGAGCTGCTCACCGATCGCAGCGAAGCCAAGCCACGCGAGCCACATCCGAGCGAGCACCGGCGGCATCGCGGGACGCTGCGCGTACTGCCGCGGACCGTAGAGCTCGTTGAACCGCATCGACGGCGTCAGCCACAGCGCGGCGGCGAGCGTGGCCCGGCTCGGTGCCTGCCACGCCTGCTCGAAGATCGCCGTGAACGCCGCGCGCTGGGTCTCGCACTCGAGGTCGAACGCGGCGGCGTCCGCTTGGGCTGCCCACGCGGCGGCGAGATCACTCGTGGCTGCCGCGTCGAACATCGCGACCGCGATCGGACGCTCGATCTCGACGAACGCCTGACCCTCCTTCTCGGCATCGCGCGATGGCAACTGGGTGCCGACGATCGTCGGGTCCTTGATCGATTCGATCTCTGCCAGGACCTCGGCGTGCTCGATCCCGTCCTCGGCGACGTAGAGCGGACAGATCACGCTATTGAAGTCGACGACCGTGTAGGTGCCGATCCGGAACACGCGGTTGAACGGGAACAGCCGGCACGACGCGGGCTTCGCTTCCCGACCATCCTCGACCTCGATCCGGCACAGCCCGGTATCCTCGAGGAACCAGCAGCGATCGCGCGGATTGAAGGCGGTGACCGCATCGCCGCGCCGGCGGAGAAACGGCGCGAGCTGCGGGCGCTTCGCGAGGAGCTGGACGAGCTGACCGCCGGCGACATCGATGCCGATGCCGTGGCCCTTGCAGCACGC
>JBBQJJ010000069.1:0-28818 GCA_038325805.1 Haliangiales bacterium
ATCGAAGGCCTGCACATCCTCGAGGTGGATGCGCCAGTCCTGACGGCCGTGGACCAGGAGGATAGGGCGTGGAGCTCGTCGTCGACGTGGTGGATCGCGCTGCGTCGATCGAGCTCCTCCTCCCGGTGCTCGGCCCACCCGTGGATCATCTTCGACCAGCGGTCTCCCGAGCTCGATGGCAAGCTCGACGGGCTCGAGGACAGGCCACCGCGAAACGCCGCCGCGCGGACGGGAAGCCCCGGGCGCATCGCCAGCGTGCCCTCCATCGCGCCACGCGATCCGCCCGCCAGGTAGATGGAGAACATCACGACGGGCGAGTCCTGATCATCGTCTCGATGCCTCCGGGCGTTGAGCCCAGATCGCCGAGTTCGAGCGACGGTTGTCGATCTATCCGATGTCTTTCGCCAGCACCTCCCAGCGCAGAGCGGGCGGCACGAAGCCGTAGGCGCTGACACGGAAGTTGCCACGACCGAATCGCCTCGTTAGGTCATGTAGCGTGCACCCGCCGCTCGCGTGGAATCCTCCAAGCTCTACGATGTCAGCAAAGTCGACATTGTCGGAGACGTACGTGCCGATAACGACCAACGCTGATCCTCGTAGCTGCATCGCGCGGAAGCTCGTCCAGCAGGCGCGCGAGCTCTGCGGCGCTTACCGCGTCGCCGACGTCGACGCCTTTCTCCGCGCGAACACACACGGGCAGGTCGCGTGATCGATCCCCGCGCTTTCTCCGAGCTCGGCGACGAGGTAGCCTAGAACCCATGGCGAAGAAGCCGACCGCGAAGAAGCGCCGCACGATCACGATCGAGCAGTTTCATCGTGATCACCGCGCCGTGATCTCTGCGGCGAAGAAGGCCGGCGGCGTCGATGTCGTGAACGCCGATGGTTCCATCCGCTTCCACGTGTCGAGCCCGCACGCCGCCCTTCCTGAATTCCGATAGCTCGTGTCCGCGGACGATCACCTTCGCCGCTGGCTGGCGCAGGGCATGACCGGCTGCCAGTTCGCGGCGCGTATTGCTCGCGAACGGCATCGGATCCTCTCGTTCGTGGTTTCGACCATGGCCGACGAAGCGGACGTCAGCGGCTTTTTCGATACTTGCCGGGAAGCGAGGCTGCCGGGGATCGCGATCTTCACGGGCATTCGCACCGAAGCGGCGCTCATCGAGCAACTCGCGCGCCTGCGCGAAGGCGAACGCTGGCGGATCGCCGAGTGTCGCCGGACGGCGTCGACACCGACGACGTATTCGTCGGCGTGGACTGGCGAGTCCGCGAGGGTCTGGTGTCATCCGTGATGGGGTTCGCGCCGTTCGCGTCGATGCCGGTCACTCGCTCCGTACGTGTGCATCTCGGCGTGGCCGGGCGAACACGATCACCCGCATTGGACGAAGTTCGAGAAAGGCATCGTTCACTTCCTCGACACCGATCTCGGTGGCCTCGAGCTGACCAAGGCGAAGTACCAGGCGCTCACCAGGTCCAGCATCGAAGCGACGAAGGAGCTGTTGAAGGATCCGCCGGATGACGCCCGGTACTACCGCAGAGCGGGGTTCCGCCTATCGCCATCGGCGCGTGCCCTTCTTCGCCCGATCTTCACGCGGTGACGCGCGAGCCGGTCGCAGGGCGCCCTTATTCGATCCGGTGTGGAGCAGCAATGATGTGTTCCTCTGCCTGGCGAAGTACGGGCTGATCGATCGCCAGTGCGAGGTCGACGCTCGCCACGCCGAGGGCGGGTTGCGCGGCGTGGCCGCACTGCGCGCGAACGGATTTGTGGCGGGCGCCAACGCTACTACGGAGGATCGCAAATTCGCCGCTGGCTGCATGGACGACCTCGCCCAGGAGATGGGTCCGTGCGTCCTCAAATTGTTCCTCCAAGACCAACTCCCAGACAACCCGCGGATGGCGCACTTCATGGAGACCTACACGAAGGGGCAACCGGAGCTTCTGCCGGGCTACTGGCCCCGCGGGTTCGTCGTCACCGATGCGTGCATCACGAACGCGCCGTCGATCTGGTCAGAGAAGCACTTCTACTCGTGATCCGATCAAGTCGGACGAGGCAACGATCATGGGGACGACGCTCTTCTTACCGGATCGCGAGACGTGCCCACGCCGCTCGCGCGCGGCGCAGCGCAAGGGCTGCTTCGTCATAGCTACGGCCAACCTCGACGAGGCGATGCGCCTGTGGGGCCCATGCAGAGAACTCGATGCCTCCCGCCCGGAGGCCCTTGTCGAGGAGCTGGACCTCGCGATCGATGATCTCGGGGATGTCCGCAGCCACGGTAATCCCATCGATCGCGGCTGCGAGCCGCACGTGTACTGCGACGATGCTAGCGCGCACGTCGGCTCGCACGCGAGCGAGTCGCGCCTCGATGCCGAGCACATCGGCACTCGCATTCGCGCGCGCGATCCGGTTCCGGTCTACCAGGGGCAACGGGACGCTCAGCTGGATCGCGAGCTCCCATTCGTTCCACGTTCCAGTGAGCGTCGGATCCGTGGCGAACGCGCCGGCTGGGATGTCCTGACGTGCTCGGCCCACTTCCAGCCCGATCGTCACGTCGGGGCGTGCCGCCTTACGTTCGGCAGTGACGGCGTGCCGGGCTGCGTCCAACTCGGCGACCAGGGCCCTGACCCGGGTGTCGCGTTCGACGAGGCTCTCCACCGAGAGGACCGCGGGGGCCGGTGTACGGTCGAGCTCGTCCGAGACGCTCAGCCCAGCGGCGTCGCGACGCCCGAGCAGGCGGCCGAGCCGCACGCGTGACGCTTCGAGATCGCCGCGCGCTGTCGCAACATCGATCTGCGCCGATCGAAGGTCCAGCTTGGCGGCGTCGACCTCGAGCTGCGTACCGCCTCCGGTCGCACGAATGCGGTCCGCCGCGCGTGATGCCAGCTCGCGGAGCGCCACCATCTGAGCAGCTCGCGCGGCGCGGCGCTGTCCATCAGCCACGTCCGCGAGTGCGAGCGCTACCTCGCTATCGAGATCGAGGAGTGTGGACGCCCGCACGAAGTCAGCTGCGCCCACGATCGCGCGAGCCGACTCGCGGCGCGGACGCCACGATCCAGATAGGTCGAGCGTCCATTCAAGTCCAACGGACCACGTCCGGTCGTCGGCGTCCGCGCCCGGCGGCTGCTGCTGGTAGCGACCGATCGCGATCGGATCGCGCGTGAATCGCCGCCCCGCCACCGCTGCGCGTTCCCGCGCCGCCGCGAGGCCGGCATCGGCGGTCGCACGCTCGGGGGCATGCTCGCGGGCCTCGGCTTGCGCTTGCGGTAGCGTCAGCGGCGCCGGTTGCGCGAATGCGAGTACAGACGACGACGAAACGGACATCGCGATCAACATGCATCCGAGGAGCTTCACGTGGTCACTTCCTTGCGGGCTCGCCGCCGTGCGAGCCAGACGTAGATCGTTGGCAGCACGATCATGTTGAGCAGCGTCGAGGTGAACAAACCACCGCAGACGATGATTGCCATCGGCGCCTCCAGCTCGCTTCCTGCCGAGCCCAGCGAGAGCGCGAGGGGAAGCAGGCCAAGCCCCGCGGTCGCGGCGGTCATGACGATCGGCAAGAGTCGTTCCTCGGCAGCGCGCAGCACGCGCTCGACCGGCGGCTCGTCAGGAGCCTCGAGCTCCAGCTGCCTCGTGTGCGAGACGAGCATGATCCCGTTGCGCGCGATGATGCCGAACAGGGTCACGAAGCCGACGAACCCCGCGACGGAGAGTCCTTCCGGGAGGAGCAAGGCGCCGGCAACGCCACCGATCAGCCCGAGCGGGAAGTTCACCAGGACGATCAGGGCATCGCTCGCGCGTCCGAACGCCGTGCCTAGCAGGACGACGATCCCGATGAGCACGAGCACACCGATGATGATCAGCTGGCGTCCCGCATGGGCGCGAGCCACTGCCTCGCCGCCGACGGCGATCCGATAGCCCGCGGGCAGGTTCATCTCACGCATCACGCCCTCGACCCCCGTGCTCACGTCGGACACAGACGATGGACTTGCGTCGATCCCGATCGCGATCCGTCGCGCGCCGCCCACGTGCGTCACGGCTGCCGGAACAGACACCTCGTCGATTCGCGCGATCGCGGACAGCTGGACAGCGCGTCCGTCGGAGGTCGTCATCAAGAGGTCAGCAAGCGCACCGCGATCACGCATCGCCACCGTACCGGTGACGACGAGCCCGATGACACGGCCATCGGGCTCCAAGATGTCGGCGACGCGATGTCCCAGACGCCACGTACGCACCTGCTCCGCCACGTCGGCGGGCGTCAGACCGTAGGGCGCAAGCGCGACCAGGTCCGGGCGTACGCGGAGCTCGGCAACGTCTACCTGCGCCTCCACGGAGACGCCCTCGACTCCGTCGAGCTGCGCGACCTTGTCTGCGACGCTGGAGGCCAGGCCTCGCAATGGCTCCAGTTCGGGTCCGATGACCTCGACCACGATCGGCGCCGTCTCGCCGCCGAGGATCTCGTGCACGCGCTCGCCCAGGAAGCCCTCGATCGAGAAGCTGATCCCGGGAATGTCGACGAGCTGTGCTTGCAGCGCTTCGACCTTGGCTTCCAGATCGTCGCTTCCAACGACGAGATCGATCTCGAGCCGATTGACGGGGAACGGATCCTCCCCGAGCGCAGCGCGGCCGGCGCGCGATGCGAGGTGGGACGCGGTAGCCGGCCTGACGAGCGCATCGAAGCGGGCGGCAACGCGCATCGTCTCCTCGAGAGATGTGCCCGGGGCGGCATTGACGTGAACGATCACGGACTGCTCGTGGAAATCGGGCAGGAACCCGCCGCCGAGCAGTGGCAACGCGATGATCGCCGCCGCAGCGAGTACAAGCGCCGCACCTCCGACGATCGCCGGGTGTTCGATCACGCGACGCAGGAGCCTGCGATATCGGTTCGTCATCGCGAGCGCCAGGCGGCTCGGTCGTGCCTCCGCGGTTGCGATCCTGGGAAGTAGCCACGCGCACATCGCAGGCGTCACGGTGAGCGCGACGGCGAGAGACGCCACGATCGCGAGGATGTATGTCTCGGCGAGCGGCGAGAAGATGCGGCCCGCAATGCCTCCGAGCAGCAACACCGGCACGAGCACGAGGCAGACGATCGCCGTGGCATACACGACGGAGCCGCGGATCTCCTTCGACGCATCGTGAACGACGTCGAGGGGAGGTCGTGGATCCGGTCGCCGCGAATTCTCCCGCAGCCGGCGCCAGACGTTCTCGACGTCGATGATGGCATCGTCGACGACCTCGCCGACCGCGATCGCAAGCCCACCGAGGACCATGCCGTTGATCGATGCGCCTCTCGCGACGAGTACCGCTGCCGCCGCGATGATGGACAGCGGGATCGCGGTGAGGCTGATCGCGGCGAGCCGGACCGACCTCAGCATCAAGATCAGGACGAGGACGACGAGCACCGCACCGATCGCCATCGCACGGGCGACGCTGTACACCGACGTCTCGACGAACGACGCCTGGCGAAACACGGGCGCATCGATCTGAACGTGGACGGGGAGGTCGCGACGAAGCTCGTCGAGCGCGCCCTCGACCTCGTTCGTCGTCGCCATCGTGTCGGCCCATGGAAGCTTCATGACCTGGACGTAGACACCCGAGCGGCCATCGCAGGATGTGGCGCCGACCGGCATCTCCGTGCCGGGTGCGAGATCCGCGACATCGCCGAGCCGTACCGGCGACCCGTGATGGATCGCCACGACAGCCGCCGCGAGTCGCTCCGGTGCGGTACCCAACGTCAGCCGTGCCTCGGTGGTGACGTCGCCGCTCATCTCTCCCGAGGTCACGACGCCGGCGCCGATCGAGGTCTGTGCTCGCGCAGCAGCGCGCTCGATCTCCTCGAGCGAGATCGTGTGCTCGTGCATGCGCGTGGGATCCGGTCTGACCTCGAAGCGCTCGACCAGGCCACCGTGAACGATCACCTGCGCGATGCCCGGGATGCCTCCCAGGCGAGGACGCAGCTTCCAGTCGGCAAAGGTCCGGAGCTGCGCGCCCGCGTTCGGATCGGAGCTGGTGACGCAGAACTTCAGGAGTGCGCCGATCGGTGGCGCGATCGGTTCTAGCTTCGGCGCTTCGGTGCCTTCCGGAAGGGTTCCGGCTGCGAGCTGGAGCCGTTCGGCGACGAGCTGCCGGGTGCGAAATAGCTCCGCGTCATCGCTGAAGGTCATCGTGATGATCGACAGGCCGGCAATCGACGACGATCGAAGCGATGTCGCTTGCGGTGTCCCGAGTAGCACGCGCTCGAGCGGCCAGGTGACGCGCTCTTCGACATCCGTGGTGCCCATGCCGGGGGCCTCCGTCTGGATCACGACGCGCGGCGGAGTGAAGTCGGGCAGGACGTCAAGCGGCGCGGTGCTCGTGATGAACACCCCCGCGACCATCGCGGCACTGGCGACGATCAAGACGATCACGCGGCGGCGGATCGACCAGCCGATCAGGGCATCGAGCGGCGAAGCCATCCGCTCAATCCTCGTCGCCGCCGAGCGAAGACCGCAGGGCCTCGCCGCGCAACGCAGCGGCGCCGCGCACGACGACTGACTCGCCAACCTTGACACCCGAAGCCAGGCGAACCCGACCGCCGAACCGGGCCGCGACGCGGACGACCCGTGCCTCGAACTTGCCGTGTTCCTCCTCGACGTAGACCACTTCGCCGCCCGCCGAGGGAAGCACCGCGGATTGCGGAACAACCAAGCCTTTCGATGGCGATGCGGCCAGGCGAACGGCGACGGTAGCTCCGAGCAGCGGCTCGCCCCCGAGCTCGAGCTCGAGGACGTCGTGCCGATTGCCGTCGTCAGCCACGGTCGTGCCGCGTGAGACCAAGCGCGCCTGGATCCACTTGTCCGCGATCTCGACCTCGTAGGCGCTCGCGACCGGGTCGGACGCGGTGACCGCGAGATCGACACGACGGCTTCCCGCGCGCAACACGCGCGCGACGGCTTGACCTGCTTGGACCGAGCCGCCGGGCACCGCATCGAGTGCGACGAGCGTGCCCTCTGCAGGGGACGTCAGGGTCAGCGCACGACCCGTTGCACCGGCCTGTGCTTGACGACCCTGACGTGCGGCTTGAAGACGTGCGCGTGCCGTCGCGGCGGCGGCTTCTGCTTCGGCAAGCTTCGCCTGGCTGACGATGCCGTCTCGCGCGAGGTCCTTCGCACGTACCACCTCGGATTCGCGGAGCGTCAGCTCCTGTTGTGCTTGCGTGACCTGTGCGGCGATCTCCGCGGTCTGCACACCGATCGAGGCGCGCTCCGAAGCCGCGAGGATCGGGCTCACCCTGGCGATCTCGGCGCCGGCCGTGATGTGGTCGCCGATCGAGTGCGGCGTTATGACCGTCACGCGACCGAGCATCGGCGACGAGATCACCAGCTCGTCGCCGGCCCGAGAGATCACCTTGCCGTACCGGATCCGCACGTCGGGCAGATCGGCTTCCACCACAGGCGCGATCGCGAGATCGATCGCGGCCCGGCTGCGATCGTCCAGCACGATCGCGTTCCCGCGCACGCGTGAGGGAGCACGCCCCGCATCATCGTCCTTGTCGTGACCACCGCACGCCATCGCGAGCACGGCAGGAGCCAGGGCAAGCCATGCAGCGCGAGCGTTCACCGGAGCACCCCGGGCCACAACGCGAGCAGATCATCGCCAACGGTCAAACCGACGACCAGTGAAGCGACAAGACCCGAGGTGAACAGGATCGAGAAGATGACCGACCTCGGCGCTCGCGATCGAGTGGCCCCGTCGAGGAGGCGCGAGATCCGGCGTTCGAACGGGCGATCGTTGGTCAGGGCGGCCCCGCCACCTCGTGTGCTCCAGCGGGCTGCCTCGATGATCGCGGCCGCGAGATCGTCTGGATTCGCCCCGCCGACGATCGCCTCGTCATCTCGAGTCTCTTCCAGCAGATCGCGCCACGCCGCGAGGCGACGGCGAGGTTGGGGCCACGGCCATTGCAGATCAGTCGCGAGCTGGGCCATCGCGATCCGCAGCGGATCTCGATGCCGCACGTGTGCTTGTTCGTGCGCGAGAGCCGCTGCCAGAGCATCGGTGTCGAGCACGCGTTCGACGTTTGGATCGACGACGATTCGCGGGTTCAAGACGCCTACTACCGCGATCGGCAGCGCGGGGCGCGCCATGATCGACTGGACGAAGCGCACGAGCGCCCTCGTCCAGAGGAGGAGCACGACGATTGCGAAGGCCCACGCAAATGGCGCCAGTCGCTCGTCGCTGAGCTGGGGCTCCTGGACTGCCCATCCGAGCAACATCGTCGTCCCGAACGCGATCACGACGAGCGGAGCGATCACCCCGCGCCATGCGCGTCGCTCGCGCCGCCAGGTGGGGCCGGCGGCCACGGCGCCATGCAAGGGTGCGACAGACCAGACGACACCGCCGCACACGAGCGCAGCGAGCCCGATCAGCAAGAGCTCACGATTCACGGCGAGCCTTTCGCCGCGCGGCCACGACGCGGGCTAGCTCGTCGAGTAACTTCGGATCGACCGCCTCGACCGCATCCACGAGCGTCGCGATCGCAGGGCCGGGCTCGTCGCCGAGCAATCGGCTCACCGATATGCGTGCAACCGCGCGTTCGACTCGTTCGCGGGGAACGGCCGCGGCGTAGACGTAACTTCTCCCCTCCAGCCGCCGACGACACAGCTTCTTCGCGACGAGGCGATCGAGCACCTTGGCGATGGTCGTGTACGCGAGGTTGCTCGGGACGCCGACGCGCTCGTGAACTGCTCGCGCGGTTGCGTCGCCGAGCTCCCACACGGCCTCGATCACTGCCCGTTCGAGCTGCCCGCCGGGCAGGGGAGGTGGCTGTGGCACGGGGCCAGTCTACGACGTGCGTAGTAGCCGTGCTAGCGTTGGGATGACCGTGCGCGCGCAGCTGCCGCGCCGTCCGTCGGAGGCCGACGTGAAGCGAGCGACCAGGAGCGTGCTGGCGCGCGTGCGCGTCGTGGAGGTCGAGAACGGCGAGATGCGAAGAGTTCGCGGTCAGGCCGCGAGCTCGTGCGCGAACAGCGGGACGCAGCAGCGGA
The DNA here is from genome assembly GCA_038325805.1 of Haliangiales bacterium. Classification (GTDB taxonomy): domain Bacteria; phylum Myxococcota_A; class Polyangia; order Haliangiales; family Haliangiaceae; genus JABFXX01. The sequence goes on from JBBQJJ010000069.1 coordinate 9,016, forward strand.
TCGTCGTGCCCTGGCCCGGCTCGCTGAGGACCTGGACGTCGCCACCGAGAGCGCGCCAGGTGGTCCGCAGGCTGTCGAGCCCGACCCCACGGCCCGAGATGTCGGTGACCTCCTCGGCGGTCGAGATCTTGCCGGAGAACAGCGCCTCTTGCAGATCGGCGCGCGTGCCGTGTGGGAGTCCACGCTCGACCGCACGACGCCTGACCCGGTCCCAGTCGACGCCGGCACCATCGTCGTGGATCTCGACGACGAGCTCGCCACCTGACACGCGTGACTCGAGACGCAGGGTGGCCTTCTCCGACTTGCCGGCGGCGGCGCGGGCTGCGGCAGTCTCGACCCCGTGGCTGACGGAGTTGCGAACGGCGTGGATCAGGCCGCCCCACACGGCCTGGAAGCGTGGCCCATCGACGCGTAGCTCGTGATCGTAGATGTCGACGACCAGCTCGGCCTTGTCGAGGCGACGGGCGAGGGCGCAGGCTTGCTTGGCGAGGCGCTCGAGGTGCGGGCGCGTCGGGTCGAGCCCCCACCGTTCGATGCGCTGGGACCATGCGGGTGCCGGCTTCTCGATCGATCGAAGCACGGATTCGAACTCGGCGCGCTCGACGATGACGGATGCGTCCCGGAGGATCTCGAGCGGCTCGATGCGCTCCTCGAGCGAGAGCCAGACGGCCTGGAGGCGACGGCGTTGCTCGCCGGTCAGGCGATCGGCCTGCTCCTCGACCTCGGTCTCGAGCTGGTGGACGACGTCGGCGAGGCTGGCCGCACCGAACAGCGGCGCGTTGCCCTTGAGCGTGTGGAGGCAGCGCTTGAGCATCGGGAGATCGCTGGTGGGATCGGTCGCCTTTGCGACCAGCGCGGTGGATTCGCGCAGGAAGCTGATGAAACCTGCGCGATCGGAGGTGGCCTTCTCGAGCACCGCGACCAGCTCGCGCTGCGCGCGCTCGACGTTGCGGCGCGCGACCTCATCGGTCACGTCGGTGACGACGGCGAGGAGTGCGGTGACAGGCGAACCGATCGGGCGATACTCGAAGGCGAGCTCGCGATCGAACAGCGCGACGCGCGTGGGCAGCTGCGCGAGGGTTGCCACGAGCGGCATGTCACCATCGCGGAGACCGTCGAAGCAGACCTGGATCCAGGCGGCCTCGTCGCCGTCGCGGCCGACGTAGTCCCACCAGCGCATGTCCGGGGTGGGCTCGCCGAACCACGTGGTCAGGGCCTGCGAGCGTTCCGCGCCGAGCGTGCCGTGGAAGTCGACCGTGACGAAGCCCTGCGCGACGTTGTCGAGGATCAACGCCATGTCCTGGTTGCGCGCGTCGAGTGCGGTCGTGCGCTTCTCGACGACCCGCTCGAGCCGGATGACGTTGTTGAAGAAGCTGCGCGCGACGAAGCAGGCCGCGACGGACTCGAGTACGACGAAGATCGCGTGCACCACGACCGAGAACCAGGTCGCCTCGTAGTTGAACACCGAGGCCGGCATGACGAGAAACAACACCAGGTGGTGGAGGGCCACGGTGACGGCCGCGGCCATCACCGCCATCGGGTTCGCGAACACCGAGAGCAGCGCGATCAGCACGAAGAAGTAGAAGTGCATCTCGATCTGCAGCGGCCCACGAACGATGTCGACGAGCACGCCCCCCATCAGCATCGCCGTGACGCCGACGACGCTGCTGAACATGCGGGGCCGGTCGCGCAGCGCGTAGTACGCGAGCGTCGGGCCGACGACGACGCCGGCGGTGAGCACCGTCGACTCGACGAACGTGCCATTCGCGACGCCGATCAGCATGAACACGGGAAGGTGCAGCCAGAGGAATCCCAGTGCGATGCGGTTCATCCGCGCGAGGTAGGTGCGCTCGAACGGCGTGACGCTGCGGGGGAGGACGAGGTATCGGACGAGATGACGGAGCATTTCTCTCTACCTTTCGAGTGCCGCAGTCGTGGCGCAGCCGAACACGGGGAGTGCCGTGGCTTCGGTGGCATGTGCGACGTCGTTGATGATCGAGACGTCCGCGTAGCGCGGTTCCTGTTTGTGTCGGTTGTAGCCGCCGATGTACGCGACGCTGTGATCGGCGCGGGCGACCACGAGCACCGGTGCAGCGTGAATCGCGAACCGATCCTTCAAGGTGATCGGCGTGATCGGCGTGACGCGGAAGCCGGCCGTCACGAGGCGTTGATCGTCGGGATCGCTCGCACCCTCGTCATCGACGATCAGGACGAGCTCGTCGACGCCGGGGATCGCGCCACGCTCGAGGAGGTGGGTGATGGTGCGTGCCGAGCACGGGCACGAGCGGTACATGATGTGGGCAACGCCGAGCTTCCCGGGCGCCAGCTCGCCTGTCAGCGCACGTAGATGTGCGTCACCTGCGTCGGGCACGCGGTACGGGGCGTGGCGCAGCAACAGCAAGCCCCCCGCGACCATGCCGGCCACGAGCCAGAGCCCGAATGCAACGAGTGCCGCTTTCCGTCCCATCGCAGTTCGGGTCGTCCACATTTGTTACTCGTCGAGGTCTCGATGGGAGGCCTGCCTGGTCGAACTACGAGGTGCTGACATGACGAAGCCGACCATTTTGGTGATCGATGACTCGCCGCTGATCCGCGCCCAGCTCAAGCAGCTGTTCACCCGGATGGACTGCCAGGTGGTCGCAGAGGCGCCCAGCGGGGATCAGCTGCTCTCGCTCTACGAACAGCATCGTCCCACCTTGGTCACGCTCGATATCGTGATGCCGGGCAAGGACGGCGTGACGGCGCTCCTCGAGTTGATGAGCGTGCATCCCGAGGCACGCGTCGTGATGTGCACCTCGTTGACGACGCGCGACAAGATCCTCGCCTGCCAGCGCGCCGGCGTCATTCAGTACCTGCTGAAGCCGTTCGAGCTAACGCGCGCGGAGCAGATCTTCCGCCACGCGCTGAGTGCTCCGCGGCGACCCGCCGCTTCAGCTCCGGAGGTGAGTCGTGTCACTCGCTCTTGAGCACGTCCTCGCATTCCTCGACGACGCGACGTCCGTTCTTCGCACCATGATGGGCACGCAGGTCGGCCGGCGCGGGGTCCCCGAGGCCGAGGCTCGAATGATCTCGGTCGTCGTTCATGCACGTGGCGACCTTGCTGGCTTCACGTGGTCGTTCCCGGCCGAGGTGGCGGAGCGCGTCGCCGAGAACATGGTGCCAGGCATGCAACCGGATTCCGAGCTGCGCGAGGCGGCCGCCAGCGAGCTCGCGAACGTCCTCACGGGACGCGGGCTCCAGACGCTCGCCGAGCGCGGCGTGCTCTGCGAGATCGAGCCGCCCCAGATCTCCCATGGCGAGCGGCAGGGTGCGACGTACGTGGTCGACACCCAGGTCGGAGCAGTGTGCGTCACGTTCCACGAGCTCGGCGATCCACCGGTGTTCTCGGGACGATCGTATCTGCTCGGTGCGGACGCGCAGGTCATGCGCTCCTGGCAGGACGGCTCGGTCGAAGTCAGCAGCTCGACGACGCTGGCCGGCGCGCTTGGCGTCGACGCATCTCTGATCACGGGGCTTTGCCAGATGTTGGTCGCCGCCATGGGGACACCCACCAGCGACTGGTCGACGATCGAGCAACGGCTCCCGATGTTGTTCAAGCGCACCGATGGCTCGCCGATCGCGGTGCACTGGCAGCCGATCGCGACGCACGACCAGACGATCGGGATCGCGATGTTCGTCCTGCCGCTCCGACGCTAACCCCAGAGCTCACCTCGGTTGACCTCGATCTTCCGGCTTCGCCGGAAGACTCTGTCCTCCAGGCTGGAGCTCTGGACGTAGGAGTTCGCGCTATGAGCCACCCCGTTCCCCATCATTCGCCTGGTCGAAGGATCGACACAGGCGAACTCAGGGGTTAGTCGGCGTTCGCCTCGTTCATGCGACGAACCGAGTTCGCCTCGGTCAGGGAACCGGTGGTCGCAGGTCGCTCTCACTGATCGTGTAGGCGATCGGTGGATAGCGGAAGTCGGTCTCGTCGTTCTCGCGACGCCGGAGCTGGAAGAGCTCGCGACGCTGGTCCTCGGTGGCGAGCGCCAACGGCGCCTTGTTCACGTGCGGGATTCCGTCGACGAATCGCGCGAACGTCTTCGAGGTTCGAAACGTGATCCCGAGCCAGTCATTGTCGGGTGCGTTCGCGGTGAGTGCGATCGCATGCGTGAACCGCCGATTGGTCTCGATCGAGAATATGACGACACGGCCGTGGTGGAGCGGAATGTCGAACGAAGGGTTGTCGTCCTTCGGCTTGACGATCAGGTGTCGCGACGGCTTCCAGGGATCCCGGTAGCAAGAGTAGACGGCGATCGACGAGTCGTCGGCCAGGTCGAGCGCCTGGTCCGAGTGACGCTTCATCGTCGAGTACGCGTTCGTGTAGTGCTCGATCAACGCGTTGTTGAGCGCGCGCGAGGTGACGCGCTGGATCTCCTCCGCAAGCTGATCGTGAAGGACGCCGAAGTGCTGCGCAGGCGAGCTGTACTGCGTGGTCGTACGAACGATCGGGACGGCGCCCGTGCCATCCACCTTGACCAGCACCGCTCCACGCCGCCCCTTCGTGACGTCGTCGAAGCGAGCCGAGGCGAGCAGCTGGTCGAACGAATGATCGGCGAGCTGGAACGACCGAAACTCGTCAGCCACGTTTCTCGTCCGGCGCTCGGTAGTCGCCGTCGTTCATGCTGAATCGGAAGTTGTCGCCGTAGTCGATGAAGTCGTGGGTCTTGTTCTCCGACGCATAGAGCGCACGCAGCTCGAGCCGACCTTGCTCGGTGGGTGGTTCGAGCGGAACGAGCGCGTCGCCGAGCTTGAGGAACGTGGCGCCATCCTTGTGCACGGCCTCGGTCTTCGAGCACCGCGCGACGTAGCCGAGGCGGGTAGGCAGCATGTGTGCGTCGAGCATCGACGACTGGATCGCGTGCGTGTAGAGCCGGTTCGTCGACAGCGGCATGAAGAACACCGAGCCCGGGTACAGCGTCAGCGTGAAGTCGGGGAGCGCGGCGGAGGCGCCCGGCTTGAGCCGGAACTGCAGCCTGGTCAGGCCGCTCTTCCCCTTGTAGCCGTAGTCGTGGTCGTCGAGCGGGGTGAGCGTGCCGACGCCGTCATAGAACGTGCAGAACGCCATGATGCCGTTGGCCGGCATGTCCTTCGTCTTGTCGGCGTGAGCGGAGATCTTGGCCTTCGTCTGCTTCTGGCCTGCGGTCGTGTTCGTGTAGATCTGCGCGAGCACGTGATTGAGCGGTGCGTGATCGCGGAAGATCGCGGCCGCCTCGCGATTCAGCGCATCGATGATCTGTTGGTCGGTCGCGCAGAAGTTCTCGGTCGGACCCGAGAGATTCGTCGAGCAACGCAACAGGTTGAAGTGCAGGCCGTCGGCCTGCTGGGTGACCGGGGTCAGGTAGAGCCCGGTGCGATGAGCCGTCGACGGTTTGACGGACTCGGTCAGCGCCTGGAACGTATGCTCCGCGCGGATGCGTTGAAAGTAGTCGCCGTCGAAGAACCGGCGGTAGTAGACGCCGGCACCACCGATCCGGACCGGCGCCTTGGAGAGATCGAAGTGATCGGCGTCGACGAGGCTCGCTTCACTCATGCCCGAGGCATGGTAGCGCTACTGTCCGGACTTGGCCCGGCGGCGCTTGAGCAGCACGCGGGCAGACCGGGCGCGCTGACGCTCGAGGATCTTGGCGGCGGTATCGGTGGCCGTCGGGGCGGCCGTCTTGGTGGTGCTTTTGCGCGTGGTCATAGATGCGCGGACCCTATCACTCGTTGCGGGGCATCGCAGCGCCGGTTTGCACGAAGTCGCGGGCCCGGATCAGGGCGGAGGGAGAGCAGGCAAGGTGTTGATCGAACTCACGAACTCGCGCTGCGGGCGGGGCGCCTGGCGCTGCAGCGCCACCCGCGTGCTACCCCGTTGGCCGTGGGGAATCGGAATCGCAAGGCAACGCCTGACGAGAAGGCGCATGCGACGCGTGTCATCGAGGAGGCGTTTCCGGGGATGCAACCGGTGTGGGGTGCGCATGGCGATTACGGCGGTCATCGCGCACCGCGCGATCACACCATCGCGTTCCGGCTCCAAGACGAGCGCGGTCAGCTCCGGTCGAACGTCATCTGGGTGATGCCCGCACAGCTCGCGAACCTCACCATCGAGTCGGTGCTCGCGATGGTCCGCAAGGCAGGCGGGTAGTGGACCGCGCGGCGGAGCTCCTCGACGAGATCGCTCGACGACCGAATGACGATCATCTGTTGCACGTGTATGCCGATCACCTCGAAGAGCTGGGGGATCCTCGCGGCGAGCTGATCGCACTGCAGCTCGCGGATGCCGATCCGCAGCGCGTGGCGGAGTTGGTCGCCTCGCACGGTCGCGCGTGGGTCGGTTGCCGTGGGTTCGCGTGGAACGCTGCCGATTCGCACGCGGGTTTCTGTCGGAGGTGCAGCTCTCCGACCTACGTCTCGACCTCGAGCCGATCGTGGGCGATCCGAGCTGGGCGACGGTGCGCGCGATCCATCTCGGAAGCGCACGCAACCTGCGGTCGGAGCTGCGGCCATGCTTGCAGCGGATCAGCGCGCTGATCGCGCATCCCGTGATGCGCTCGCTGCAGCAGGTGACGGAGAGTGACGAGCCGCTGATGATCGAGCGCGAGGCCGACGGAGGCTGCGCGTTCGTACCCCGCTTCGGCTAAGCAGGTCGCCTGGTTACCGGCGGCGGGCCGAGCCCGGTGTGAAAAGCGCCAGGGATGCCGTCGACGAATACGGTGGGATGACGCGTAAGATGATTCACGTCTGATGGCGAAGGCGAAGCAAAAGACCCCGGCACAGCAGGCGACCGAGGAGGCCTACGGCAACGCCTCGCACCTGTTGATCGCGGCGCTCGAGGTGGTGCCGGTCGAGCACCATCCCGACCAGCCGTTTCACAATGGTGGGCCCCAGCCGAAGGTCGATGCGGCGCGGTATGTCGAGGCGGCGATCTGGGTCGCGAACCGCGTCAAGCCGTACGTCGATGTCGACGATCGCGCGGAGTTCGATCGCCGCGTCGGGCTCGCGAAGCAACAACTCAAGCTCGGTCGCAAGGACAAGACGATCATGCGCGAGCTCCTCGAGGGCAGCCGTGGCAACTCGAGCAAGGTGCCGCTCAAGATCGCGGCGTGGACCTGCCACGAAGCACATAACTGGATCGCCCGGCCGATCTACGCGGGAGGTGCGGCTCGTCCGGCGACGCGTCAGCTCGCAGCCTTGATCCTCAAGAACAAGGGCGAGGAGGAAGCGGCGAAATTCCTCGTCGACGTCGAGGATCTCTGCATCCACCTCGAGGCGATGTACATGCTCGAGAACCACGAGCTCGCGCCGAGCAGCAAGCCCACGCGTACGCTGTGGCGCGGCAGTGCCGGTGACAAAGCCGTGGCGTGGATCCTCGAGCTCGCGAACGAGCAGCTCGCGTTGATCTCCAAGATCGGCAAGCGGTGGCACCTCACCGAGGGCGATCGGAAGTTCGTGTTAGCCCACCTCCCCGACGGCCAGCTCGACGGTGCCGCGAAGGCCACCGACGACTAACGAGCGCGCTGCCGAACTAACCCCAGAGACCAGCGGGCGAATGATGGGGAACGGGGTGGCTCGTCCTCGAGCCGGGGACCCCGAATACAATTTAGGGAAACACTCGGTGGCCTCGCGCCACTAGCGCCAACCAGACTTCGTCAGGAACTGCACGTTGGACAGCATCGCCGCGTTGATCGTCGCAACCTGCTTCGTCGTGAGTGCCCGCGTCGTCGCCGTCCCGAGGAGTCGGTGCGCCGTTGCGACATCGAGCCCGGCGCGCGCGAGCGTCTGACCTCGTGGGAGCTGCGTGACTGCGGACGCCTTGAGCACACCGTCGCGACGGGTGAACAGGGTCACGGGTTGCGACCCGAAACAGCGACGACCGAGCCCTTCGATCACGGCGCGCTCCGGGTCGGTCAGCAGCGCGTAGACCGTCGCCGCCGTCCACGCGGGGAATGCGTGCCGCTGCCGAGCGAGCCAGGCTTTGCGCTCCGCCTTGGAGTAGCCGAGCAGGAAGCTCGCGAGGTTCTCTGCCGCGTCACTCCACCGCCCGTCGACGAACGCGGTCTCCCACAGCGCGAGATAGGCGGGGATGCGCCACAGCTGATCCGCGCGCGTGACGAACACGTGGACCTCGCCGAGCTTCGGGTCGGCATGGCACGTCGCGACCAGGTTGCGAGTACCGGCGTGCGCACTCCACTGGGCGACCTCGTCGTCATCGCCGACGAACATCGCCATCGGCTTCTTGCCGGCGGCCACGGCATCGAGCTCCACCGCATCACTGGACACCCCCCGCGGCGACCGTGGTCGTTCGAACAGGCGCGCCGGATCGAAGCTCATGCGGGGAACCTAGCAGTTGCCGCGCTTGGCCTCGGGGCACACCACCGACAGACTCGACGTGATCCGACAGCGCGAGCTGTTCGGCTGCCTGACCTCGAAGTAACAAACCTGACAAATCGCTGTCAGCGTTGTTTCGGGAGTGCGTTGATGGCTCGCACGAGCTTCGTCATGATGTGGCCCTCACAAGGAGCAATGCAAATGACGACTCTCGAAGTTGGCAAGAAGTTGGTCGAGCTGTGCAGCCAGGGCAAGAACCACGAGGCGCAGGAGACGCTGTACTCGCAGGACATCACCAGCGTCGAGGCCGGAGCACCTCCGGGCAAGGAGCGCGAGTCGCAAGGACTCAAGGCGATCGCCGCGAAGTCGCAGTGGTGGGCGGAGAATCACACGATCCACAGCGCGGTCATCGAGGGCCCGTGGCCGCATGACAATCAGTTCATCGTCAAGTTCAAGTACGACGTCACGTTCAAGCCCGAGAACAAGCGCTTCACGATGGAGGAGGCCGCGCTGTTCACGGTCTCCAACGGCAAGATCGTGAAGGAGCAGTTCTTCTACGCGATGGGCTAGTTCTCCACGGTCTGCGTGAACGCCGTCTTCCAGGTCTTGTTCTCGAGGAACAGCAACACGGTGAACCGGACGCCCTCGCGCTTGTACCGGCCGCTGACAAAGACGACATTGGCCGCGACGAACGAGGTCTCGAGCGAGATCGCCTGGGCGTTGGCGGCGGCCGAGAACGTCAGCTTGGACTTGTCGATCGTGATCGACGTACCGGCATACGAGCGGTACTGCACCGGGATCTCGGGACGCTGATGCAGGAACTTCGGCAACGCGATCCGAATCGCCTGCTCGATCGCCGGCAGCGGTGCATCGGTACGCGCGGTACCGGTCGCCGCGACGATCGCGGGGAACTGCGATGCCATCGACTCCAGGGACACGTTGCCGTGGCAGGGATCGAGCTGCGTGTCCGACGACATCAGGATCGCGATCTCGCCCTCCTTGTAGTTCGTCGCACACGGTGGCGTCGCGCGGCGATCGAGCGTGAACGTCGGGTCCGCGGGACCCTTGAACGTCGCGAGCACGGTGAATCGTTGCTCGAGTGCATCGCCGTTCTTGATCGGCTTGCCGGCACGAGCGAGCACGACGCGCTTCTCCGTCTTCGCGTGATCGGAGAAGGGACGCGCGACACAGCTGCACGCGTCAGCGGTGTCTGCGGCGAGAACGAGCGGAGCGGTCGCGAGTGCAAACGCAGCCAGGAGGCGGAGCATCTCGCTAGTATGCGTGAGCGGATCGCGCGTGCACGTCGCGGATCTCGTTCAAAAGCGTGGGAAGCCCATCGATGAAGCCAACGTACTTCGCGACCCCCGCGCTGTGGCGTGCGTGGCTCGAGGCGCATCACGAATCCGCGACCGAGGTGCTCGTCGGTTTCTACAAGACGTCGACGGGCAAGCCGAGCATCACGTGGCCGGAGTCGGTGGACGAAGCGCTGTGTTTTGGGTGGATCGACGGCGTCCGGAAGAGCCTCGGCGAGCTCGCGTACACGATCCGGTTCACGCCGCGAAAGCCGACCAGCATCTGGAGCGCGATCAACGTCGCGAAGGTCGCGGCGCTGCGCAAGGCGGGCAAGCTGCGGCCGGCGGGTGAGGCTGCGTACGCGAAGCGCACCGAAGCGAAGACCGCGGTGTACTCGTTCGAGCGCCATGAAGTGGCGAAGCTATCGATCACGCAGGAAGCGCTGTTCGTCGCGAACGCGAAGGCGCATGCGTGGTTCACCTCGCAGGCGCCCTGGTACCAGCGCACCGCGACCCACTGGGTGATCAGCGCGAAGCAGGAGGTCACGCGCGAGCGCCGGCTCGCAACCTTGATCTCAGACAGTGCCGCTGGCCGGAAGATCGGTCCGCTGTCGCAGCCGGGATCGAAGAAGCCCACGGTCAAGAAGTCCAAGCCGGCGCGTCGCTGATCGTACGATGCGGCGTGCGGTGGCCTGACATCGAGACCAAGTTTCCCGACGACGGCGCGTGCACGCTGACCGGGTTGCTCACGCACGGCGCCCGCGTCGCACTCGGGATGCCGGCTCGCCCGCGCGACAGCAAGGACGCGCTGCGCCGGATCTCGAACACCATCCTCACCGGGTGGGCGCATCACCAGGACTTCGCTGCCAAGGGTGGGCTCGCGTTGCTCGCCGCGCTCGAGGGCCAGTGGGATCTCGTCGGTGATGCCACGGGTGGCGCCTTGCCGACACGCGTGACGATCAACAAGACCTACGGCTTCGACACCGTGAAGCTCGCGCGCCATCTGGCCGCCGTGGCGTACGCCAGACTTCCCGCCACGCACGCCGTCGCGGCGATCAGCGCGGTGCGCGAGAGCTTCATGCACGGAGGGCAGGGGCTCGATCCGCGTGCCGTCGTGATCGCCGTGTTCCTGTTCGCGCGCGACATCGTACGCGTCGAGGATCCGGTCTCCGCCACGCGCCGCTTCCTCGAGGGCGAGGAGCTCGAGACCTCCGCCACGCGTGGCTTCGCTGCTCCCGCCGACGGCGAGGATCCGCGCGTCAAGATCTTCGAACGCTTCGCCGCCGAGCTGTCGGACGACAAGACGATCACGATGCTGCTCGACAAGCACCTCGCGGGGTACCCGGAGGCGTGGGCCAGGCACCTCGAGAAGGCCCGGATGGCGGTCGACGATCTCGTGATCCGCGCCCACGTCGCGCGCATCCCGATCACCAACAAGTGGGAGCACCTCGTCGATCCCATCGTGCTCGCCTGGCTCGGTGGCGACGCGCCCGCCATCGAGCGCCGGTTCGCCGACCTCGCGTTGCTGCGCACCGCACGCCACGTCGTCTCCGACTGGGAGGACGCGTTGCCCGGCCTGGTGACGGGAACCAAGGTCGTGTTCGTCGACATGGTCGAGACCAAGAAGCTCCCGAAGTTCAAACCGGGCCAGTTCTTCAAGGACGACGCACGCAAGTTGATCCGCTACCTCGCCTCGGCGATCGCGGCCGGCGCTGCGGAGGCCGAGGTGCTGCCGGCATGGCTCGATTTCCTCTCGCGTCGCTCGCCGGCGACCACGCCGCGACTCACCGGCGAGACCGCCGAGCTCCGGTGGAAGCACCTGCTCGTGATCGAAGCCGCGATCGCGCGGATCGCGGGACGTCACCGGGGTGAGGTCGGACGCGCGCTCCAGCAGCACGTCAGCGGCGCGTGACTCGTCCGCGCGGACCGGCCTACTTCTTCATCGTGTGGCACTCGAGGCAACCGAACCCGTTCGGGTTCGCCTCGGTGTACTCGGGCTCCTTGAGCAGCTTCGCCATTGCGGGCTTCACCACCTCACCCATCCACTGCGCCATCTTCGGCTCCTGCTTGCCGGCCTTGATCGCCGCGAAGTCGAGCGCGGGGACATCCGAGCTCGGCATCTTGAACTTCGCCTTTTGCGGGTCCTTGCCGTGGCAGGTCTTGCAGCCGAAGTTTGCGAACTGCTTCGCGTCGAACTTCTGGAACAGCGGCTTCATGGTCGGGACGACCGTCTTCTTCATGTAGTCCACCTGCTCGTCGTGCGAGAGCGAGTCGAACCACTTCTTGGCTTCCGCCGAGCCCGACCCTGCCGCGGATCCCGCGGAACCCGAGCCCGCATCGGCGATCGCCGAGCCCGAGCCGGTCGCAGAGCCCGAACCTGCTGTGGCCGAGCCGGTGTCACCCGAGCCCTTCGGCGGCGGTTCGGTGGCGCTGCCCTTCGGCGGCGGTTCGGTAGCGCTGCCTTTGGGTGGATCGTTGGCCGGCGGTGGCTCCTTCTTCGAGCCGCACGCGACCACCACAAACGAGAGAGAGAGAGACAAAATGACTGCCCGGATTCGCACGGCGCGAAGCTAGCGCACACGGTGGGATCGCGCTGTCGAGCCTTGCCAACTTTTTCGTAGAACGTCTTTGGCAATGAACGTCATAGAGCGGCGCGTTCGCCGCAGTCACATCACTGTGCCTTGGGTAGCTGCTATGTCGGCGGCATGCGTAGCTGGCCCTTCCTGATTCTCCTCGCAGCCTGTGCCCCCGACGATCGCGCCGATGGCGATCCGCGATGCACGTCGATCTGCAAGGTCGTCGTTCCACCACTCGACGGCGCCTACGAGGTCTGCAGCGAGGCCTCCGCGGATCAATGCCTCACCGAGTGCAACATCCGCGTGGCCAACGTCAGCGAGACCTGCGCCACCTGTCTGCTCGAGGACGCGTCGTTCGGCACCGCGCCGATCGACGCCCAGGCCGACTGCGATCAGAGCGGCACGTGTACGATCGATGGCCCGGGCGGCAGCTGCACCTACGTCGCTGCAGATGCCGAGGACCGCGACCGGTGCACGCGCATCGCGTTTCCGCGCGAGGTCGTGAGCTGCCCGGCCTCGTTCACCAGCGCGGGTAACTGTTCGAGCAACTGCCAGTAACGAGAAACGCCACCGACGGGACTCCCGTGGTGGCGTTCATGTCGATCTCGATCGTGCGGTGTGCTAGCTGAGCACGCCACCCGAGCGGCGACCAACGATCAGCCGGTAGCCGGCCAGCAGGACGACGGCACCGATGATCGAGGCGATAAAGCCCGCGCCCTCACCGTCGTGGTACCAGCCGAGCGAGCGGCCCAGAAAGCCAGCGATGAACGCACCGGCGACGCCGATGACCATCGTGATGATGATTCCACCCGGATCCTTTCCGGGCATGATGAGCTTCGCGAGAGCGCCGACGACAAGACCGATAATCAACATCCAAAGAATATACATGGGGGTTTCTCCTGAACTTCCAGAGGTGCGATGCGCGTGCCAGCGTGGCGGCGCTCACTCGCGCAAGGTGTGCCCGAAACGCAAAATCCCGGGACCCGCCTGCGCGAATCCCGGGGGGGAACGCGGACCGTTACGGCTTGCGCGGTTCGTTCATGTCGTCGTTGCCAAGGTCCGGCTTCTGCCCCCGGTCCTTGCCCTCTTGACCGCCATGCTGGCCACCCTGTTGCGGGCTCTTCTGCGGCTGGCGGTTCTGGTTTTGGTCCTGCTTCTGACCGCCCTGATTCGGGTTCTGGTTCTGGTTCGGGTTCGGGTTCTTCTGATTTGGATTGTTTTGGTTTTCGTTCGGCATGACGCGAGGTGGTGCATCTCAGGTGCCACGACTACACGGCGAAGCACCTAGGGTGATTCGTCCGGCGCTCGGACAGAAAGTTGGCCGCGCTCGGCTGTTTGGGCGCACCATGAGGGTGCATGCGCTGGTTGTCGCTTGCTCTGATCGCAGGGTGTTCGTCGTCTGGTAAGTCGGTACCCGCGGCGGGTGGGCCGCCGGCGGAGCCGATCGCGTCGGTGCATCCGCTGCCATCGGTGTCGCCGATGCCGTCGTGCGCCGATGCGGTGCTCGTCGTCGAGCGCGGTGTCGAGCGCGGCGCCTGCGCGTCGACCCTCAAGGACGTCACGATCGTCGACCTGCGCGATACGTGGACACCCAAGATCTTCGCACCACCGGGCGATAAGGCTCCCGACTACCGCGCGGGATACCTCGCGTTGGCCTCGGAGCGCGATCCTGCCGGAAAGCCGCTCACGCCCGATGCCGCGCTCGGCGAGCTCTACGGGATCGTTCCGTCGCTCTCGATCGTTCGCGATCGGTTCGCGCAGGTCGCTCGCTACAAGTGCCACGCTGCCGTCGATTCGGCCCCGATCGCGAAGCTCGGTCCGCGGCCTTGGGGACAAGAGCACGACGGGCTCGTCAAGGCGATGGAGCAGCAGCGCCGCGTACTCGGCGCGCAACTGGAGAAGGCGCGCGCCGCGCGTGGCGCGAAGGACTTGACGACGTTCGATAAGGATCGCGAGCTCGGTGCGGCCTATGCGAAATGGAAGGCTGCCGACGAGCAGCACGCCGGCATCGTCGCAGCGCAGCAGCACCTCGTCTGTGCAGGCTATCTGGGAGCGAAGGAGGTCGACGGCATGATGTCGTGGGCGACCGGCCACGCACTCGAGCTGTTCCAGCGCCGCAACTTCCTGATGCCGAACTACCGCCTCGATGCGGAGACGAGGACCGCGCTGACGAGCGATCCCCGCGAGCTCGACTTCCGGTTCGCGCTGCGCGTGCTGCGCGAGCGAGTGGTCGACGCGACGGGCTTGCTCGAGGACGGCACCGCGGGCGATGGCCCGAAGCCGATCCTGGGTCGGATGCTCGATCCCGAGGCGATGCGCTCGTCGCGTGGTCACGAGAAGCCTCTCCCGGACGGAGCTCCGGATCTGGTCTCCGCTGCGGTCGAGGCCGCCGCGAAGCAGCTCGGGTGGACCGATCCCGCGAAGACCGGGGCATTTCTCGCTCGGCACCCCGGCGGAGTACGCGTGGCACTCGCGCTCCCTGCACGGCCCGCCTATCACTCGGCGCACATGCAGCTGTCGGCGGTGATCGATCGTGGCGACGTCTACTACGACGACGCACCGACGCCGCGCGTGGCACAGCACCGCCCGTCGATGACGCTCTATGTCGACGACAACGGTGTGAGGCGCGCTCTGGTGCGCTGGCCGACGACGATCGGCGGCTGGTCCGACGTGCTGCTCGGCGGCGGCGTCGTCCAGCGCTGGAAGGAGTCCGATGTCGGCCCGCGCGTGTGGCGGGATCTGTTCGCCGCGCCGACGTGGCTGCCCCCGACGTCGACTCCGGATCGCGATCTCGTGAAGTGGGTTGGTCCCGGAAAGTGGGACGTCAAACGATCGATCATCGGCCCCGGTCCGAACGCGGCTTTCGGCATGGTGCTGCTGCCTCACTACCTCCCGGCGAAGAACGGTCAGATGCTCGACAACGGGATCGGCACCCACGGCTCGGCGACGGTGATGTCGATCGTCAACGGCACCTCCCACGGCTGTCATCGCCTCTACAACCAGCTCGCCGTGCGGCTGGGCTCGTTTCTGCTGAGCCATCGCACCCACGTGGTGAAGGGACAGAAGCCCGAGTTCTTCCGTCGCATCGTTCGCTACGCCGGCACGTTCCCGGTGAAGATCGACACGCGCGGCTTCCTCTACGAGATGACCCCACCGGTGCCGATCGAGGTCACGAGGGGCCGCATCCTGACCGCGCGCCAATTCCCTCCCGCGGCTTCGGCGCCCGCGCGCCCCTGACCCCGGGTCGAGGGTGAGTCAGTCGATGACGAAGTTCTTCCAGTTCGTCAGATACTCCTGAAACGTCTTCGAGACACCGCGATCCGCGAGATCGGCACGCGTCATCGGCGGCTTGCGGATCGCATCCTCCGACAGCCGCGGCCACTCGGGATTCAGGATCCCCGAGCGCCCGAGCGCGACCACATCCGCACCCTGTGCGAGCACGGCCTCGGCTTCGGCGTGCGTCCAGATCTTTCCAGCGACGACGATCGCGACTTCCTTTGGTACAGCCGCACGCAGCTCGGTGATCACGTGATGCTCGGGGCGCTTGACGCTCGGCCTCGTGTGATCCCACAGCGAGGCGTGGATGAAGTCGACGCCATCCTCGACGAGCCAACGCGCGACCTGGAGGTTGTCGTCGAGGTCCTGACCCTTCGCGTTGCCGAAATCCTCCATCGAGAGGCGCACGCCGATCGCGAACGCTGATCCGCACGCGGCGCGAACGGCGCGGGTGACCTCGCGCGTCAGCCGAGCGCGGCCGGCGAGGTCATCGCCCCAGCCATCGCTCCGCGTGTTCATGGTGCGCGAGAGGAACTGCGACAGCAGATAACCGTGTGCGCCATGCAGCTCGACGCCATCGAAGCCGGCGGTTTGGACGCGTTTCGCGGCGGCGGCGAAGCTCGCGATCGCGTGCTCGAGATCCGTCACCGAGCCCTCGCGTGGCGTGGCGATCTTCGGATCGGTCCAGGCGGTCGCGCTCCACGTCGGTACGCCGGAGACCTTCTCCTCGGCGCGCGCACCGCCGTGGAACAGCTGCGCAAACGCGGTGGAGCCGTGCGACTTGATCTCCTTCGCGAGCCGCGTCAGTCCCGGCAGGTCCGCATCGCGATCGACGCCGAGCTCGCCCGGCCACGCCTTGCCATCCTGTGCGACGTACGCGGCACACGTGCAGACCAGACCGAAGCCGCCCGCGGCGCGACGCACCAGAAAGTTCAGCTCGTCGTCGGCGAGCGTGCCATCGGCGTGCGACTGCCCGTTGGTCAGGGCGGCGAGCGCGATCCGGTTCGGGAGAGTGAGACCACAACGGAGCGTGAACGGCGAGGACAGCATCGCTGGCGGAGTAGCAGAAATCTGCAGGTCGAGGTGCCCGTGACCTCGAAAGATTCGGGCGGGTCTCGAGCGTATCCAGCCGGTTAGCACGGGCATGGAAGGTGCTCGATGACTCGAGCATGAAAGCGCTATTCGCCGCGGTCGCCCTGGTCGGTTGTGCCTCGCAGCCCGACGTCACCGAACCGTTGGTCTCGGAGACGACCGCCGAGCTCGCCTTCGACATCTCCGATAGCTCGGACGGCAACACCGAGCTGACGATCGACCTCGGCGCCGAGACCATCACGGGGCTTCGCTTCGACCTGCGCGCCGATTCGTCGCTGTGTCGCCGTCAGGTCAGCGCGGGCGCGATGCCCGGGATGCAGCGCTTGCGCGCGGTCCTCGCCACGAGCTCGATCACGACGCTCGGCGAAGCCAACTGCGAAGCGGCGACGATCGGCTGCGGCGGCGACTTCGGCCACGAGCTCGGGGTGCGGGTCGACGGCGGCGAGCGCTATAGCGAGACGGCGCCGTGCCGCCAGCTGCTCGGTGGCCACAACCTCGAATTCGAGCTGCTGCGCGCGTTCGACGACGTGCCCGCCGTCGACGAGCTCGTCGAGTGGAACGGCAACGGGTACGCCGTGATCGGCGAGTGTGCGCCACGTTACGACGTCGATCGGCATGGCAACTGAGCTCGCCACTGGTCACACGCCGCGAAATTACATAGCGTCGCCTCCATGAAGAGGCTGCTGATTCTCCTCGCCGCATGTGGCGGTAGCGAGCAACCGGCGCCCGCGGTCGACAGTGCTCCGCAGAGCGACACTGCCGTGACGCCGGATGCGCCGGCGGCGACGGGGTTCGGCGTGCTGTCGGGGATGTGCGGCGTGCTGGTCGAGAGCGATCTGACGAGCGTCTCGCCGAGGCTCGTACAGGCGACGATGACGTTCGAACGCGGCTACATGGATCCCGCGGATCGTCCCCTGCTCACCGAGGGTGGGGCGATCATCGCGGCGACGCCTAACGCCGGCGGCAGCTCCAGCCTCTCCGAGGTGTTCGCCTTCGAGCAGCTCGCCCGCTGTGAAGACGCGACGTTTCTCAAGACCGAGACCCAGATCACCTACGACACGCCGGGCAAGATCACCGACATCCTCGTCGAGGTCGCGGGACACAAGATCGGCGTCAGCGTGACTCGCGCGGTCGCGTTTCCGTTCGGCACCGCATACACGCGCGAGGATGCCGACGAGCTGATGACGAAGAAGCTGACCGATATCCAGGCGTCGACGATGAACGTCAGCGACGCGGATCGCTGGGACAAGCAGATCCTCGCGGTGATGGCCTACGACGATCAGCACGCGCAGGTGGTCGAGCAGTCGATCGCCGCGATGGGCGCGAGCATCACCAGCGACACCATCGTGATCATCACGTCGACCGCCGGCGACGACAGCTTCATCTACACGAACAACTGATAACCTCCGGTCATGCGTTACGCATGGCTGGTGTTGTCGTTGTCGTTTGGATGTGGCTCGAGTGACCCGGGCGACCGCCCCACGGTGTTCGGCGGTGATCGCGCGGTCGAGCTCAAGACGCCCGACGTGCTCGACGAGGGCAGGGCGTATCCGCTCGTGCTGGTGCTCCACGGCTACGGGGCGAACGGGCTCGTGCAGACCGGCTTCTTCCAGCTCGGGACCCTCGCGAAGGACAACGAGGCGTTGGTGTTGTCACCCGACGGCAACGTCGACAGCAGCGGCAAGCAGTTCTGGAACGCGGATCCAGCGTGCTGCGACTTCGACAACACCGGCGTCGACGATGTCGGTTACCTCGGCGGCTTGATCGACGACGTGATCGCGGCGTGGCCGGTCGATCAGGTGTTCATCGTCGGGCACAGCAACGGCGGCTTCATGGGCTACCGGATGGCGTGCGAGCGCGCCGACGTGATCACGGCGAGTGCCCTGCTCGCGGGCAACACCACGCGCGCGATCGCGGACTGCGCGCCGTCGGAGCCGACCAGCATGCTGGTGATGCACGGCGACGTCGACGCCATCGTGCCGTACGACGGCATGGCACCGACGGGCAGCCCGCTCGAGATGGCATCAGCGGGTGCCGTCGAATCGGCGAAGCGGTGGCGCGGCTACGACACGTGCAGTGGCTCCGCGCCCGGGGCGGCGATGGAGCTCGAGAAGTCCGTGGTCGGCGATAACGAGACGCACGTCGAGACGGCGACCGGGTGCCCGGCGGGGCTCGGCGTCGAGCTGTGGACGCACCAGGGTGCCGGTCACATCCCCGCGTACAACACCACGTTCGGCCCGACGCTGTGGACGTGGCTGACGGATCACGGACGACCGTGATTCGCTTCGTCGTGAGCTTGCTCGTCGCATGCGGCGGCGCGGCGATCGATTGCCCGCTACCCCCGAAGCCGGCGGTCGTGCAGCCCTTCTTGTGGAAGGCGCAGAAGAATGACGGTCCCGTGGTGTGGCTCTACGGAACGATCCACGTCGCCGGCACGGACGAGGTGCCACCGGCTGCATGGGAGGCGCTCGACAGCTCCGCGAAGATCGTCACCGAGCTCGGTGACGTCGAGGCCGATCCGGAGAAGACAGCAGCGCTGATCCGGTTGCCATCCGGGCCGGGGCTCGATCAACAGCTCCCTGCGACCGACTGGTACGACCTGCGCGACGCGCTGCGTGGCTCGGTCAAGGAAGCCGACCTCGCGCGGTTTCGACCCTGGTTGGCGGTCGTCAAGTTGAACGCGAAGGTCGCGCCGGCGCCGACGCCGAACATGGATGCCGCGATCGCGAAGCGCGCTCGGAGCAAGCGCAAGCCGGTCGAGGCGCTCGAGTCGCTGGACGTCCAGCTCGAGGCCTTGGCCGAGACGATGACGATCGCCGACCTCCAGCAGGAGCTTCACAACCGCCACAAGCTCGCGTGCGCGAACGGCTCGCTCAAGGCGACCTACGACGCCGGCGACCTCGCGGGGATCACGAACCGGATGCTGATCCCGCAGACCCACGCGCTGGTCGTCGATCGCTCGCGGGCATGGATCCCCAAGATCGAGGCGCTGTTCGCCGGTGGCGCGTTCGTCGCCGTCGGGATAGCGCACCTCCTGGGAGACGAGGGGCTGCCGGCGCTACTCGCCAAGTCGGGATACACCGTCGCGCGCGTCCGATCCGTCCGATGACCCAGGAGGCGGCCCACGCTCTCGAATCGAAGCATCACGAGAGGTTCGGCGAGCTCGATCCCGGTTATCGTAGGTCGTGTTGCGTTGGGGCCTCGTCGCATTGGTACTC
>JBBQJJ010000070.1:0-28480 GCA_038325805.1 Haliangiales bacterium
GGTACCTACGCGGGGTCGGCTGCGCGGTTACAGCTCGTGCAGAACGGCCAGATCGCGCGCGGAGATCCCGCTCGACCATCGCCGGTCTCTCGCCCAGGGAGCGCGGTTCGCCGGCGTGGTGTTGGTTGTCACACGCGCCCAACGATGGCTGCGCTATAGCTCCGGCGTGGCACGCACGAAGAAGCCCGAGGTCGAGCCCGAGCCGACCTACTTCCGGCATACCGGGATGCCGCAGCTCGGAGCGTGCGTCCTGACACGCGAGGTTGGTAACCAAGCGACGTACCTGTTCGCCGACGGCAAGCAGCGGACGTTTCGCGACGCGTGGGTGCACTTCGTCGAGGATCGGTCGCCGTCCGAGGAAGACCGCGCGAGGCTCCAGCGCGGCAAGGTCGGCGGTGGCGCATCGACGCCGAAGGCGCTGCACCTCGATCTCGAGGCGGAGCTGCGCGCGCGGCCTCGCGAGGTCGAGAACTATCTGGTCTATGCCGACTGGCTGCAAAGCAAGAGCGATCCGCGCGGTCAGCTGATCGTGTTGCAGAACCAGCTGCGCGAAGCGCCGGAGGACCGCAAGCTGCGCGCCGCCGAGAAGAAGCTACTCGACGAGCACGGGGACTACTTGCTGCCGGACCTCCTCGCAGCGTTGTTGCCGACCCGGACCGTCAAGGATCCCGCGATGCGGTGTGATGCCAGCTGGCACATGGGCTACCTCGATCGCGTGCGGCTCGCGCGCAAGTCGATCGGCGAGGATGCCCATCCGATGCCGGACATCATCGCCGGCGTGCTCGATCACCCGTCGTCGCAGTTCTTGCGGTCGCTGGTGCTCGGTCCGCTCGGAGACAAGGGCAGATCGAAGTACGCGGACTCGATCGAGGCGGTGGTCAAGCGCGAGCGACCTCTCCTCGAGGAGCTCGTGATCGGCGATGTCGACGTGCTCGACATCCCGTACGTCACGACCGGCAACCTGGCCTCGATCGTCCATGCGTTGCCAGGCCTGCAGCGCCTCGAAGTCCGCACCAAGGCGCTGCGGCTGGACTCCGCCCTCGCTCACCCGATGCTCCGCGAGCTCGTGCTGAGGACGATGTCGCTGTCGGTCGCGACGTTGCGGCGGCTCGCCAACGCGAAGCTGCCGGAGCTCGACCGGTTCGAGCTGGTGTGCGAGACGGTCGAGGTCGATGCCGGCGCGCTGGCGGCGCTGGGCGAGCACATGCCGAAGCTGCGCAAGCTGACGATCCGCGCCCGCAACGCGCAGGCGGTAGCGGATGCGGTCGCGAAGCTTCCCCTCGCGAAGCGGCTCGCAGCCAGCGCGTCGCGCACCTCGGAGCCGGTGGGAGCGCCTCCGCCGGTCACGGTGAGCGAGGTGGCGGAGCTGTCGCCGGATCGCGCGTCGGTGGTCGCGGCGCGACTGGTGGCGAGGCCCTCGACCTGGCAATCGATCGGCCGCGACGACCAGCGCGTGTGGGGCCAGTACAAGGGGAGCGCGCTGTACTTCGTGGCGAGCCGGTTCGACGCCAGCAAGACGTCGTGCAACTGCGGCAGCTACAAGGATCCGTGCAAGCACGTGCTCGGCCTGCTGCTGATCGTCGCGTCCGGTCATCCGATCGAGCATCGGACGGTGCCGCCATCGGTGCGCGAGAACCTGCCGGATCGGCCGAGGCCGGCCTCGAACGCCGCGCGCGCGTGATGCTGCGCAGGTGAAGATCGTGACGATCGGCCGCCCACGTCGAGACTCGGCCGGGTACCTAAAATCGGCACGCATGGTTTGAAACGGGCTTGTTGGAACCCCGTCTCGAGACCGGAGAAGGTTAGATCCACCCATGTATCTCGAACTGTTTGGTCAGATGAAGAAGCAGCTCGGCCAGCTGCAAACGTGGCTCGAGCTCGCCCGCAAACATGCCGAGGCGAAGAAGTTCGATCCCGATCTGTTCTTATCGTTTCGGCTCGCGCCGGATCAATTCGCGTTCGCGCGCCAGGTTCAGGTCTCGTGCGACACGGCCAAGCATGCCGTCAAGTTCATGACCGGCAAGGACGTGCCCGCGCACGCCGATAACGAGCAGACGCTCGCCGAGCTCAAGGATCGCGTGGGTAGCGTGATCAAGATCCTCGACGGTGTGACCGCGAAGGATCTCGAGGGCGCCGCGACCCGCTCGGTGTCACAGCCGCGCTGGGAGGGTAAGTGGATGCCCGGTCACACGTACTTTCTCGAGCACGTGATCCCGAACTTCTTCTTCCACGTCTCGCACACGTACGCGCTGCTGCGGCACAACGGCGTCAACGTCGGCAAGAAGGACTACCTCGGTCCGATCGAGCGTCGCGATCCTCCCGCGCCGTAAGTGATGTCGGTTCGCGACCGCTCGCTCGAACGCGCGCTGCTGTTCAACTTCGCGATCCACGGGATCGCGCTTCTCGGCATGGCAGCGCTTCTGTTACCCGCGTTGCCGGGTGGCTCGGATGCCACCGACGCCGAGCGCATCGCGTACATCTCGGCGCACCCCTGGCTGTTCCGGCTCGGCTGGCTACCGTGGCAGCTCTGCGCGGTCGCGGATCTGTGGCTCGCGATCGCGATGGTTCGCGTCGCTTGGATCCCACGCATCCCGGCGGTCGGCGTGGTCGTGCTGACGATCGCCGCGGTGATCCCCGATCAATACGCGCAGGCGGTGTGGATCACCGAGGGCGTCTCGCTCGCGCAGACCGATGCGACCGCGTATCTCACCCTCGAGCGCGCGCTGTTTCCCTTGACCGCGGGGTATGGAGCGCTCGGCTACACGATCGCGGCGCTCGGCTGGACGTACTGCTTCGCGAAGGCGGGGACGTGGTCGCGAACGCTCTCGATCCTGAGCATCACCACGTGGGCGACGATGGTCGTGGCGGTGATCTCACCGCTGCTCCCAGAGAGCTCTCGGCCGAGCTCCAAGTTCGTCTCGATCGCGAACGGCATCGGCTTCTTTCAGATGCAGCTCTGGCTGTTCCTCGTCTCCGAGTACGTGCTCCGCCGTGCGCGGCCGTACGAGCCGTATGGTCGGTTCGCGCGGTGGCGGCATCCGGGTCGCTGGCTCGGGCGAGTGTGGAATACGCTCGCGAACAGCCGCGTCGTCGATGCGTTTCTCCAGCGCGTCCCCGAGCTGACGATGAAGAGCGACGTCAGCAACGTCATCTACGTCAACTATCTGGTGGCCGCTGATCGCGCGGCGGCCCTCGTTCCACCGGGCTTGCAGCTGCAACGCCTCGGCCCCGGCGGTGCGTACGCGCTGTTCACGTTCCTGACCTATCGGCACGGCCGCTTCGGCTTCGCCTTCCTCGGACCGTTGCGTAGGCTGTGTCCGTCGCCGATCCAGACGAACTGGCGGATCCACGTCGAGAACCCGGTCACGAAGCATCGCGGCATCTACTTCGTGAGCAACGCGATCGCGAACACCGCGTACGCGCTCTGCGCACGGCTGACAGCGGAAGGCATGCCGATGCACGTCGTGCGTGGTGAGCTCACGCATCGCGATGGATGGTTCAAGCTCGTGCTCGATCCCGGCGGTGGTTCGGCGCCCGATGTCGAGCTCGAGGTGACGCGGTCGGAGGAGCCGGTGCTCGTCGGGGCGTGGAAGGAATGCTTCGGCACCTGGCGCGCGTTCCTCGAGTACTGCGTGCCGCAGGATCGCTCGATGTCGAGTCAGCCGCTGAAGGGACGGATCTCGCGGCACGAGATCGATCTCGGAGTCCCGCTCGACAGCTGTGTGCCCTATGGTGGCACGGTGAAGTCGCGTGCGGCGCAGGCGATCGCGGGTGACGCAACGCCGCTGTGCTTCGTCGTCCCCAACGTGGCGTTCACGTTCTCGCTCGAGGCGTATGATCGAACGTAGGATCGCCGTCGTGGTGCTCGTCGGATGCGCGTCATCGTCGACGCCACCGCCGCCTGTCGAGAAGCCGGCGCCGACCGACGAAGGCGCGCGCCGAGCTGCCTTGTCAGCGGCGCAGAACGAACGCCTCGACGAACAAGCCACGGCGCTCGCGGCGATCTGCGAAGCGAAGCAGCCCACTCCGCGCTGCCTACCGAGCTGCTACACGCCCGAGCCGGCCGATCCGCGTGCGGGGATGCGGTTCTTTGGTGCCGTCGAGATCCAGCACCGCGTCTGCACGCGCACCGACGGCGTGTTCGTCCTGCTCGATGAAGGCGCGACCTTGCAAGCGCGCCGCGCGGCTCGCTTCCCGACGGCGAACAGGAAAGGAACGTGGCAGGCCGAGGTCGAGGCGGCCGTGCGTGGTTCGCTCGCGCCCGAGCTCGCGCGTGGCGACATCGTACGAGTGACCGGCGCGTGGAAAGAGACCTCGGTAGCGAACGAAGCGCTGCGCTGCGTGGCGGTCTCGCACTATGCGCGCTCGGTGCGTCTACCGCTCGATGCGTGTGGATCGAACGGCGCGACGGTCTGCGAGGCGAGCCGTAGCGATGCGGTGCACGGCATCAACGTCGTGCACTACCGCCTGCTCGAGGCGCGCAAGCTTCACGACAAACACGAGGACGAGGCGTGCCAGCAGGCGGCGCTCGAGGCGATCGCCGTCGCGCGCGGCATGCCGCGGTGGCGCCAGTACATGTCGCTCAACACCACGAAGTGGAAGCCGGCGAAGCGCTACCGCACGCGGTTCGACGGCACGCTCGACGAGGAGGCGCTGTTTGCTGCCGCGATCGCCCTCGGCGTCGAAGCCGAGCATGTCTACGCGAGCTGCGGTGGTGCACGGCCCAAGACCACCGCAGCGCAGGAACAGTCGTTTCACACCTGCTGGTGAAACCAGGGGTACCCGAACAGCCCCACCGGCGAACCTGGGGGATCAGTCGAGCTGCAGGCCCATCTGGGTGTAGCGGCGGACGACGGCGAGGATCTCGTCGCCGAACCGCGCGATCTTCGCCGGACCGAGCCCGGGGATCCGCGCGAGCGCTTCGTGCGACATCGGGCGCTGCTGGTCGATCGCCGCGATCGTGTTGCGCTGGAACACCATGTACGCCTTCCAGCGGAGCTCGCGCGCGCGCCGCTTGCGATAGCGATCGAGCTCGATCGCGATGCTCGACGTACGCGGCGCGCGCGGAGCCTGCGATCGCGCAGCGCGTGGGGCCTTCGCGGTTGCCAACGCGATCGTGGGGAACTTGCGGCCGCGGCGAACCACTCTCCCGTCGCGGATCAGCCCCTCGATCGCGGCCTCGATCGAGGCCTCGCTGTGATCGACAAGGCTGCCGTGCTGCGGCAAGCGCAACAGGCCGTTGATCTCGACGGGCTTGGCACGGCTACCGCGCAGCGCCTTGGTCAGCGTGCCCTTGCCGACGGCGCGGGGCAGGGCCGTGATCGCTGCGAGGATCGTGGCGACCTGCTCGGCGGCGAGCGCGACGATCGGCTCTTCCTCGACGACGACACAGGTTCCCAGGCAGGCATCGCACGACGTGCACGGCGCGTGGTCATCGGTGCCCGTGAAGTGCGCGCACAGCTGTTGCTGGCGGCACTCCGCACGCGTCGCGTAGTTCTCGATCGCAGCGAGCGCATCCGCAGCACGCGCTTGCGCCGAGACGCCACTGCGGTCGCTCAACTTGCGCTGCGTCACCAGATCGGCGGCACCGAACATCAGGATGCAGCGCGCCGGCTCGCCATCGCGACCAGCGCGACCGGCTTCCTGGTAGTACGCCTCGAGGCTGCCGGGCGCCTGGAAGTGCACGAGCACGCGTACATCCGGGTAATCGACGCCCATGCCGAACGCACTCGTCGCCACCAGGACGCGCGTGCGCCCGACCGCGAACGCCGTCATCGCGCGTTCCCGTGCGAGCGCGGTGCGACCCGCGTGATAGTGACCGGCGGCGAACCCCGCAGACGTGAGCTCCGCGGCGACGGACTCCGTCTTCTTGCGCGTGCTGCAGTAGACGATCGCGTGGCCGCTGCCGGTGCGGCTGCGCATGCCGGCGGCATCGAGTGCGGTGACCAGCGCCTGCATGCGCGTGACATCGCCCTTGTGACGCTGGACCTCGAACGCGAGGTTGGGCCGCCGGAAATCACCGAGCACGCGCACGGGATGTTGCAGACCAAGGGAACCGGCAAGCTCGCCGAGCACGCGCGGCGTGGCGGTGGCCGTGAGCGCGAGCATCGGCACGTCGAGGACCTCGCGCAGCTCGCGGAGGCGCATGTACTCGGGACGAAAATCGTGCCCCCATTGCGAGACGCAGTGCGCCTCGTCGATCGCGATCAGCGCGATCGGTGCGCGTGCGAGCGACCGCTTGAAGCTGTCGAGCACGGCGCGCTCGGGCGAGACATAGAGCAGCGCCAGCTCGCCCTGCATCAGCGCGCGAAAGGCGAGGGCGCGATCGTCATCCTCCATCTGGCTGTGGATGGCGGCAGCGCGGATGCCGCGCCCGCGCAGCCCGTCGACCTGATCGTTCATCAGCGCGATCAGCGGCGACACCACGATCGTGGTGCCTCGACCCGCGCGATGGAGCATCACCGCCGGCAGCTGATAGCAGGTGGACTTGCCCGCACCGGTGGGCAGCACGACGACCGCATCTCGTCCGCCGAGGGCCGCCTCGATCGCCTCGCTCTGACCGGCCCGCAGCGCCGTGTACCCGAACACCGCGCGGGCAACGTCAGCGACGGACTCCGGGACCATCACACCCGGTAACACGGGGGTCTGTCAGTGGCCGGTTTTCCGGTCATGCCACGAGCCGACACTGCTGTCGGCCGGGCCCAGGTTCGCTCGCGGAGGTGCTACAGCCGCTGTAGCAGCAACGAGCCGAACGAGTAACCGGCGCCGAACGACGCGAGGATGCCGAGCGATCCGGTCGGGAGGTCCTTGTTGTGCAGCGAGAACGCGATCGGCGCGCCTGCCGACGCGGTGTTGCCGTACTCGGGGATGATCACCGGCGCTTCCTCGACGGTGGCCGAGCGACCGAGCAGGCGCTCCGCGATCAGATCGTTCATGTTGCGGTTCGCCTGGTGCAACCAGAAGCGATTGATCGAGGTCGGCGCGAGCCCGTGCGCGGCAAGGTGCTCTCCGATGAACTTCTCGGCCGCCGGGACGACGTCCTTGTAGACGCGACGACCCTGCTGATAGAACAACTTGTCGGCGGTGAACTGGGTCGTCGGATCGAACCGGTTGAGGAACCCGAAGTTGTTGCGGATGTTCGTGCTCCACTTCGCCTGCGAGCGCGTCGACAGGATCTCCCATCCCTTCGTCGCGCGCTCCGCCGGCTCGATCACCAGCGCCACCGAGGCATCGCCGAACAGGAAGTGACCGTCGCGCTCGCGCCAGTTGTTGTGGCCGCTCATCAGCTCGGGCGCCACCGCGATCGCACACGTCGAGCTGCCGGCGCGGATCGCCTGCGACGCGACCGTGATCGCCATCGTCGCCGACGAGCAACCGAGGAGGAGATCGAAGCCGTAGCCGCGCGCGCCGATCGCGTTCTGGATCTCGATCGCCATCGCGGGGTACGAGCGCTGCGTCATCGACGTGCCGCAGACGACGAGGTCGACGTCCTCTCCGACGCGTCCTGCATCGGCGAGCGCTCGCTCGATCGCCTTGACCGCGAACTCGGCCTGCACGGATAGCTGATCGTCCGGACGCTCGGGGACGTTCGGGCACATGCGCTCGGGATCGAGTACGCCCGTCTTGTCGACCAGATAGCGCTGCTTGATCCCGGAGCCCTTCTCGATGAACTCGGGCGACGACTGGCGCAGTGGCTGCCGTGTCCCGGCCGCGATCTCGGTGGCGTACTTCGCATTCTCGGCATCGACGAACGCGTTGAACGCGACGCAGATCTCGTCGTTCGTGAGCACGTGCTCGGGATGCCAGACGCCGGAGCCCGTGACGACGGTTCCGGTGGTAATGCGCGTCATACAGTACGTGTGGCACTCCGCAGCGCGCCACCGGGGTCTCACCGGGTCACGTTCCGGTCATGGAATGCGGTCCGACCAGCCCTCGTCGACCGGGCGCCTACGTCACGTGGCGTTCTGCCCTACGGAACCGACGTCAGCGCTTCCCGAGCGCGGCTGCGTACTGGTGGGCAAACTCGTTGAGCCCACGCGGCGCGCGACCGGTCAACTGCTTGACGGCGTCGGTGACGTCGCTCGACCACCCGGTCGAGTACGCGGCGAGGTAGTCGCGCAGTGCGACCTGGTTGTAGTCGTCGAGGCCCATCTTCTCGAAGCTCTCGACAGCGGCGGAGACCGGCACCGGCACGTACTTCACCGGCTTACCGATCGCCTCGCTGACGGCGGCCGCGAACTGGTGCATCGAGAACGCCTCGGGACCGGTCAACGTATACGTCTTGCCGGCGTGTGCTGCCGGGTTCTTGAGGATCGCGGCGATCGCCGCGGAGATATCGGCGACATCGACGGCGGGCAGCTTCGCGTCACCGAGCGCGAAATAGAACATGCCCGACTCGGCGATCGACTGCGCCGTCATCAACAGGTTCTGCGTGAAGAAGTGCGGCTTGACGATCGTGTATGCGAGGCCGGACTGCACGAGCTCGGTGTCGCTGAGCGCGTGGATGCGGCTGTTCAGCGTCGGTGCATCGTGCGCGGCCCCGACGGCGGACATCCGGACGATGTGCTTCACCTTCGCCTGCTTCGCCGCGTTCAGCGCGTTCGACTGCTGATACGACGCGAGCGCACCCGGGGGAGACAGCAGGAACGCAGTGTCGATGCCGTCGAACTTGCCTTCCAGGGTACGCGGCTTGTCGAGATCACCAATGCGGACTTCGATGCCGAGGTCCTTGCCCTTCGCGGCATCTCGGACGAGCCCGATCAGCGTGTGCCCGGAACCTTGGAGTGCCGCGATCGTCGCCTTCGAGACCTGACCGTTCGCACCCGTGAGAAGAATCGTCGCCATGTCGTGCTCCTTGTGTGAGCCCGACGATGCACCTCGATCCCGATCAGGACAATGAGGAGAAACGGAACAGATTGGTCCAACTACGGGACACCGTGCTTTCTGGTGCTCAACCCGTCGACGAGCGCTTCGATCGCGACCCGGACTTGCGGTGCCAGCATCCGCGCCGACGGGTAGACCAGTTGCAGCGGCACCGGCGGGAGCCAGAACTTCTTGAGCACCGGTACGAGCAAGCCCTTGGTGACATCGACCGCACCGATCGAGTCGGGCAGCCACGCGATGCCGAAGCCACGCACTGCCGCGAGCCGCGCGACGGCGACGCTGTTGCCCACCACACGGCCGCGCACCGGCACCTCGACCTGCTTGTCGTCGATCTGGAACGCCCACCTCGCGCCACGCGACAGGCCGGTGAACACGATGCATGCGTGTTCGACGAGCTGTGATGGCTGGGTCAGCCGCGGGTGTGCGTCGAGGTAGCGCTCGGACGCGAAGTAACCGTGGCGTCCCGGCGACAGCTGCTTGGCGACGAGAGACGAATCGCCGAGCTTGCCGGCGCGGAGGGCGAGGTCGAAGCCCTCGGCGACCAGATCGACCTGGCGATCCGTGAACTCGAGCTCGAGCCGCAGATCCGGATACTCGTCGAGGAGATCGAACAGGATCCCGCTGACCCGTTCGGCCACCGCCATCGTCGTGGTCATCCGGATCAACCCGTGCGGCTCCGCCTTGGAGTCGACGATTCGCCGCGACGCATCGCCGAGCTGCTGCAGCGCGGGGGCGATGTCCGCGAGGAACAGCTCGCCCGCGCCAGTCAGGCTGACCTGGCGCGTGGTGCGCTGGAGGAGCCGTGTGCCGAGCGACTCCTCGAGGTCGGCGAGCCGGCGACTCACCGTCGAGCGCGGCAGTCCGAGTGCGGCGCCGGCACCACGAAAGCTGCGGAGCTCGGCGACAGCGGCGAACACGCGGATGGTTTCGAGCGAAGGGACGCTGTCCCACCGATTGGCCAGTGCACGCCTAGTGCGAGTATTGTCCACGTCGCGAAGCGTAGCCTGCGGCTGACCCTCCGGGCTCCCTTCGAGCGCTACGATGCGCGGATCACTTCGAGCGCTGGCACGAAGCGCTGCGCGCGCGCGTCCCACGCATAGGCCTGCTTCGCGTTCGCGACCAGCTCGCGGATGCCGCGCTTGATCGCGCGAAAGCCGTCCGTCAGGGGGATGTCGTCGACGATCGCGAGCCTGCGCGGTCGCGCGTACTCGGGTAGCGACGCCACTGCCGTCGACAGCGCACCGAGATCGAGCTCGGCATGGCGGTGCAACTGGACTGCGGCCACCGCGTGCTCTTTGCCCAGGTGCTCGCTGTCCGGTGCCGGGGCGGCCACACACAGCGCGACTCCGGGCACGCTGTAGATCGCATCCTCGACCCGAGCCGACGCGACGGCGCCGAGATGGGTATCGATCATCTGGCCCTGGCGATCGACGAAGGTGAAGTCGCCCTCGACGTCGACCTCGAAGAAGTCGCCGGTGACGAACCAAAGATCGCCGGGCTCGAAGGCATCGCGTAGCAGGCGCTTCGGGTCGATGTGCGCGATGTCCGCACGATCGGACGCTAGCTTCGCGATCAACATGCCGGGTTCGTCGAGCCGCGCCCGCAGTAGATGACCGGAGCCATCTCGCGAGAACCCACCGTCGGTGTCTCCCCCGAACTCCCACGCTGCGACGACGACCTCGGGTGAGAACGGCAGCGGCCGACCGGCGGATCCGATCTTCTTGCCGCGCGCGTTCGCCAGCACGGTGTTCGCCTCGGTCGAGGCGTAGAACTCGAGCACGCCGACGGGGCCGAACCGATCGATCAACCGGCGCCAGACGTCTTTGCGTAGACCGCTGCCCGCGAACAGCCGCACCGGGTTGTTCTTCTCGCCTAGCACCGGCGGTGCATCGACGAGCTTCCGGCACATCTCGCCGGCGTAGTAGACGACGCTCGCGCCGTACCGCCGGATCTCTTCCCAGAACGGCTGCAGATCGTCTTCCACTGGCGCCCCGGCGCGCGGCGGCTTGGACGCGAGGGCGAGCCGCGCCCCACCGATCAGCGCACTGCCCGTCGCGACCAGCATTCCCGACGGGTGATGCAGCGGCAGGCAGCAGTACACGGTGTCGCGCGTGGTCAGCGTCGCGGCGGCGGCAGCACCGAGCGCCGAGAATGCCCACCGACGATTCGTGATCCGCATCGCGCGTGGCGACTCGTGGGTGCCCGGCGTGACGAACACCATCGCGAGATCACGCGCGCGGCCGGGGTCGGGCTTGTACCAGCTCGGCAGTGCGACTTGCTCGGGATCGATCGCTTCCATGTCGACCACGTTCTCGGGAAGCACCCTGGGTTGACCCGGTGTCCACGGCACTTCGCCGACGCCACCGAGCACGAGCACCTTCCCCTTGATCGCGGCGCGCACGCGGGCGGCGTTGTCGGGATCGACGATCACCAGCTCGGCCTCACCGAGCTCGAGGCATCGCGCGATCATCGAGTCGGTGGTCTCGGGCGAGAGCAGCACGCTGATCGCGCCGAGCCGGTTGATCGCCGCCGTCACCGACAGGTGGCTCGGCCGCGACTTCATCATCACGCCGACGCGCTGGCCGGGCTGGATCCCCGAGGCGATCAGGCCGCGCACCACGGCATCGACGCGGCGATTCGCTTCGGCGTAGGTAAACGCGCGGCCGCGGAACAGGAAGAACGTCCGATCGCCGATCGAGCGAGCCTGATCCGCCAGCGAGCGGCCCATCGAGATCAGCGAGTCGTCCTGGAGGTTGCGCAGCTTGTTGAGGCGCGGCAGCTGCCAGCGCGCGTTGTCGAGGTAGCTGCCGAGATCCTCGGACAGCTCGGCGAGCCGCTCGAGCCCGATCTTCGTCGCCTTCTCGACGATCTCCTTGGCGAGCTCGAGATCGAAGCCACCGTGCTCGTCCTCCGTCGCGTCCTCGTCATCATCCTCCTCCGGCGTCGCTTGACGCGCGAACGGATCTGGCATCCCGCCGGCGCGCACATCGAAGCCGTGCCGCGGAGCACCACTGAACGGATCCGCGTTCTCGCGCCACCGCATCCACTCGATCACGCTCGGCCACGTGATCGACAACGCCGTCGAGCCGACCACCAAGCCGAAGTGCCCCGCCTTGAGTGGCACCTCGTACATGACGTCGACCTTCGGCGACGCGCGCCGGATCCCGCGCACCGCCGCCGGGCGGCCCATCTCGTCGCGGCTGCCGACGAAGTACAGGATCGGAGACGTCAGGTCCGCGAGCGTCACGCTGTGCCCGTCGATCACGAAGCCACCGCTCTGCATCCGATTGCCGACGATCAGCTCGTCGACGAACTTGCGAAACGCCGGTCCGGGCCACGCGACGAAGCCCTGGCCACCGAGGAACAGGCGCTTCGCTTCGCGCTTCTCGAGCGCCTCGCGGTCGTGCAGGTTCCGCACGAAGTCGATCAGCTGCGTGACCTCCTTCCGCGCGCTCAGCAGCTTGAAGCCCGTCGACGTGAACATGCCCGACAGGCCCTCCATCCGCGACATCGGCCACGACAGCGCGGCTCGCAACCCGGCGACCAACCGCTCGGTGGTGTCCTCGCCGAGCTTGACGGTGCGATGCAGATCGACCGGGCTGCCCATCGTGATGACCGATGCGATGCCGGCGCTGCGCCGAAACGCCGCCGCCTGATAGCAGAACATGCCGCCCTGCGAGTAGCCGGCGAGGTGAACGTCCTTGCCCGTGGCTTCGCGTACGCGATCGATCGCATCGCTGACCGCACGCACGTGATCGTCGAGAGTGCGACTCATCCCGTCTTGTTCGCGCTCGGGCGCACCGAAGTCGCACAACCAGACATCGACGCCCTTGCGCGACAGGAACGCGACGGCGCTGACGTCGGGTGAAATGTCGTAGACCTCGGACGCGACCATCAGCGGGGGGATCAGCAGCAACGGTGCACCGACAGGAACTGTGTCTGGATCGGGCGTCTTCTCGTAGCGGCGAAGGCGATAGACCTTCTCTTCGTGGACGACCTCGAACGGTGCGCCATACGGTGCAGTCAGCCGCCCGGCCCGTGCGATCTCGAGCGCGTTCTGCCATGCGAGCCCGAAGCGACGAAGCCGTCGCGCCCACCACACCTGACGACGACGGCGAGAAGTCGGGTTACCGCGCTTCTGCGTCCGAAGAGGATCCTGCTCCGCCATGCCCGGAAGGATAAGTCGCAAACGCAAACGCACACCCAGAGGCAAACGAGAAAGGCTCCCGAAACGCGAAAACGGGATCCAGCAAGGATCCCGTTTGGTGTCTGCGTCTGGGTTTGCGGTTATTGGCCGGGCGGCGGCTCGGTCGGATACGGCGCGGGCCCACCCGGCGTGATTCCCCCGGGCGCTGGCGGCATCGGCGGATACGGCTCCTGATACGGCTGCGCCGGCTGCTGGTACCACTCCGGCGGCGGCCCCGCGGCGGGAGTCAGGCCGAGCGCGATCCCCGTGTCGTCGTACTTGTTGTACTTGCCCGTCGCGAGATCGACGAAGAAGCCCGGCCAGAACAGGATGTTCACCCAGAACCAACCGGTGATGCTCTTCTGGCGCCACATCTGCACCGGCTGAAAGCCCGGCAGGTAGATCTGGATGTTCGCCGGACGATCCGGCTCGAGGGCGATCGCCGTCGGCGTTTGACCAACCGGCACCCCGTTGACGTAGACAAATGCACCCGGTGGATTGGTCACCACAGGCACGGTGGAGGATCCGGCGAACAGCGTCGCGCAGCCCGTCACCGACAAGATCAGCACCATCG
Organism: Haliangiales bacterium; assembly: GCA_038325805.1. Lineage (GTDB taxonomy): Bacteria > Myxococcota_A > Polyangia > Haliangiales > Haliangiaceae > JABFXX01. The sequence goes on from JBBQJJ010000070.1 coordinate 13,644, forward strand.
AGAGCAACCGCTCCATCACCGTCTTCTTGATCATCCCGGTTCTCCCGCGAGGCGGTAGCCGACGCCGCGCTTGCTCTCGATCAAATCATCCGCGTTGACGCTGGCTAGCTTGCGACGGACGCGGTGCACGAGCTCGCGAACATTTTCGCTGTCAGCTTGTACCGAGCGGAACGATAACGCGTCGGCGATCTCGTGCCACGCAACATATGCAAGCTCGGCGTCAGAGACTGCGCGCCGGCGCTCGACGAGCAACTGCAACAGCCCGAACTCCATGGCTGCGAGCTCGATCGACGATTCTGCGATCCGGAGCACACCGCCATCTACCCGCTGTCGCAGATCGAGCTGGTGACCCCGCGGGGTAGTGACCTTGGCCGAGAACACCAGCTCGTCGCGGCGCGTGGGCGCGGTGCGACCGGAGCCACGCGGCGGATCCATCTTCGGCAGCGCCTCGGGCCAGAAGTAGAACTTGACGTCGCCGAACCGGATCGTGGCGCCACTCGCGAGGTCTTGCTCGGTGACGCGCGCACCCTCGACCTCGGTGCCGTTGCGGCTCGACTTATCGACGATACCCCACGTCCCAGCCGCGTTCTTGATCGAGGCGTGCTCGCTCGATACGGAGGCATGAAGCACGGCGAGATCGACACGCGGATCGCGACCGATCTTGCTGCCATCCACGAGTGCATGCGCCACCCCCCACGAATCGATCAGCGACGCCATGGGTGCTTGGACGCGCGAGAAGATCTGCTCGCTCGTGATTCCCGGCGAGGCAATCGCCACGCCGTGCGACGTGCAAAGCACGCCGATCGAGCGAGGGGACGAGCACAGCAAGCAAGCGACCATGCGCTATTAGGTTGGCCTGGTTAGCCGCTTCAGCGCAAGCGAACGAGCTACCAGCTTCCGGCGGCCATCATGCCCATCCCACCCTGTGCGGGAGCCCACGGCGTCAGGGTGGTGGAAATCCCTGCAGGCGCTCGAGGGGCCTTGGCCTTCGACTTGTTCCCGAAGCTCGGATCCGCGGGCTGATCACCGGTGAGCACGATCCCGAGCGCGAACCCACCCCACATGCCGGCGGTCACGCACCCCGCGATCAGGTCGCCGTCGTAGTCCTCGCCGGCTTTCTTCTTGGTGATGACGCCGGGTAGGGCGCCGCCGATCAACAAGCCGATCATCGACGCAGCGAACACCTGCTTGCTGCGCTTCGGCGACCAATCGAGCTTCGGAGCGATCAGCGCGCCGCCGATCAAACCGAGATCGAGACCGAGCGCGAGCGTCCCGTTCTCTTTGTTGCCGAACTCGCCGTCGCGTGACGTCGCGATCGCGGTGAGTGCCGAGGTCGCGCTGCCGAGCAACACCGCGTTGCCGAGGAACGTCGCCTGCCCGGCCGTCAACTCCGCGGCCTGCCCGTAGGCGAAGCCGCCGCCTGCGCCGATCGCGCTCCCGGCGAAGATCAAGGCGATCACGTCCTCGGCGTCGTACGACTTCGTCGGTTCGATCAGCAGCGCACCGTTCGCGGCACCGGCGAGCAAGCCGATCGTCGTCGAGTGAGCGGCACCCGCATCGATGTCGTAGCGATCGGCGAGCAACCAGCCAAGCCCTGCACCACCGCCGAGCCCGGCGAGCAAGATCAGCGTGCCTGCACTGCCGTTGTCGATGTCCTGGCGGATCATGATGTCGATCGACGCGAGCGCCCCGACGGCGGCGAAGTCACCGATCACCTCGCCGTCGTGCAACCGCGACGTACCCGGTGGCGGCGCTGGATAGGGCTGCGGATAAGACGGTTGCTGGTACGTCGGCTGTGGCTGCGGATACGGCGCCGGTGGTGGATACGGCTGCGGTTGCGGATAGGGCTGCGGGTACGGTGGCTGCTGTGGCTGCGGTTGTGGATAGGGCTGCGGTGCGGGCGGAGCTTGGCCGAACAGCGTCGGATCTCGAGAGGCCGCTTGCGGCTGCACGGTCGCTTCCGCGTCGGCTTCGACCGTCTGCGGCTCGGCCAGCGCGGGACGCAGCGTGGGTCGTGCAGGTTTCGCGGCACACCCCAGCGAGCCGACGACCAGGCTCACGATCACCAGAAGTTTCCCCATCAACCCATTATCGACGCGAGCGTCGTCGACGGAAGCACGGGATGGTGAGCTGACGGTGATGCGCCGGCACGACCCGGCAAGCGCTCACGGGATGAACGTGATCGCGACGCAGTTCTTGCCGGCGTCCGCCGTTCCAGTGGCCTTGTCGACGCGCACGCACAGGATGCTGACGCCGCGGAACAGATCGACCGCGAGCCCGTGATTCGCCACCGTCCCGTTGTTGGGGAACGTCAGCATCACGGGACCGCGCGGAGTCTCGGTCCCGCCGACGTCCTCGACGGTGTAGCTGAACGAGCTGCCGGGCTGACCGTTGAACGTGAGCTCCGGGGTCTGATCGCGAACGATCAGCGCCGTGCCGCTGTCGATCATCGCACCGCGGTGCCCGACCGGCGGGTCCGACGCCACCGTCGTGGCCTTGACGCCTGCATCGAAGCGAACACGACCGTTGCCACCCGCGCCCGTGCCGGGGCTCGTTCCACCCTTCGCCGTGACGCCCGCGCCCGACACGCTGATCGACGTACCCGCACGCAGCAGCACCGCGCCACCGGAACCCCCGCCGCCCTTGTTGCTGGAGCCCGCAGCAGTTCCACCGTTCGCGCTGATCGCGCTGAACGTCAGGTCACCACCGGCGGTGATCGAGATCGTGCCACCACCACCACCACCCGCACCGCCGGCAGCACCGAGTGCGACGCCATCTCCACCGGCACCGCCGCTTCCCCGGTTGGGGCTCTCGAGCGTGGGTAGCGAGGCATCTCCAGACACCGAGCCTGGCGAGCCCGGACCGGCACTGCCTTGCGAACCGAAGCTGCCGCCGCCGCCGCTCGGCAAGCCGCGACCGTCACCAGTGCCCGCGGAGCCCGGCGAGCCGTTGACCAAGCCACCTGGACCGCCAGCGCCACCGTCGCCGCCGCCGATCCCCGCGGTCTGGCCGTTCGCGTTGACCGAGACGAGGTTCGCGATCGTGATCGACGAGACCGACTCGATCACCGGGATGTTCGCGTTGCCGGTGAACGCGATCGCAGTGGCGTCGATCTTCGAGAACTGGTGTCGGGGTTGGGTGAGGTCGATCGTCAGCGTGCCGCCGCCGAGTTGCTCGCGGAGACCGCGCAACGTCAGGATCGGATCGTCGGCGGTCTCGCGCTCGACGAGCGTCTTGGTGATTGGCTCGCCGGTCGTGGGCTGCGTGACGGCGACATCGAGCCGGATGCGGTCGAGCACGCCGGGGCCGATCAGCGGGTCGACATCGACGGTGATCGGGACCGCGACCGTGACGCCGTCCGTCGACACCACGACGTCCTCGTTGTGCACGGTGAGCAGCGGCGTGCCGGTCTCGCCCGCGTGCGCGGTGATCTGCACCGTCGCGCCGGAGACGATGTTCGCGCCGGTGATGACGACGACCGCGCGCCGACTCCCGTCGATGCCCTGGCCCTCGAGGATCTCGCGCGGACTGACGTCGGTGATCTCGAGCAGCGCGGGATCGGCGTCGACCGGAATGATCATCATGTCCGGCATGACATCCGGCTCGAGCGCGTCGCTCGCCGGAGTCGGCAGGTTGCTCGGGTTGTAGATCAGCGAGCAGCCGGTCAGCGAAAGCATCGCGACAGCGAACGTGGAAGACACCCGATGCCACATGCCGCCCAGTATAGAGAGGAGCGACTTCGGCAAGCGCCGCCCTCACTCACTCTCACGGTGCGTGACGAGGGCCTCACGTCTTCAAGGCTTCTCGGGCTTTGCCGCGGCGAGTCGACGAGCCAACCTCTGGAGCTCCGCGCCATTCTTCGAGCGCGACGCCTCGCTCGCCATCGCATCCTGGATCTGGATCCGGCGGTAGGCCTGCTCGACGTCGGCTGCGAGCGGCGCGTCGATCTTCGCCACTCGCGCGAGGTCGCTACCGACCGCCTGGTAGAGCGAGTACAGCGCACTCGCGGTGAGTACGTCCTGCTTCGTCATCTGCAGATCGGCAGGGAGCTCGGGCGGCTTCGCGCTGCCAGCCTCGGGCCGCTTGACGATCACCGGCTTCTTCACGATCTCCGGCTTCTTGACGACAACCGGCGGCTTCGCGGATCCCTCGCCGGGACGCTTCGGAGGCTCGACGATGGGATCGACCACCTGGGTGACTTCTTCCTTCGGCGGATCGGGCTGCTTCGGGTCCTCCGGCTGCTTCGGCGGGTCGGCCTTGACGACGATCGGAGACGCCGGTGGCTTCGGCTCCTCGGGCTTTCCGCCACCGCGCGTGGCGATGAAGAGGATCAGCCCGAGCGCACCGACCGCGCCGAGTGCCATCAGCACGAGCTTGTTGCTGCGCTTCGGTGGCTCTTCCGCGTCGTCGTAGGTCAGCGGCTCCGCGACATCGGTGCGGATGCTGCGCTGCCGGATCGGCTCGCTGACCGATTCCGCGCGGGAAAACGGCGGCGCTTCGAGCTCCGCCACCGGTGCAGACGTCGCCGCGCGAGCGCTGCGCGGGACCGCGAGATCGCCCGTGACCGGCGCCGACGGTTGCGTGACCGACGGTGATCGCGACGATGCGACGAGCGGAACGCCGAGCGCCGCGGCCGCGGCCTGTGGATCGCTGGTGATCAGATCGAGGAGCTCGCGCGCGGCCTTCGCCGTGGCGGGGCGCAGCTCGCGCTTCTTCGCCATCATCCGCCGGGCGAACGCCTCGAGCAGTGGATCGACCTCGAGGTACGGCACGCGCTGCGAGATCACCGGCGGAGCGAGCAGCAGGTTCGCGCGCGCGACCTCGGCACCCGTGCCGTCGAACGGCAGCTTGCCGCTCAGCATCTCGTAGACCACGATGCCGAGCGCGAATAGATCGATCCGGTGATCGATCGGATCGGCGACGGCTTGCTCGGGAGCCATGTAGTGCGGGGTGCCGAGGACGAGCCCGTTGGTGGTGAGCCGGCCATTCGCATTCGTGCTGTCGCCACCGTCGCGGAGGATCGCGATGCCGAAATCGACGATGCGGGGCACCTCGACGCCGTGATCGTCCTTCTCGATGATCACGTTCTCGGGCTTGAAGTCGCGGTGGATGAGGCCCTGCTCGTGCGCGTGAAACAAGCCCTCGAGCATCTGCCGCGTCAGGTTGATCACGCGCGCCGGCGGCATCGGCGCTTCGTTGAGCAGCGTCGCAAGGTCGTGGCCCGCGGCGAAGTCCATCACCATGTAGCGGAAGCCATCGGTGGTCTCGCCGACATCGACGACGCCGATGACGTTCGGGTGCCGGAGCCGACCGGCGAGCTCGGCCTCGCGCTCGAACCGCTGGAGGATCTTGCGATCCGCGACGAGCTTCTTGTGGAGCACCTTGACCGCGAACGGGCGCCCGACCTTGACGTGCTTCGCTTTGAACACCGAGCCCATCGCGCCTTCGCCGAGGTGACTCTCGATCTGGTAGCGGTTCGCGAGCACCTCGCCGATCAGATCAGGCTTCGCAACATCGTCGTCTGCTAGGTCGGCCGACATCAAAACCTCCCGAAGATGGCTGCAGCGACACCGGTGGTGGTCGGACTGACGACCAAGCGTGATTCCTTACCCGAGGTAGCGAACAGGACGCCGGTGACCACCGCGCCGCCGAGTGCGGCGATGAACCCGACATCGGCGACCGCCGAGCGCGCCCGGATGCTGTCTCGCTGCGACTTGCCGCACGAGTTCTCGGCGACGTCGCAAGCGTTGTACTTGCTGCGCGCCGAGATGCCGAAGCCGAGACCGACGCCGAGCCCGACGATCGCGATGCCCCCGGTGAGGTATGTCGTCTTCGTGAAGTGCCGCGGCACCTCCGCCGACATCACGCCGTTGATGTTGCCGCCGCCGCCCGGAGTGATCTTCTTGCGCACCGGCGCGTCGGGCAGGATCAGTCGCGCGCCGGCGGCGAACCGCGCCTTCGCATCGGCGATCGTCGGCAGATCGATCGCGGGTCTCGACGCGCGGTTGCCCGTCGAGACCACGACCCACGTGCTGTCGACTTGCACCGCGCCGCTACCGGTCGCGTCGACCATCACCACGAACACGAGCTGTGCAGCGCCGAGCCGTTTCGCGACGTCGCTGACGCATGCGGGTGTAGTCAAGCAGTCCGGCGGCAAGCCCTCGGCGGGCAGCTGGCGCCGCACTTCGAGACCGCCGACGGCGTCGATGTCGAGCTCTCCGGAGAGTGCGTCTGCGAGGTCCTGGCTCAGCGCATCGACGCGTGCGGAGTCCAGGTTAACGGCGATACCCGGAACGATGGCGACCTTGAGACGATCCGCGTGTGCGGTCGACGTCATTGCCACGACAGCACCGATGGCGAGAGCGAATTTCACTGCCGATATGCTACCGACGATGAACCGCAAAAATAGGAGGGCTGGCTTACGCGAGGAGTAAGGCCCGCGTTAGACGCCCCACACACACACCCCGGTTACTTACCTGGCGGCAACTGTTTCTTGTCCTTGTCGCCGTTGAAGAGCCGTTGCCTTCCACCCTTTCGGTTGTAGTGGATCGCGTACATGACGCCCGCGATTCCGGATAGCGGCATCACGACCATCAGCACGGGCATGAGCAAGAACATCGGGATGATCTTGCTGGCGAGCGCACCGAAGGCGAGCCACGCCGCCGACGCAGGGACCGCTTCCCGAAACGAGCCGGCGTAGAGCCAGCCGAGCGGGCCGAGCAGGAGCGACGCGATGCCGGACTTCATCCACGACTTCTCTCCGGCCTTGGGAGTCTTCGCGAGCTCCTTGCGGACGCCGGAGGCCTTCTTCGCGAGGGCGAGCGTGCTCCCGAGCCCACCGTCGTCGTCGTCGTCGTCGTCATCGTCATCGACAACCTGTCGCCTGGTCTCGGCCGGCCGGGTCTTGCTGACGAGCTCGGCTTGCCGGGAGCGCAGCGAGTCACGCTCGGCCGTTTGCTTCGCCCGCTGGTCGCGAACCTTGGCGAGAGCGGCGTCCTTACGTGCCTTGTCCGCGTCGGTCTTGGCCTTGACCTCGACCTCCAGCGCAGCAAGCCGCTTCATCACGGCTTCGTCGTCATCGGACACGTCCCGACTATGGCATGATCCCACGAATGTCGCTGTCGGCGCTTCCTCCTCTGGCGATGGTCCTGCTGTTCGCCTGCGGCGGTGCCGCGAAGACCGCTGACGAGCCGCAAACCGCGCGCGAGAAGCAGCTGCTCGAGGCCAAGAAGAACGGCGAGCTCGACGACAACAAGGGCAAGCAGTGGGGCACGTGGCGCTACTCGGGCGACCGCGGCGACTGCTTTTACGTGGTCGGGCGGAAGTGCTTCAAGACCAAGAAGGCCGCGTGCGGCTCGCTGTCTTGCGACAAGAAGAAGAAGAAGTGCGACGTCGTCGGCGGTGGGCCGGCGACGGTCAGCTGCAAGTAGAGGCTACGCTTCTTTGGGCGCGACGATCTTCGGGATGCGGACCCGCGGTCCGATCTTGAAGACCAGCTTCGTCACGTTGCGGTAGAACTCACCGTCGATGATCGGCGCGAGCAGCTCCTCGCCCGGATTCGCTTCGACGATCATCTCGCGGCACGGCCGATCGAGGATGTCGCGACCGCGCATCTCTTCGCCGCGCGCCATCCGCGGGATGTTGCGGATGATGCCCCACGGCGACGGCGTCCCGACGAGCGCGTTCATCAGGCCGGGCTGATCCGCCTTGCCGAAGAATCGAAGCACGTTGCCGAGGTTGATCGACATCGAGGCGACGTGGACGCCGGTGAAGCGATCACCGGGCAGGCGCATGCCGTCGAGCGTGATCTTGCACGGCTGCGGCTGGAAGATTTCCTTCGCGTAGTTCTTCCACGGACCGAACGGCAGCTTCGCCAGCGGCGAGAAGGCGATCGGTGCCGAGGTCACGGCCTTTGTGATGACGTTGACGATCGTGCGCGGGTTCGGATCGTCGGCTTCGTAGTACTTCGAGAAGAAGCGCTGACCGACGCCACCCGGCGCGGCGGCAAAGCCGTACGTGCGGAACGGCGTCTCGACGCCGTCGACGAGCTGGATGCCGTCGATCGCCATCGAGTCGACCTCGGTCTCCTCGATGCGAGCACCGTGCGATTCGATCGAGCGGCGGAGCATGGCGAGGATGCCCTCCGCGTCACCCTTGATGCCGACGTTGTTCGCGACGAAATCGATCGTGCCGCCCTTGGTGGGGAGCGTGGTCGGCAGCGTGACCGCCTGTCCGATGAACTCTTCCTCCTGGAGCACTTCCATGCCCATGCGGAGCATCCAGTGCAGTGCGCCATCGCCGCCGTCGGCGACCCAGTACGTCGCACGCTTGCGAAGGAACTCGCGAAGCACGGGCTTGATCGAGTCGAGCGAGGTCGTCTGGTGGACTTCACCGATGTCCCCGACGATGCGCTGGAGCCGCTCCGCCCGGTCGGGTCGGTTGCGGTTCTTGCGGCTGTTCGGATTGGTGATGACGCCGATTTCCATCTGCCCCCAAGCACAGCAATAGTCAGGCCCGTTGCCGCAGTGCGTAACCCGTGGACATCCTGTGCTCGAGATGACACTTGGGAGCCTGGCTGCGTAGCGACTTACGCGGTGTCTGGATAGCCGGCGAAGCGGCTCCTGGCATATTCAAGTAACTGTCGTGCGAGGAACCCTGTTCGCCTTGTCATGCTGCGCGTGTGGTGCTGCGCCACTCACGGCGGAATCCCCGCCACCAACGCTGGAGGTCGTGGCGCCCACGCTCCCGCACGCCGAGTTCGCGGTCGCTCCTGCCGAGCTGACCGATCCCGGCATTCTCGATCGCATCCGGCATCGCACGCGGGTGCGCCGGTTCGGTAGCGCGTGGCTCCGCGAGGACGAAGCCAACCCGACACGCACTCACCACGCGGGTACCGACACGGATCATGTGTTGCCGGTGATCGGCGAGTCGCGGACGCGGATCCGGGTCGCCTTCGAGGACGACTCCGCGCGGTTGGCGATGTGGATCGCACGAGAGGACACGTGGCCCGTCGCCGGCCTGCCGATCGAGCTGTCGGATGGCGCGGGGAACGCGAGACGCGACGCCGGCGTGTTCGTCGCGCGCGGTGCACCGCTGACCCTCGCGGAGCGCAAAGGGGATCGACGTGCGGTGCGCGTGCTCGACGAGCTGCTCGAGCTGCGCGGCTACGTTCCGGAGAGCGTGATCACGAACGTCTGGCTGGCGGCACCCGGCGACAAGCCGGTCTCGTTCATCACCACCTCATCATCGAGCTGGGACACGCCGGTGGATCTGCGCACGCGCGTCAAGTTCCTGATCGAGACCAAGATCCGCAGCGCGCCCGATGGCAAGTCGCGGGTGATCGCCGTCGTCGACAAGCCCGACGTGATCGGCGTGATCGCGAACAACCTGGGCGAGTTTCGCCAGGTCGAGATCGTGCGGCCGTATGCGCGCGTGCTCGGCTACGTCGTGGCGTCGGAGGTCTCGTACACGTCCGATGCAGTTCACGCGAGCGGCACGGGTGCCGGGCACGGCTTCGGGATGAGCCACGCCGATCGGATCGACGTACCTGCGGGGACCTGTCTGTTCGATCGCGCCGACGGTGACGTGGTGGGCGTGCAGACCGAACCGACGACGCGGCTCGGGCGGCGAGCGCGCGATGCAGACAAGTGGTCGCGGATCCACATCGGCACGCGATGGGCGGTCGCCGACGTCTTCATCCGTGATCTGAGTGAGGATCCGACGCAGCCGCGCTGGGAGTCGTGCACGCAGGACGCGCATCGCTGATACTCGACGTGGTGCGCAGCCTAGTCCTTGTCCTCGCGGCCTGTGGTGGCGCTGCGCAACCGCCAATCGCTCCTCCTCCCGCGCCGGAGGTTTCGAGAGCGACACCGGTCAACGAGGACGCCCCGCACGCGCCGATCGATCCGCTCGCCGTGCTGGCTTCCGTCGAGGATGAACAGATCTCGTGGCTGACGCCGGGCCCGGTGCAGCTCGAGCTCGGCGGCGGCAGGATCGAATCGCCGGGTGGGAGCAAGCCGATCGAAGTCGCGATCGTCGATCGCTCGAGCAACTTCGTGCGCGCGGTGGTGCGCTTGCCACATGCGCGGTTCTCGCTGTGGAGCGATCGCGCGAAGCTCTATGCGGTGCTGCAGCGCGCACACCGGATCGCGGGTCTGCCGGGCCGGAGCGATGGGATGTTCGTCGAGCTGCGTGCCGGCGCGCGGGTGAAGCGGCTCGCGCGCAGAAACAAGCAGACCCAGATCCGCTACCTCGGCGCGATCGAGGTCGAGACCTGGGTGGCCGACGAGGTGCTCGGCGAGCAGGGCTCGGGCGAGCGACGAATGGGCAAGATCCCGACGGGAAACCGCCCGGCGATGCTGTTCGGCGGCTCGATCATCCGCGCCGAGCCGGTGTGGGGAAACAACCAGCTCGCGGTCGCGGTCAACGGCTACCAGATCGACGCGATCCGCGAGACCGCGGATGGTTGGATGGAGGTCGGCTACGCCGATGGCGATGTCGTGGTGCGAGGCTACGCGTCGAAGCGGCAGCCGCCGGGTGCGGTGCATCGCTCGAAGGATCCCGATGCGCCGCCACCAGTGATCGCGCCAAACACCAAGGTCGCGAGCGGCACGTGTCTCTACGCGAAGCGTGAGGGCGAGGCGATCGGGTACATCGTCGGTGATCGCGACGTCCAGCTCGACGATGCCGGCACCGGCTGGTGGACGCTCGCCGTCGATACGCCGTGGGGACCGATCTCGTTCGCGGCGAGAGGTCCGTCGGGTTCCGCGCTGACGCCATGCGCGCCGGTGAACACGGTGCCCCCGCCAGGGACTAGCGTCCCGTGAACTGAGGAGGGCGCTTCGCGAGGAGAGCGGCGATGCCTTCGCGTGCGTCCGCCGTCGCGACGGTCTCGGCCTGCGCGTAGGCCTCGGCCCGTGCAGCCTCGCGAACGTGGAGCTCGAGGCCGCGACGGATCGCGAGCTTGGTCGCGCGGACGGCGAGAGGCGCCGCTTCCGAGATCTGCTTCGCGAGCGCGTGTGCCGTCGACAGGACCTCGGCGGCAGGCACCGCGCGATTGAGGATGCCGAGGGCCTCGGCATGTTTTCCGTCGACGAGCGAGCCCGTCAACAGGAGCTCGTTCGCGCGCGCGAGCCCGATCAGGCGCGGCAGCAAGTACGAGATCGCCATCCCGGGTGCGAGGCCGAGGCGTACGAAGTTGGCGCCGTACTTGGCGTCGATCGCACCGATCCGGAGATCGCAGACGAGCGCGAGTCCGAAGCCGCCGCCCACCGCGTGACCGTTGAGCGCACCGATGATCGGCACCGGGATGTCGAGCAGCGACAGGAACGGCTCGTACATCGCGAACGACTTCTCGTTCGGTGCGCGGTCATCACCCTCGCGCTGTAGCGTCGACTTGAAGTCGGCGCCGGCGGAGAACGACGACCCGCTGCCGGTCACGATCACGCATCGCGCGCCGCCATCTGCACGCGCCGCACGGCTCGCCACCGCGAACGCATCCAGCAGCTCCGGCGTCATGCTGTTGCGGTTGTCGGGCCGGTGCAGCGACAGCACGCCCACGTAGCTGTCACCGCGCGTGTAGCGAACGGCGTCGTCCGGAAGGGTCATGGACCGCAGCCTATGCCAGCGAGCCGCCAGGCGAGCCAATCCCCTTGAAAGACACGCAGCGATTCAAGCGCTGCGAAAGCTGCAGCAGGCCTGCAGTGGTCGCAGGTGAGTGAACGGTTTTCCGACGAGGTTTCAGGCAGTTACCCCGTGGCACGTGACGAGCACTATCTCCATCTCGTGGCGCTGGTTTGGCGCCCTCTCAAAAGGAAACGATATGAACCTCAAGGCGCTCGTCACCACCCTCGTGCTCGGCTCGTCGACCATGGCATCGGCGGATTCCATCAAGCTCTCCGGCTCGGTCAACGTGAGCCTGGGTGCGCGGCCGGTGGCTCCCAACTATCGCCCGGCTCCCGCGCCGGTGGTCGTTGCTGACCCGTGCGCCACGGAGCCCGCGCATGCCTATCACCCCGCGCCGTCTTCGCCGGCGTATCACCCGACGCCGTCGCAGCCGGTCGCTCAGCCGGTCTATCAGCCGATCTATCAGCCGGCACCCGTGTGGCGGGCCCCGTACTTCCACATCACCAACACGATCGTCACGCGCACGGGTAGCACCTACAAGGGCTCGGTCGCCGCGTCGAAGATCAGGTCCACCCCGCGGTGGAACGCGCGTCAAACCGTCGGTGCGTATGGCTTCGTCGCAAGGCCCACGCAGGCGTGGTTCGACCTGACCGAGGCGACGCGGATCGACAACAACCGCGAGATCTTCAACATCGGCGCCGCGAAGGGCGTGTTCAACAAGCTCCAGCTCCAGGCGATGGGGCGCGGCAACTCGAAGATCGCGAAGGTGCTCGTCGAGTTCGGTGACATCCGCGGCAAGTCGTATCAGCAGCTGATCGACGTCAACCAGCTGATCGGTCGCAACAACTCGACCTTCACGATCGACCTCGACGGCACGTACCGGACGATCAACCGCATCGTGGTGTACGGCTCGACCGACGCGGGCTCGGCGTACAAGATCCAGGCGAGGTAGTTCCTCGCGCGTTTCGTGAAGCCCCGAGCCATCCGCTGGCTCGGGGTTTTGCCCTTTTCGGGGGTATTGTGTCGTGATGCCCGGGCGCTGCACCAGCTGCGACGAGACGATCCCCGTGCGGGCTCGATTCTGTCCCGGGTGCGGCAAGAGCCTGATGGCGGTGGGCTCGCTCGGCGGTCCCGACTCGCACACCGAGACCGACCACAAACCGAAGACGCCGTACGTGCCGCCGCGGTTGATCGCACCGGGGACGACGATCACCGAGCGCTACACGATCGACGGCGTGATCGGCGAGGGCGGCATGGGCGTGGTCTATCGCGGCGCGGATCAGAAGCTCGATCGGGTGGTCGCGATCAAGGCGCTGCACGCGAGCCTGATGGGCGATCACGAGATCCGCCGCCGGTTCACGCGCGAGGCGCAGCTGATGCTCGGCTGGAATCACAAGCACGTCGCGCGCGTCCACGACTTCATCGAGCACGAGCACCTGCTCGCGTTCGTCATGGAGTACGTCGACGGTCCCACGCTCGAGGACTACGCGCAGCGCTGGGGCGGCAAGCTGCCGTTCGACGACATCCGCTACGTGTTCGGCGGCATCTTGCGGGCGATGGCCGACGCGCACGCTCACGGCATCGTCCATCGCGATCTCAAGCCGCAGAACATCCTGCTCGACATCGACGATGCCGGCGTCCATCCGAAGATCGTCGATTTCGGGATCGCGAAGATCCTCGAGGGCACGACGTACACGATGACCGGCGCGATGCTCGGGACTTGTCGCTACATGTCACCCGAGCAGGTGCAGTCGCCGACGGAGGTCGATCACCGCGCGGACATCTACTCGATCGGCGTCACGCTGTATCGCTGCCTGACGGGACGCTGCCCGTTCGAAGGCAACAATCACTTCGCGTTGATGATGGCGCACGTCGAGCAGATGCCCGAGCGGCCATCGTCGTACCGGCCGCACTTGCCGGAGGCGCTCGAGGCCGTGGTGATGCGTGCGCTCGAGAAGGATCGCGCGGATCGCTGGCAGTCGTGTGAAGAGTTCCTCGCGGCGCTCGAGGCCGCACTCGTCGATGTCACGCGGCAGCGAGCGGAGCGCGAGTCCGAGCATCCGCGCGTCATCGTCGAGGATGACGGCAACGAGATGATGTTGATCCCGACCGGCGCGTTCCAGATGGGGCCGAGCCGGCGCATCGTGTTGCTCGATCGGTTCTATCTCGCGCGGTTTCCGGTGACGAACGAGATGTTCGAGGAGTTCGTCGAGCGCACGAGCTACAAGCCAACGGACGCCGAGGCCGGTCGCTTCCTCGCGCACTTCAGGAACGGCAAGTGTCCACCGGGGATCGAGGATCACCCGGTGATCTACGTGTCGTGGCTCGATGCGCGTGCGTACTGCCGGTGGGCTGCGCGGCGGTTGCCGAGCGAAGCCGAGTGGGAGAAAGCCGCGCGTGGCACCGATGGCAATCGCTTCCCGTGGGGTCGTGAGGAGCCGACGAACGAGCTCGCGCACTTCGGACGCGCACGGGGCACGGCGGGCACGGTTCCCGTCGACGCGCATCCGCGTGGTGCCTCCCCCTACGGGATCGAGGGCCTCGCGGGCAACGTGTTCGAGTGGTGTGAGGATGTCGACGATCCGTCGTTCTACCTGCACGGTCCAGAGCGCAATCCGCGCAACACCATCCAGCCGGGTAGTGCGCCCTGCGTGATCCGAGGGGGATCGTATCGCTACGACGCACGGTCCCTGCGCACCTACGCCAGGGCGAGCTTCCCTCCCACGTTCAGGCTCGACAGCGTGGGCTTCCGCGTCGCGCTCTGAGCATTGTCCTAGGTCCGGCCGTGCCAACGTGGCATGGTGACACCTTGGAAAACCATCGCGTGTATAGGAACACTGACCGGGTCGAGGTTCAGCAGAATGGCGAGTGGCTGAAGGCCATGGTGTTCGGCTTTGGCGAACAGGACGGCGTCTGGAAGTACTACGTGCAGCGGTCCGGCAAGTTCCCGGCCTGCGACGTCAAGGATCCGACGTGTTGGTTCGGTAACGACGACATTCGCGCGACCTGAGCAGACCGCTCGCGAGCTATCGTCCGCTCGTGCGTTGGCTCGCGTTGCTTGTCCTCAGTGGGGTCGCGGTCGCGGCTCCGAGCAAAACCGTTCGCAAACCGGCACCACCGGAGCTGTCGGCGGATCGCCTGAGCTCCTTCGTCGATGCGGTGATCGCCGACAAGCTCGGCGACTACGAGAAGGCCATCGCGCGCTATCGCAG
>JBBQJJ010000071.1:0-28389 GCA_038325805.1 Haliangiales bacterium
CGGCGTTGAACTTGAGCACCTGGTTGTTGCTGCACGAGGTGAGCAACGAGAGCGCCACCGACGAGCCATTGACGCTCGACACCAACCCGCTGGTGCCGCTGGTGGTCACCGCGGTGAGCGTGCCGCCGGAGTTGGTGTCGACGTCGTTGGAGCAACCCCACGACGAGCCGTTGAATCGCAGGATCTGATTGCTCGCGCACGTGCTGAGCAGTGACAGCTGGACGTCACCGCTCGCTCCACCGCCCGACAAGCCACCGACGCCGCCGACCGAGACGCCCGTGATGTCACCGCCGGCGTTCGCATCGGCCGCGCACGTCCACACCGCACCCACGAACTTGAGCACTTCGTTCTGGCCGCAGTCGACGAGCGAGAGCGTGACGTTGCCGGCCGCGCCGCCGCCGGTCAGGCCGTTGCCGGCCACGACATCGGTGATATCGCCCGAGCCCGACAGATCCGGCGCACACGCGGCGCTGCCGTCCTCGTTGATGCCGATGATGAAGTTGCCGGTGGTGCAGCCGCCGGTGATCTTGCGCTGCAGCTGATCGACGCCGAGGCCACCAACGGTGACTGCGTTCGTGGCTTCGGTCGCACGCACCGCGTACGGCACGCTGCCGAGCGTGACGCGGGGATCCATCACCACGCCATCGAGCGTGACCTCGAGGAACAGCTTGCGACCGTCGAGCACCGTCGCCGTCAGCGGCTCGGTCTCGCCGAGATCGACAAACAGCAGCCCTTCTTCGACGTCGGTCGTCACGTTCTCGGTCCAGAGCGCGCTCCCGGCGGTCGCGGAATCGAACAGCTTGAAGGCGAGCTGATGCGAGCCGGTCAGCTCGTCACCCGTCTTGTCGTCGACGAGCCGCGCGGTGAAGCTGACCGTCTGCGGAACGTCGGCGGACGCCGGCATCGCGAGCGCGAGCAAAAACGCTGCTGCGAGCGCCTTCATGGCGTCACCGGGGCGGCGGGACGAGCCGTCACCACTGCGTTCTTGATCGGGCGCTGCGTGAACTGACGACCGACCTCGACATCCATTCGGACGCCACCACCGCGCAGCCGCGCGGCTCCCGGAACCACTTCCTTCGCCGGCCTTGCAGGCGTCTCCGGATCGCCCGCCGATGCACATGCACCGACGACGAGCGTCACCACGACCAGTAGCTTCATCATCCGCGCGGATATACCCGAACGCGTACGAGATCGGGTGTGATTTCAGTCGCGGGGACCGACGGACCTGCCGTAGGCGATGTCCTCGCCGACGTCCCACAGCACCGGGGTCTTGCCGACGTCGACCTTCGCGCCATCGGCGTCGAGCTCGACCTCGCGCTGGATCGTGACCGGCGTGTCGGGGTGGGTCTTCACCATCGTGAAGAGATCGATGATGTTCTGCGCCGCCATACGCACGCAGCCATGCGAAACGTATCCGCGAATCAGCTTCTCGGTGATCGGGCCGTGCAGCGCGTAGGTGTTCGCGCCAGCGGAGTTTTCGGCCGTCAGGCGAAGGAACGGGAAGCCGCCGAAGTACTCCGGGTTGGTGCGGCGCGCGACGTACCACCAGGTATCGGTCTTGTCGGAACCCGAGGCGAAGTGCCCGGTCGGAGTGATGCTGCGGCCGTTGCTGTTCTTGACGCCGACGCCGGCCGGGTAGACCGCCTGGAAGCCGGTCTCGCGGTCGAACAGGTGAACGGTCAGGCCGTCGAGCGAGACGATGATCTCGGGCGCGACGAGCGTCGGGAGGTTGGTCGGGGTCGCGTAGCGCGGGAGGTCCGACTTGCCGTCGTCCATCACCGTATCGACATCATCCTCGACGCCGTCGAATCCCATTCCTGCTTCTGGGTCATCGATCTCGGACTCGGGCGTGGCGCAGCCGAACGCAAGGAACGCGAGGAATGCGATGGAGGCGGCGGAAGCGAGGAGTGGACTGCGCATGAGCTCTAGCGCCGGACAGAGCATGTCGTGTGCCTGACATCGCGCTAACAAGATCGAGAACATCGCCGGATCGCTGGCGGAATCTCGAGTAGCCATGGATAGCCGTGACGTGCAGCGTCATGCACGACGTGCCCACAGGCGTCCGCAGGGTTAGAAGTAAACGCGCAGCCCGAGACCGCCGTCGACGTCGGTATCGGTGCCGTCGTCGAACACCAACACGAACGCGATCTCCCCGTAGATCTCGAGCGGGCTACGACGAAACCGGAGCCCGAGCTGGAACGGGACGCGCGCCGCGAACACGGTGGTGTCGTCGGTGAGGCCAATGACCGCACCACCGATCCCGAGCCGGAACGGCACGTTGACGCTGCGGCCGCGCGCGACCCCGAGCAGCGCGAGGTACTGGACGTGGCCATAGGACAGGTGCGGGTCGTCGAACTGATTGACGCCGAGGACGATGTCGAGCGCCGAGCGCCCCTGGAGCCCGATCTTGATGTCGAGCCCGGTGGGTTGGCCGACGAACACGCCGAGCCCGATGCTCTCGGCCCGCGCCGAGCCCGTTCCGCACAACACCGCGATGACGACGAGCAGCTTCTTCATGGCTGCGGGGTCGCGAGCTCGAGATCGGCGCCGAGGGTCAGGTACCCACCGGTCACCGTCGGGCGCTGCTTCATCTGGAGCAACAGCTCCGCGTCGGCGAGGTTCGGCGACAGGGTCGACAGGCCGAGCTCGGCGAGATCCGGCAGCGGCAGCTCGATCGAGAGCTTCTCGCCGATCGTCCCGAACAGCTCGGGCCACACGAGATCCACGATCAGCTCGCTGACCGCTGACGCGTCGAGCAGGCCACCCTCGACCGTCGAGATCTCCCAGACCTTGAGGGTCGGGATCGTCTCGATCTTGATCGACACCTTGGTGCCATCGACCACGATCCGCGCGCCAGCCTGCGCGTTGACCGCGAACACTTGATCGAGATCGGCGAGTCCGACCTCGAGCTGACCGAGCTGGAGGATGATGTCGCAGCGCACACCGTCGATCTTGCAATCGGTATCCGGTGGCGTGGGCCTGACGACCGGCGCGAGCTTCGCGCTGACGTTCGCCGTCAAGCCACCGAACGTCGCCTGACCTTCGAGGAGCCCGCTGTTCCACAGCGAGTGCAGGAGCGAGTTCAAGAACTCCTGGCGCATCACGAGGTGCACGCTCGAGCTCAGCGTGTTCGGAGCTGCCGGCTGCGCATCGAGGCGAACGGCGCCCCGCGAAGCCGCATGGATCGGAGTCGACGTGGTGCGGACGACGAGATCCTGGAGAACGCTGACGTGACCGGGGGCGGTGCCGACTGCCGGACCGGCCGCGACGTCGAGCGAGCCGATCGCCCCGTCGAGCTGCAGCGTGACGGGCGTGCCGAGGCCGGGATCGAGCGTGAACTCGACATCGTTCAACAGATTGTTGGTCGCGCCGAGCAGCGTCTCGAGCAGCGGCGGAACCTTGTCCGTGAATGTCGGGATCAGCTCGGCCTCGATCAGCCCCTCGATCAGGTTGCGGAAGTCGCTGCCGGCGATCGCGATGAATGCGTCGAGCTCGTCGCCGTTCGCGCCGGTGAAGCCGGGCACCAGCGGCCCGACCTGCGCGACCACGTTGATCACTTGCACCTCGACCTGCCCGTCCTCGGCGAGTCCGAGCGTCAGCCGGGCGGATGCATGGAGGTCGGCGGTGATGCCGCCATCGATCAACAGCGTGCGATTGCCGAACGTGAACGTGCCGTCCATCTCCAGGAACACGCCGTTGAGATCGATCGACAGGTCGATCGCCTTCTGTGGGTCGTCGATCACCCTCGCATCGACGATCACCGCCGCGGGTGTCGCCGCCGGGATCGTGACTGTCAGCTGCGTGCTGCCGCTCCCGAACTGCAGCTGGCCACCGAGCAGGCTCGCGAGATCGACGTGCCACAGGATCAGCTCGAGCGCCGACGACAGATCATGCGCGACCACGGGGCTGGTCGACAGATCCAGGGTGGTGCCGAACGTGCGCGCGTCGAAGAACCGCTGGCCGAGCGAGAGCTCGATCGCACCCGGCACGTCGAAGCCCGTCGTTCCGGGATTCGGCGGTACGTAGTCCGGCGCCCACATCACGTCGAGCTCCTGCGCGACGAGCGCGGTGATGCCGTCGCCGCCCTGGACCTTGATGTGGTTGATGCCGAGCTCGGGCTCGAGCGTCGTCGCGAACGTGCCATCGGTGTTGACGTCGACGCGCGCACCGTTGACCCACGCTTCGAGCACACCGAACTCGGGGCTCTCGGTGGTGACCTTGCCCGAGACCGGGATCAGCGCGGTCTCGCTCGCGAGTAGCTCGGCGCCGGGGCTCGGTGACGTGATCTCGACGGTGATCTTGCCAGCCTGCGGGACGTCAGAGTCATCGCTGCCGCAAGCGACCAGCGTGACGAGGAGGAGTGACAGCCGCTTCATTGGCGAACTCCGAATCCACCGGTCAGCACGATGTGCGTACCCGGCGAGGCTGGGGTCGAGAGCAAGGGGGAGGTGATGCCGAGCTCGGCGCCGGCGGGGAGTCCGAACTCTGCCGCGCTCGCGGGCAGGGTGAACGTCGGGATCGGGAACGCCGGGAGGCCGGTGTTGATCGCGTCGGACAGCACGTCGTTGAGCACCTGGCCGAGGAAGTTCGCCATCGCGGTGCGCTGGTTCTGGGTGAGTGGCGTCTGGAACGACACGAACAGCTGATCGAGGTTGAAGCCGCCGAACGCCAACGTGTTGCCGACCAGCGAGACGTTCGCCGTCGCGCGACCGCCGAACAGGATCGGGATCGGGTTGTTGATCACGCCCGGGATCGTGATCGTCGCCGCGATGCCGCCGAGCATCAGCTGCGCCTTGTTGTTCGTCGTGATCTTCGCGACTGGTGGGAGCCGCGCATCGATCGTGGCCGTGCCGCCGCCGAGCGCGATGGTGGCCTGGAAGAACCCACCGCGCCACAGCCCGTGGAGCACCTGGTTGAGCGCACCTTCATAGAACGCGACGCCGACGGGCCGCGCACCGCTCGTGCCCATGACATCGAGTGCCGCGCTGGACGTTCGCTTGGCGATGCCGAGGCTGACGCGGTTCTGGCCGATCGCACTCGGCGTGAACCGTGTGCCGAGCCCGAGCAACGCGCGCGAGGTGTTGATGTTGAGCGACGAGAACGCGAGCCCGAAACCGAGCTGGATGTTGCCGGTGCCGTCGAGCTTCGGGACGTTGAACGTCGAGCCGAGCGTGTTGACGTCCAGGCTCGACACCAGCTGGTCGAGCAGCGGAGCGA
The DNA here is from genome assembly GCA_038325805.1 of Haliangiales bacterium. Taxonomy (GTDB): domain Bacteria; phylum Myxococcota_A; class Polyangia; order Haliangiales; family Haliangiaceae; genus JABFXX01. The sequence continues at coordinate 5,218 of JBBQJJ010000071.1, forward strand.
CGTCGCTGTTGATGAACGACTTGAGCGCGTTCTGCACCGCGGTGCGCACCGGCCCGGTGACCAGGCCCTCGATGATGTCGAGCAGGAAGCCGCAGAACCCGGAGCCGTCGAGCGACACCGCACCGACGGTGACGACCGGGTTGCCGCTGACCGACGCGCGCATCACGCCGTTGACCAGCGTCAGGTTGAAGTCGATCGCGGCGCTGATCGGGTTGGCGACGATCGTGACGGTGCTACCGCCGATGCAGCACGTCGTACCGCACGCTCTCGCCCGCAACCGGACGTTGGGCAGCGTGACGGTGGCGGTCAACCCTCCGGGCCGTAGCGTCACGGTCGTGGTCGCGGTGTTCCAGCTGATCGTGTTGGCGAGGTAATTGACGTCAGGGTTACAAGCGAACACGCCACAACTACCGTCGTTGATCGGGTTCGCGGCGACCAGGCCGTTGTCGACGAGCGTCTTGATCTCGTTGCTGTTGAGGATCACGAACAGGATGTCGTTGAGGCTGTTGATCGCGCCGGCCGTCGAGCTATCGCCGACCGCATTCGGATCGAGGCGCAGCCCGAGCGAGCTATCCATCGAGCTGTTCTCGGGCGTGAAGAACTCGCCGACCAGCACGAAGCAGGTGGTGCTGTTCTCCTTGCCGAACTGATCGGTGGCGACGACGTCGAAGAAGTTCATGCCGAACGCGAGCGGCAGCTCCGAGAAGAACAGGCCGTTGTTCGGGTTGAACGTCGCCGTGACGTTGTTGATCTTGACCGACGACACGGTGAACGAATCGGTGACGGCGACGGGGATGAACGTGCCGCTGGCGCCGCTCTGCACCATGTACGCCTCGGCATCGACGTTCGGGTTGTCGAACCGGCGGCACGAGATCGTCGGGCCTGCGGAGTCGACGACGACGGGCAGCGTGACGCTGAGCGGGAGGTTGTCCTTGGTCGGCGTCGACACCGTCGCGGACAGGGCATACGAACCGTCGGCATCGAACTGGAAGCGCGCCTCCGACGGCGACGGCACGTTCGGCGACGAGTCGTAGATCAGCCCGACGTCATCGACGCGGTTGCCGAACTCGTCGAACGCCGTCGCGATCAGCGTGACCTGCTCGTCGACGGTGTACACCGTACGCTCCGGCGTCAACGAGCCGACCAGCGAGGCGGGCAGTGAGGGCAGCACGAGCAGGAAGTCGGGCTCGACGTCGGCTGCGCCTTCGACGACGCAGCTGACCTCGTACTCGCCCACCAGGTTGGCGGACACCTTGTCGGTGCCGACCGTGGTCCCGGCGCCGAACGGCGAGATCGCGACGGCCTGGGTGAACGTCTCGATCTGGTTGCCGAACCCGTCGAACACCAGGCAGCCCACGCCGACCTGCTGGCCGGCAACGGCGACGTCGCTGTCGAGCTGGGTCAGCACGCGCACCGCGGGTCCCGGGTTGATCGTGATCAGCGCGGGCTCCTCGTCGATCAGCTCGAGCGACGGTGCCGAGCAGCGCACCTGGGCAGTGCCGGCGCGGACCGCGATCACCAGCTCCTCGTCGTCGAGGCCGAACGAGTCGGGGTGCCGGTAGTCGATCACCAGCTCGGTGGTGTCGGCGAGCGGCGCGCCGGTGACGACATCGATCGCGGTCTCGCCGTTCGGGTCGAGGATCTCGCATCGCGCATCGAGGCGCTCGCCGGCGAGGAGCACGTTCCTCGCGACGAAGGTATCGACGGTGTTGGTTGGAATGTTGTTGTCACCGCAGGCGGCTGCAGCCGCGATCAGGACAAGCGCATAGCGTTGGCGCATGTAGCTCCTCGTAAGCCGCCCAGATCGGCCCACCCTCTGACGATACACCCGAGTCCTCCACCGCGGTTGTTCTCACCGACGGCTGACTGACATCTCCCACCCGCCCGTGCCCACTGCTGTGACCGAAGCAACTCCAGTTCTTACAACCGGAGCCGCGGGAGGTCATCGTGAGGGACCGCCGGGCGGATCCAGCCGCGACCGGTGCCGACCATCGTCGTGGTCATCAAATTTCGGAACGGCCCGAGCCACCGGCTGGCAGGGAACGCCAGGTCGCGCAGCAACGCGAGGAACGTACTGTCGCTCTGGAAGAACGGCGTCAGGAAGCGGGTCATGAACTGGTAGTAGTCGAGCTGACGCTTGCGCCTCGCCGAGTACGCGGCGAGCGCCTGGCGCACGCGAAACGCCGGGCTCACCCGATCGTCGTCGACCAGCGCGACCGCGTCGGCGAGCTCGAGCGCATCGATCAACGCGAGGTTCGCGCCCTGTCCGAGCTGCGGACTCGTCGCGTGCGCGGCGTCGCCGAGGAACACGATCCGATCGCCGTGCCACGGCTTCATCGCGACATCGCGATAGCGCGCGAACAGGACCTCCTCGGGAGAGTTGATCGCATCGAGGATCGCTTCGGCGCGTGGCTCGAGCCGCAGGACCTGGTCTCGCCAGGGCGCGAGACCGGCGCGCCGCCAAGCGTCGACGCGATCCACCCGGATGCTCCAGAACAGCGAGACCACGGGTACGTGGCGCTGCGGATCGATCCCGGTCGGCAGGAAGCCCAGCATCGTGTGAGCCTTGTCGACGACTTGATAGATCCGCTTGTCGGCAGCGAGCTCGGTGTCGGTCGTGACGAACCACAGGGCGCCCCACGGATAGACCTTGGACGTGACCTGCTTCGCGCACTCGTGGAGCTCGCACACGCTGCCGTCCGCGGCGACCACGAAGTCGAACGGCCCGCAGCGCTCGCCCGAGTCGAGTGTCAACCAGCGCCCGTCGTCATCGACCGAGGTCGATGCCACGTGAGCCCCGAGGCGCACCGTCGCACCCGACGCAGCGGTCGCAGCGAACAAGATCTGAAACAGATTGCCGCGATGTGTGCCGAGCCCACGCAGCCCGTGATGCATCTGCGCGTAGGACAGATCCACCATCGGCTTCTTGGTCGGTCCGCGCACCACCGTCAGTCGCTCGAGCAACGCACCGCGAGCGACCATCTCGTCGAGGATGCCGAGCCGCGCGAGCACCGCCTGCCCGGTGGGCTGCAGCGTGATCCCCGCGCCGACCGGCCCGGGCTTCTCGACGCGCTCGAACACCGTGACGCGATGGCCGGCGCGCGCGAGCAGGGTGGCTGCGGCCGAACCCGCGGTGCCTGCCCCGACGACCGCGATGGTGAGTGACATGTTCACTCGTTTTCTCATCGCCTGGCGAGCATTGCACTCCAAGGCTGGCCAATACTCCACGCCCATGAAGCTCCTCGTACCCATCTTGGTCGCGGCCGTTGCAAGCACCGCCGGGGCCAAGGGTCTGACCGTCGACGACATGCTCGCGATGCAGCGCGTCGGCGCGCCCGTCGTGTCTCCCGACAACAAGTGGGTCGCGTTTGCCGTACGCGAGACCGATCTCGACGCGAACCGCGGCCGCTTCGACATCTGGATGGTCGGCATCGACGGCTCGGGGTTGCGCCGGTTGACCTCGCACCCGGAGAACGACACCGAGCCCGCGTGGTCCGCCGACGGTAAGTGGGTCTACTTCGCGTCGTCGCGCTCGGGGAGCTCGCAGGTCTGGCGGATCGCGGTCTCCGGTGGCGAGGCCGAGCAGGTGACCAAGGTCGCTGCCGACATCGGCGGCTTCAAGCTGTTCCCCGACGGCAAGCGCTTGATCCTCGCGATCGACGTCTGGCCGACCGCGAAGACGCTCGCGGACTCGAACAAGCTCGACGACGCGAAGGCGAAGGCGAAGACCAAGGCGCGGGTCTACGACCAGCTGTTGTTCCGCCACTGGGATCAGTGGGAGGACGGCAAGTACTCGCACCTGTTCGTGTGGAGCGCCGACAAGCCGGGCGATGGCGGGTTGAAAGACCTGACGCCCGGACAGACGACGGATGCGCCGACCCACCCGTTCGGTGGCATGGACGAGGTGTCGATCGCACCCGACGGCAAGACGCTCGCATTCATCACGCGCACCGGTGGCAAGACCACCTCGTGGAACACCAACACCGAGGTGTTCACGGTGCCGGTCGCCGGCGGCACACCGCAGCTGCTGACCCAGAACAAGGCGTACGACTTCGCGCCCACCTACTCGCCGGACGGCAGGTACATCGCGGTGCGGATGATGACGCGCCCCGGATATGAAGCCGACCGCGAGCGCCTCGCGGTGTACGACACCTCAGGTCGCAAGCTGCGCGTGCTCACCGAGGCGTGGGATCGCTCGGCGGGCGAGATCGCGTGGTCACCCGACAGCAAGACGATCTACACGTCGACCGACAACGTGGGCAATCACTCGCTGTTCGCGATCGATGTCGCGAGCGGCAAGGAGAAGCTGATCCTCGACAAGGGCACCAACACTGGCGTCACCGTCGCCGGCGATCGCCTCGTGTTCTCGCGCGACACGCTGAGCAAGCCGGCCGAGATCTACACCACGAAGCTCGACGGCAGCGACCTCCGGCAGATCACGCACTTCAACGACGAGCGCCTCAAGAAGATCGAGTTCGGCACGTACGAGCAGTTCAGCTTCAAGGGTGCGAAGGGCGACACCGTGCACGGCTTCGCGATGAAGCCGGCTGGGTTTCGCGGTGGCAAGGTGCCCATCGCGTTCGTGATTCACGGCGGTCCGCAGGGCAGCTTCGGCGATCACTTTCACTACCGCTGGAACCCGCAGGCGTACGCAGGTCACGGCTACGGCGTGGTGTTCATCGACTTCCACGGCTCGACCGGCTACGGCCAGAAGTTCACCGACGCGATCAACGGCGACTGGGGCGGCGCGCCGTACGAAGATCTGATGCTCGGTCTCGATGCCGCGCTCGCGAAGTTCACGTGGCTCGACGGCAGCCGCGCCGCGGCGCTCGGCGCGTCGTACGGCGGCTACATGATCAACTGGATCAACGGCCACACCGATCGCTTCAAGGCGCTGATCTGCCACGACGGCAACCTCGACGAGCGGATGGCGTACTTCGACACCGAGGAGCTGTGGTTTCCCGAGTGGGAGCACGCCGGCGTGCCGTGGGAAAAGCCCGAGGGCTACCTCAAGCACAACCCGATCGACTTCGTGAAGAACTGGAAGACGCCCACGCTGGTGATCCACGGCGCGCTCGACTTCCGTGTCGTGGATACCCAGGGCATGTCGACGTTCACGGCGTTGCAGCGCAAGGGCGTGCCGAGCCGCTTCATCCACTTCCCCGACGAGAACCACTGGGTCCTCAAGCCGCACAACTCCAAGCTGTGGCACGACGAAGTGCTCGCGTGGCTCGACAAGTACACCAAGCGCTGATGCGCCACGCGCAGGAGCCCCCGATCACCTAGTTCGGCTTGTTCAACGTCACCGTCATGCGCGCGAGGTCGACGTTCCCGAGCCCGGAGGTGAGGAACGACTCGGTCACCTTGAAGCGGTCGAACGGCGCCATCGAGACCGCGAGATCCGCGGTCGGACTGACCTGCGCGTAGCTCACCTGCGCGCCGGCCGTCGAGGTGAAGCCGTAGATCCGCAGGTGCTGGAGGCCTACGAGCGTATCGGTCGCGCGTGGCTCGAACACCTCGTCACCAGGTAGATCGAGCAACGCGATGCGGGCGTCGGTTCCCGTCGTGGTCACCGCCGAGGGAGGCGCGATGATCCGCCAGCGGAAGGCGAGACCGCCGCGCGTGTAGTTGATCTCGGTGGCCACGAGATCGCCGGAGGTTCGCGCCTCCGGTCCCGGTGCCAGCTGGCTCCAGGTGATCGCGCGACCTGCGAGATCGACGACCGGATCCGAGGTGATCCACGGCAACAGATTTGGCTCGACGGCGAGGTTGTAGTTGCCCTGCGGCGGCACGCGCTCGGCGATCTGCTGGAAGCGTTCGAACTCGTCGCCCGCTTGCGCCACCGCCAGGTGGAGCTCGCGACCGACGGAGCCTGTCACAGGAAGGTTCACCAGCGACGTCGCACTCTCGGGGCCGCCCGCGAGGATCCCGAAGGTGGCGGGACCGGTGGCGGGTTCGGCGGAGCGAAAGATCAGCGCGCCGGTGAGGCTCGTGTTGTTGACCGACACGAGATCGGCCGGCAGCTCCGCGAAGTTCGCGTCGGTCTGCGTGAACAGCTCGTAGGTTCCGCTGAACACCACGTTGCCCGTCGCGTGCCCCGCGAACTGGAAGAAGCTCTGGAACGCCTGGGTCCCGAACACGATCATGATGTCGAAGTCGTTCGCACATGTCGGATCGAGCTGGATCGTCGTCGACTGCGTCGCCACGCCGCTCTGCGCGAACACCTGCGTGGGCGTCGGGTTGCAGCTGGTGTGGATGAAGTAGTTGGCCGCGTCGGAGCTGGTGTTGAACGTCACCGTGCGATTCACCGACGGTAGCTCGTTGCGACGCCGGCCGAACGTCACCGTGGTCTCGGGTGCCACGCTGCGGACGGTCGTCAGCTTGCTGCCCGAGCCGTTGGTGACGACGACGGTGATGTCCGCCGCGCCGGTGACGTCGTCGAGATCGATCGTGCCGTCGGCCAGGGTGGTGGTGTCGGCGATCGCCGAGCCATCGACCGACGACATCGCGATCACGCGCACGCCGACTGCCGGCAGGCCTCGGTCGTCGAGCGCGACGACGTGGATCGTGCCGGTGACGGGAGGGCCGTCCGGATCACCGCCATCGGTGGGTGCACCGCACGTGGTGGTCTCACTCGTGGCGCACCGCCCCGTCGTCGTGCACGCGAGTCCGTCGGGACAATCCGACGAGGTCGCACACGACACCGCGCAGTTCGCGACGTCGCGCTGGTAGCAGCCCGCGCTCAACGAGAGAAGGAGCAAGAGAGTCTTCATGGGATCCTTTCAGAAGGTCCAGCGCCACGCTGCCGACGCGCCGTCCGCACCGACAGAGATCGACGGGCCGAGTTGATCACGCGAGGGTCGATCGAGGAGGACGAGCACGACGCCGGTCGCGAGCAAGGCACCACCGGCCACGAAACCGATCACGGCATTGCGATTCGCCGCGCTCCCCGCATCGTCGAGGGACTTCGCGGTCTCGCTGCTGCATTCGACGGCGCACGCGTCGCGCAGTTCGTCGGCCTTGCTCCTACCGCGCACGCCGAACACCACGCCGAGCCCGACTCCGAGCACGCCTGCGCCGGCGGTGGCGAAGCCGGCTGTCGTCTTCCACCTGCGTCCTGGCACGACGACCGGCTGCGGCCCTTGTACGGGTTGCACCGGAGTCTCCGTCGGTGCAACCGCGGGGGCGGGGTCCGCGCACGGCTCGTCGATCCGCACCCGCACCTGGTCGGCGTTCGGTGCGTCGGGCACGCGGCGCAGGTACGTCTTGTAGAACGTGCGCGCTTGCCCGCAATCACCGGCGAGCCGGTACGCCTGCGCGATGTTGAACAACAGCTCCGGGCGATCGCTGATCCGGAACGCTTCCTTGAAGTCGGCGATCGCCGCCGGATACTCGGCAAGCTCGAAGTGCTTGCTGCCGCTCGCCTCGAGTGCGGCAGGATCTGCGGTTTGCGCGGCGGCGGTGGATGCCGCGAGCACGAGCGCGAGGGCAGCGAGCTTCATCGTGATCTCCCCGTAGGTGGCAACAACCCGTCGCCGTCGTCGATCGGTTTGACGGGCGCATCGGGTGAAGAGTTGACGCCCGCATCGGGCGCACTCGTCACGCCCGGCAACTTCGCCAGACCGGCATCGCGCGGTCGCGGGCGACTCGTGTGCGTGCTCGCGTCGGGCGGCGACTCGGCCGTCGTGACCTCGGCATCTCGTGCGACGACGGCCGCATCCGGCGAGGTCATGGCTGCATCGGGAAGCGCGACCGGCGTCGCGACCGTCGCTGCGTCCGGGATCGCGGCCGCCGTTGCATCGCTGCCCCCACGCGTCGCCATCACGACCCCGAAGGCGATGCCACCAACGGCGAGCATCGCGAGCACCGCCAGCACTACCCTGCGTCCGCTGTGCGACGCAGCGACCGTCGGAGGTGTGGCCGGGACCTCCGCCATGCTCGCGTGTGCGAACTGCGGCGCCGGTACCGACCCCGTGGCCAGCTGCGGGATGCTCGGGGCCATCATCAGAAGCGGAGCCGACAACGCCGGATTCGACTGCACGGTCAGGTGGTGTGCCGCAGCTCCGGGCATCGGAGGCGCGTGACCGGGCGGCAGGTGTCTCGAGACCAACGTCGGGTTCTGGGCGTGTGGGTGTGTCGCGATCAGCGTCGGGGTGAGCGCACCCGGGGCGGACGCGGCGAGCTTCTGCACGTCTGCGAGCACGCCGACCAGCTGCGAGATCGTCGGCCGGTGCGCCGGGTCTTTCTCGAGCAAGCCGAGGATCAACTGATCGATCGATGGCGGCAACCCCGGACGAATCGACGACGGCACCGGTGGCTGCGCCTGGATGTGCGCCATCACCATCTCCATCGCCGATTGCTCGATGAACGGGAGCGTTCCGGTGACGAGCTCGAACAGCATCACGCCGAGTGCGTACAGATCGGTGCGGTGATCGACGCCGCGGCCGCGCGCTTGCTCCGGCGACATGTACGCGGGCGTGCCGAGCATGCTGCCCGATCGCGTGCGCTCGACCTGGTGCTCGCCGACGAGCTTGACGAGTCCGAAGTCGAGCAGCTTGATCGCTGGCTTCATGCCGCGCGCATGCGACATGAAGACGTTGTGTGGTTTGAGATCGCGATGGACGATCTGCTCGGCGTGCGCGGCGTCGAGTGCGGCGCAGATCGACAGCATGATCTCGCAGGTCTCCTCGAGCGTCGGCAGCATCCGGCGGATCCGCTCGTCGAGGCTCTCCCCGCGGAGCCACTCCATCACCATGTACTGACGGCCGTCGGGCAACGATCCGAACGCGAACACGTCGACGATGTTCGGGTGCCCGATCTGATTCACCGCGCGTGCTTCGAGCACGAACCGATCGATCGCCTCGGGGTCGGCGCAGAGCTCGCCGCGCAGCACCTTGATCGCGGCGCGCTTGCCGATCACGGGATGCACGGCGCCGTAGACTTGGCCCATGCCACCCTGCCCGACCAGCTTCTCGATCCGGTACTCGCCGACGAGCGCCCCGACGTCGAGCATGTTGACGCGGTCCTGCATCAGATCGGTGGTCCCTCGATGTCGCTCTTCACCGTGCCCTCGTTGAGCCTCGGGAACAGCACGTCGTAGAGCTCGCTGGCTTGCGGAGCCGTCAGCGTGCGCGTGTTGTGGTTCAACCGATCGCGATCGTCGACGCTCCAGCGACCGTCGGAGAGGTCTCGCTCGAGCGTGGCCAGCGCCTCGTGAAACGCCGAGTTGTCCTCTTCGAGTGCCACGCTCTCGACACGTGACAACACCGGCTGCCGTGCGACGCGAATCGCGCTGTCGCGTGCGACCGCAGGCTTCGCCGTCGGTGCAACGTTCTCGGTGGTCGAGCCGCGCACGATCAACCAGGTCGCCGCGATCGAGCCGACCCAGAGGCACGCGATCGCCGGTCGCTTCACTGCAGCACCTGCGAGCCGGTGAAGTCGAGCGCCGACGCATCGGCCTCCGGCGTCGAATGCCGCTTCGGCCCGGAGTACGAGCCGTTGGTCACCACGATCAGGCCGCACTTGCCTTCACCGCGCAGGATCCCGAACTGCACCGTCGAGTCACTGCCGATCGCGGCGATCGCGCGCAGCTTCGGCTCCTCCATCGTCGCGCACTGGAGCGTCTTGCCCTTCTCGTCGCGCGCGAAGCAGAAACCGTCGACGTAGTTGGTGCCGCGGATCCAGCACGAGATCGCCTCGATGGTGCCCCCGCTGTTGTAGACGTCGGCGACGTTGCCGCTCGCGAACCACCCCGTGGCGTCCTCGATCAGCGCGACCTGACGGATCCGGTGCTCGCCTGCCTGCACAGCAGGATGAGCGGCGAGTGCGGCGGTGACGGCGAGGGCTCCGGTGAGCAGCTTGGACATGCTCGCGACCCAGTGCGTCCCGCGTGCCCTCTCTCCCCTGCCGAAATTCGCGCAGTTAGTCCGCGCATCACCGCCTGACTGGACAGATCGACCGGCCGATCGGCTGCACAATCCGTTCGATGACGAGTCCCGCGACGACGCTCGCCGACCTCGACGCACAGACGGACGGGTACGACAATGGTGCCGATCTCCGGATCCACGCGACCTCGATCGAGCATTTCGGTCGCGAGCTCGCGCAACAGCTGCAGCGCGTGCAGAGCGATCCCGCGGAGGCTGATCCACTCAAGCCGATCCTGCTCGCGGTGCCCGCCATCCACGTGCGGGCACTGCTGCGTGCGGCTGAAAGGATCGACGACGAGGGCAGCCCGCATGGCGCGATGCACCTCCTCGTGGAGGCGATGCATCGCGCGTTCGATGCAGATCGCGTCACCCAGGTCGCCGATGCGCTCGGCTTCATGCTCGTCGCCTATCAACAGCGCACGGCGGCCGACAAGCTCGACACCCTGCTCGCGCTCGATCCCGCGCTCCCGCGACGCGAGCGCCGCCAGCGCTACCTCGATCTCGTGGAGCAGCTCACCGACGCGATCGACTGGGGCGCGCTGACCGTGGTCAGCTGATCACTTCGAGGTGTCGACCACGCGCTCTGCCGGTACCGCCTCACCGGTCAACGTCTCGAGGAACGCGACGAGATCGGCCTGCTTCGCGGCATCGAGGTTCAACGGCACCATCTTGACGTCCTTGACGATGCCCGTGGCCCCGACGTCTCCGCCGCCCGCGTTGTAGAACGCGACGACCTCCGCCAGCGTCGCGAACTGACCCGCGTGCATGTACGGCGCGGCGCCGGCGACGTTGCGCAGGCTCTTCGTGCGGAACTGGCCCTTCTGTGCCTCGGCCTGCACGAGATCCGTCAGCTTGCCGGTCGTGATGTCGTCAGAGAACACGCCGAGGGTGTTGAACGGACTCGCGAGCAACGCGGGCACGTCCTGGAACCGACCGTTGTCCGTCGCGGGCACACCCGGTCCGGTCTGCGGTACGGCGAGCGCGTGGAACTGGTCGTCGGCGAGGTTCGCACCGATGTGGCAGCCCGTGCAGTGCTCGAGGAACAGGTGCAGCCCGCGCTTCGCCGAGTCGGTCATCGCAGCGCGGTCACCGGCGACGTAGCGATCGAAGGGTGCGTTCCGACTGACCAGCGTACGCATGTACGCCGCGAGTGCCTTGCCGTAGTTCGCGTAGATCGTGTTGACGATCAGCTTGTCGTCGACCGAGAGACCGTCGAACGCGGCATCACCGGGCTTGCCGGTGGCTGCGAACGTCGTGGTGTCGACCAGCCGCGCATCGAGCGCGACCGGGAACACCGCGTCGTACTCGGTGCGGTACTTGTCGAACAGCATGTGCGCGACCTGCAGGCGCGTGCCCTTCATCGTCACACCGCCTTCGGCCACGGCGAGCGGCAACGACCACTGCGAGTCGAAGCGACCGCCCCAGTTCGTCCACGCGTTGAACGACGAGTTGACGAGACCGAGCGAGTTGCGGCCCATCAACGCTGTCCCGAGCGAGAGGTTGCCGGGCTTCGATCGCCGATCGTCGAGCACCTCGCTACCGGCTGCATGACAGCTCGCGCACGACACCTTGCCGACCGCACCGACCGGACCCAGGCCTCCGTTGCTGCCGCTGTCCCCGACCGTCAGCGCCCCCGAGTACGACTTGTCGAAGAACAACTTCTGACCGAGCGTCGCCGCGGCTGCGTTGTCCGCAAACGCGTTGGTCGGATCCGCGGGTGGATTGCCGAGCGGAGTCATCTGGTCGAGGAGCGCTTGCTCGGCGGCCGTGAAGACGTCGACGCCGGGTGGCGAGTCGGGCAACGGCCCATCGGCAGGCGGTGGTGGTGGTGGTGAATCGGGCGTGACGTTCGCGTTGTCGTCGCCGCAGCCCAGGACCAGAAGTAGTGCAAGTGAATGACGCATCCCCGGCGCTTTTCCACGAACCAGACCACTGTAACTCCGCGGTTTCTGGTCGCGTCGTCCTCCAACCAGGCAAGTCTTGCCGGCATCACCCGCCGACTCGGCAGCTGTTGCCTCAGGTATGGCGGGTAAACGCCGCCATCATGTGCGTGTGGTCGAACCACACCATCACGTCGAACCCACGAGGAACGCGGAACAACCGGAAGCAGCGAAACCCCAACGTATGGATCGAGGGATCGCGAGACTTTCCGACATTCATGGGCTGGGTGACGCGGCGGGATCGCGGGCGGCGGCTCATGGAGGTACCGGAAGCAACCTCGATACCAGCGAGCGAATTCCCCAACTGCTGGAGATGACTGGCCGGCCTATGGCTCTGGATGTCAGTGCGGCAGGGCCTGCGGCGCGCCCCGCGACAGGGCGACGCATCACATCGACTTCACATCATCGACTTCACCACTTCGACAAAGCCATTGGCGATGTTCTGAGTCTGCGTTGGCGTGAACTTCTCGTTCGTGCACGTGGTGACGTCGTCGGTGACCTTCGCGGCGATCAGGCAGGTCGCAGCGTCCTTGGTCCACGCGTCGTCCACGCAGCGCGTCGTCATCAGCGCGATGAACTTCACTCCGAACGGCTCGAGCTTGTCGCCGAACTGCTCGGCGAGGCTGGGCTTCGCGATCGCGAACGTGTTCGCACCCGCGCGCGTGCACTCGTCACGCGTCGGGCCGGTGGTGACCGGCGCAGCGTCCGCTGTCGGCGGCGCCTCCGGTGCGATCGGGGGTGGCTCCACGGGCTTCACTGGAGACCCACCACACGCGACCAGGAACAGCAGTGCGAAGCGCATCGGCGGCAGCCTACACGCTCCAGATCGCTCGGTTCGTCGCGATCGATCCGCATCGGCCACATTGACGTATCTTCGTAGCGTGACATCTACCGGGGCGCGCGGGACCCCGCACAGCGGGTCGGTAGGTTCGACCGCCGCGCAGGAGCGGATCTCGCGTCACCAGGCGGCGGGCGAGATCCTGCGGGCGCGCAGCCTGATCGTCGTCGCGTGCGCGCTGTGGCTGATCGTGGGCCTCGGCCTCGATCTGTTCACGCACTCGATCCTGGGCGCGGGATCCCTGCTGTTCGTCGTGATCGTGCGGTTCGTGACCACGGCGTTTCACGTGGCGATGATCGTGCCGCTGTTTCGATCGCCGCTGCCGTCGCCCAAGGTCGCTTCGTTTCTGATCGTCAGCGTGTTCCCGGTCAGTGCGTTCTCGCTGATGTTGATGGCGACGCACATGGGTGGGTTGACGTCGCCGTACGTCACCGCGGTGTTCGTCGTGTTGATGGGGCAAGCGATCGCGTCGCCGGGTCCGTGGCAGCGCGGCTTGGTCTGGGCGTCGGTGTCGGGCTTCAGCTATCCGGTCGGACTCCTGATCGCGACGCGCTTCGACCCCGAGCTCGCGGCGCAACTCTCGGACCCCAGCGCGCTCACCACCTTCGCGGTGTTCAGTGCGGTGCTGCTCGCGGGCGTGATCGTCGTCGTGTGGGGCGGTCACGTGATGTGGTCGCTGCGGCAGAGCGTGTTCGAGAGTCGCAAGCTCGGTCGCTATCGCCTCCAGAAGCGGATCGGACAAGGCGGCATGGGCGAGGTGTGGCGCGCGGAGGATCGCGCGCTGCGCCAACGTCGCGTTGAAGATCTTGTCACCCGAGCACGGTCGAAAGCCGTCGCGGGTCGCGCGGTTCGAGCGCGAGATCCAGGCGACGGCAGCGATCACGCATCCGAACGTCGTGCGCATCCACGACTGGGGCGTCACCGACGACGGCGTCTGGTACTACGCGATGGACCTGCTCGAGGGTCTCGATCTCTCGACGCTGGTCAAGCGGTGCGGTGTGCTGCCGCCGGCGCTCGCGGTTCATCTCTTCATCCCCGCCGCGCACGGCCTCGCCGAGGCGCATCGCCATGGGATCGTGCATCGCGACGTCAAACCCGGCAACATGTTCGTGATCGCCCCCGAGCGCGAACCGATCCGGATCGAGCTGCTCGATTTCGGCATCGCGCGGATCGGCGACGAAGCCGAGCTGACGATCGCCGGTGCCGTGATGGGCACCCCGGGCTTCATGGCTCCGGAGATCGTTGCGGGCAGTCCGGGCAACCAGCGCGCGGACCTCTACAGCCTCGCCGCCGCGATGTACTACGGGCTCAGCGGCAAGACGCCGCGCGACGCGAAGTACGTCCCCGTGTCGTCGGTCGCTCCGGGGATCCCGCTCAAGCTCGACGACGTCCTCTCGCGTGCGCTCGACTCCGAGCCGAGCCGTCGCCAGATCAACGCCGAGGAGTTCGCCGAGGAGTTGCTCGCCGTCGGGCTAACCTGGGACGGCAGCTTCACGATCGATCGCGATCACTCGATGCCACCGCCTCCGGAGCGCGATCCCACGATCGACCCCGAAGCGCCGGCGACGCAGGCGGACGCCCCGCACGCCATCCGCGATTAGAGGCCCGATGGGTGCGATCCGTTACACGCAACATCGTCGTCGGTCCGACAGATCTTTTTCCGGTACGGCTGTGCTACGCCTGATCCGTGGAACCGCTCTGCCTGGATGACCTCGACGCCGCCGCCCTCGATCGGCTGCCGTTCGGTGTGGTGTGTCTGAGTCCTTCCGGAACCGTCGAGCGCTACAACCTTGCTGAGTCGAAGCGCGCCGGAATCCAACGCTGGCGTGCGCTCGGTCGCGATTACTTTCACGATGTCGCGATCCGCGATGGCGTGGCGCTCGCGAAGTACGTCGCCGAGCTGCCGGCCGTCGGGCACGCTCGCGTGTTCCACACGTTGCGCAGCTCTCACGGTGTGGATGATGCGGTGATCGATATCTCGCGCTGCGCCGCCGGTCGCGTCACCCTGTGCATCCGATTCGAAGCCCAGGCGTAATGAGCCGCGGCTGCGATGCCGAGCGCGCCGGCGATCGCTGCTGCCACCAAGCCGTACTGCGGTAGCCCGAGCACGACCGCGAGGGCGAGGAACTGCGCGACCGTCGCGACCTTGCCGATCACGTCGGCGTGGAGCTCGGCGAGCTTGACGCGCCTCACCAGGTAGAGGATGCCGATCGGCACGAGCAGGATCTCGCGCGCCGCGAGCAGCAACAGGACCTCCAGCTCGACGTAGGAGGCCATCGCCGTGAAGGCGATGACGACGAACAGCTTGTCGACCAGCGGGTCGAGCCAACCTCCGATGTCGAGCGACATGTTGCCGCGGCGCTTCAGCCATCGGGCCACGGTGCCATCGAGGGCATCGGTCAGCGCGGCGAGCCCGACCAGCGCAACCGCCGAGATTCCGTGGGTGAACCACATCCCGACCGCGAGGGGAATGCGGCAAAGCGTCAGCAGGTGTGCCGGCCACATCCGCGAACCTTGGGCCACGGATCGCACGTTGCCCAGTCCTGTGTTAGAGCCTCAATCATGCACCGTCTGTTGCTCCTGCTCGCCCTCGTCGGTTCCTGCAAGCGCGACAACCCGTCGGGCCTGCCGCCCTCCAATGACTGGGGATCCGCAGAAGCCGATCCGGCTGCGAAGCCCCCGATGGCGAAGCCCAACGCGAACCCGCTTGGTGGCGGAGCCGATCCACACGCCGGTGTTCCCGGAGCACCGCCACTCAACGGCGGTGATGAACCTGACAACAGCGACCCCCACGCTGGTGTTCCCGGCGCGCCGCCGATCAACAGTGCCGGCGGTGCCGATCCACACGCTGGTGGCATGGGGCAGCAACCGAACACGGTCCCGCAGGCCGTCGATGCGAAGTCGCTCGACAAGACCGCCGATGGTCGCTCAGTCCTCGGCCCGTTCACGCTGGCCCCACCGAAGGAATGGAACGAGAAGCCCGTCACCTCGAGCATGCGTGCCGCGCAGTACACGTGGTCCGAGAAGTCCGGCGAGCAGGCCGAGCTCATCGTCTACTACTTCGGCGAAGGTGGCGCCGGTGGCGTCGAGGCGAACCTCGAGCGCTGGCTCGGTCAGATCACGCAGGCCGACGGCAAGCCGTCGAAGGACATCGCGAAGATCGAGAAGACGAAGTTCGCCACCCAGGACGCGACGGTGGTCTCGGTCTCCGGGCGGCTGACGACGCAGCAGATGCCCGGTGGCCCGGCTCCGGTCGACATGGCCGATGCGATGCTGCTCGCCGCGATCGTCAACAGCCCCGTCGGCCCGTACTACTTCAAGGCGACGGGCTCGAAGAAGACGGTCGAAGCCAACGCGGCAAAGTTCCGCGCGATGCTCACCTCGATGAAGCTGAAGTGATCACTGCGTCGCGGCGCGCACCGCTGCGACGACCGCTTCTGGCTCGGGGAACGTGCCCGACGACTTCTCGGCGACCTTCGCGCTGTCCACCCAGACGGTGAACTCGCCGGAGTTACCCACCACGAGGTCGGCAGCAAGCCCGAGGTCTTGCTTGAGCTTCGCTGCCACCCGGGCAGCGCGAGGTTTGTAGCCTCAACCGTTGCAGTAGCGAATCGTGACCTTCATCGGGAGGGCTTAGCATGCGGAGGTTCGTCGGCCGAACCTTCTCGCGGTCACTTCACGTCGTCGGCTCTTGCCTCGGTAGCGTCCACGCGAGGACGGTCACCCCCCCGATCAGGCTGAGTGCCGACCCGACGAGGATCCCGCTCTTCGCCATCTCGAGGACGGGTCCCGTCAGCGAGAGGGATGCGACGA
The DNA here is from genome assembly GCA_038325805.1 of Haliangiales bacterium. Taxonomy (GTDB): domain Bacteria; phylum Myxococcota_A; class Polyangia; order Haliangiales; family Haliangiaceae; genus JABFXX01. The sequence goes on from JBBQJJ010000071.1 coordinate 21,735, forward strand.
ACAACGCCATCGTGAAGCCGATGCCGCCGAGCCAGGCGGCGCCGAGCAGGGAAGCCCACGACGTGCGGTCCGGCATGCGCGCGAGCTTCAGCTTCACCGCGAGCCACGACGCTCCAAAGATCCCGAGCGGCTTGCCGATCGCGAGGCCCGCGATCACCGCGAGCGCGATGGGTTGCTGCACTCCGTCGAAGCTCACCGGGACGCCGGCGTTGGCGAGCGCGAACACCGGCATGATCGCGAACGCGACCCACGAGTGGAGGCTGTGCTCGAGGCGCTCCAGAGGCGACACGGCCTCGGTCACCGCGAACGAGAGCGTCTCGACGGCGTCTCGCTGCTCCTCGGAGCGGTCTTCGGCGGTACGCAGCTGAGGGACGGCCCCATCGATGACGCCGATGAGCGTGCTGTTCTGGATCCATGCGCGTGCGGGGGTCAAGAGGCCAAGCAACACGCCCGCCACGGTCGGATGGATGCCCGACTCCAGCGTGCACAACCAGACGCCCGCACCGACCAGGACATAGATCCCGATCCGGCGCACGCCGAGCTTGTTGAGGATGAACACGACCGCGAGCCCGGCGACGGCACCTCCGAGCCAGATCACGTCGATCGACGAGCTGAACACGGCCGCGATCACGATGACCGCGAGGATGTCGTCGATGATCGCGAGCGAGAGCATGAAGATCTTGAGTGCAGGTGGAACGCGCGAGCCGAGGACGGCAAGGCACCCCACGACGAAGGCAATGTCCGTCGCCATCGGCACCGCCCAGCCCGAGCGTCCGGGGAGCGACGGCTGCAAGACGAGGTAGATCACGACGGGCGCGATCGCCCCACCGAGCGCGGCGATCGCCGGGAGGACCACGTTGCGACGGTCGCGGAGCTCTCCCCAGATCAGCTCGCGCTTGATCTCGAGACCGATGACGAAGAAGAAGATCGCCATCAGCCCATCGTTGACCCAGTACCAGAGCGGGTAAGACAGCGATGCCCCCGAGACCCCGATGGTGAACGTGCGATTCCAGAACGCCGCGACGTCGTCGGCGAGGCTCGTGTTCGCCAGGATCAAGGCGAACGTCGTCGCCGCCAGCAGGACGATGCCACCCGATGCCTGGAGGTGCATGAAGCGGACGAACGGCCGCGTCAGGAGAGTGACCGGCCGAGCGGGTAATTCGGGCACGTCCATCGCGCTCGACTATGGCATCCCGCGCGCGAGGACCAAGCGCGACGGCCAGTGTTCGACTCGCAACATGGATTCCGACCCGAGGAGCAGACAGCTGCGCCTGATCTTCGGTGCGCATCGATCGCCACTCCAGCCGACCCCTCTCTCGGTCGACCGACGCCACCATCGAGGTGCGCCACCGTCAGTGGTGGTTCAGCACCTTGTGATGGCTTCGTGGCGGCCCGTCGAAGCGCGGTCGCGAGATTGTGCGGCGCTTCGTCAGCTTTCGCGTCACGACACGACTATCAACCGTGCAGCGCACGCATGCGCGAATGCGTGCTCGCGGCCGCGACGCAGCTGATCGCGCCGGCGACAGGCTCGAGGACCGCCACCACCATCGAGGTGCACAACCCACCGCCGCTCCAGGCGGCTGTCGGATCCTCGCGCGGGCGGCCGGCGCGACCATCGAGGTGCGCCACCCGCCGCCGCTCCGTTCCACACCACCTGTGCTGAAGCGCGAACGTCCGGGAGATTTTCTTTTTGGCAGAGAGAACGCCAGCGGTGGTTGGGGACGTTGTTGATTGCTTCGTGGCGGACCGTCGATGGGCGTTCGCGGACGCGCGGCGCTTCGCTTCGTCGGCCTTCGCATCACGACTATCGCGTAGGACCAACCGCGCGGCGCACGCGTGCCCTCGTGCCGCAGCCAACGCAAGACACGGAGTCCGCTCGCAACCGCGACCGCGACCGCGAGATCTTAGCCGCAGTCAACGCATCGACTGCCTGTCACGGTCTACTCAGCGCTACTCAGCGCTACTCAGCGCTTCTCAGCGCTACTCAGGCTAGCGAGCTCGAACTCGCGGGGAGACTGGCGGGCCGGGCACCTCGTACACCGAGATCAGGCCGTGACGTTTCCAGCCCTCGCGGAGAAGCCAGGTTCTGGCTCGCCACGTCACGAGCGCCAAATATGTTCGCGGTGGCCGGTACAGAATCGGAGACTCGGCGCGCTCCTTCCAATCGGGAAACGCAATGGCGCTCGAGTAGGGGTCGACCTTCCAGGTGCGAGCCGCGATGCGCTGGTTCTCGTCGTGATGGCGCCAGTTGTTGAGGACATAGCAAAGTGCGTTGCGGACCGCGCGTGGCGAGGTCAACGCGCGAGAGTTGTAGCGATCCGCGAAGACTTGCCCCTTACGGCGCACGCCAGTCCGTAGCCGCAATGCGCGGTTGATCAGCTTCGCTGCCGAGATCTGGAACGACTGCATTCCCTGCTTCAGCGCCGCCTTGCTGGCGGCCTCGACGATCAGGTGCACGTGATTGGTCTGAATGCTGAGGTGAACGATCCGGACCTGGTCGTGCTTGGCCACCGCGACGGTGGCGTCCCCGATCGCCCGGAACACATCACGCTTGCGTAACGAGCCCACACCGGAAACGGCGCGGAGTGTGACGTGCAACGGGTGGCGAGGGTCGACTCTCGGCCGCTTCTTGTGACGTTCGGAAGAGCGCGCTGCCTTCGGCGGACGGCCAGCCCCCTTCCGCTTACCACCACGCCGGTCTTGTTCAGGTGCCCGGAGATCGAGCGACTGCTGGAGGTGGCGCTTGCGCGGCCGAGCCATTCGCACCTGATAACAGGTACCGAAGCGCCGTGCAATTGATTTCGCCGATATTTTATTCAAAATCATCCATGGTCCATGTTATGCGGCCTATGAACAGGACCGCGCGAGAATCCGACGGCCTTTAAAACCGGCGGTCGATGGTGCACCTAGATGGGCGGTCCTCCAGCCTGTCGCCGGTGCGTCGCGGTCGCGAGCGGACTCCGTTTCTTGATGGCTGCGGCCGCGAGCATGCGTGCGCTGCACGGTTGATAGCCGTGCCACGAAAGCCGACGAAGCCCGCGCATCCGCCAACGCCCATCGACGGTCCGCCACGAAGCAATCAACAACGCCCCGAACCACCGCTGGCATTCTCTCTGCCAAAAAGAAACTCTCCCGGACGTTCGCGTTTCAGCACAGGTGATATGGAACGGAGCGGCGGCGGGTAGTGCACCTCGACGGTCACGCTGGCCGCCCGCGCGAGGATCCGGCGCCTGGAGCGGAGCGGCGACGGGTGATGCACCTCGACGGTCACGCCGGCCGCCCCCGCGAGGATCCGACAGCCTTCTGGAGCGGCGGTCGATGGTGCACCTCGATGGTGGGGCGTCGCGGTCGCGAGCGGCGACCGAGAGCGTGCGCTGCACCGTTGATAGCCGTGCCGCGAAAGCGGACGAAGCGCCGTGCATCCGCCAACGCCCATCGACGGTCCGCCACGAAGCAATCAACAACGTCCCCAACCACCGCTGGCGTTCTCTCTGCCAAAAAGAAAATCTCCCGGACGTTCGCGTTTCAGCACAGGTGATATGGAACGGAGCGGCGGCGGGTGGTGCACCTCGATGGTCGCGCCGGCCGCCCGCGCGAGGATCCGGCCGTCGCCTGGTGCGGCGGTCGATGGTGCACTTTGATGGTGGTGTCGACCGATGACTCGCACTCCGTCGATGGAATCCCACCGACTTCGCCGGCCGCCCACGGGAGGATCCGGCAGCCGTCTGCGTCAAACGCCATCAAGAACTGCCCCCGTGACAACGCCACTAACCCTGACCCCACCCGGGTGTTCAGTGCGTGGTCTTTCCCGAGCCGAGAAGCCCAGCTCGTTTCTTCTGTCGTAGGCGGAAGCTGTCGCCCTGGATGATTAGGACTGTTCAAGTGGGGAGATGGGTAACGAGTTATCCGAGGGGACGTTCGGACATGGGTGACGGTTCTTGAGGGTCTTCTCCTGTCGGCGTGAGGGGTTGATTCAAGTCGACGCTGTCGACCGGATAGAAGCGCAGCGCTTCGCGTCGGACATTCGCGACCAGCTTGTCGACGGCATCGATGGCGTCAGCTGTTGCGGTCGCGAGCGGAACCCGTGTCTTGCGTTGGCTGCGGCCGAGAGCACGCGTTCGCGCTTGAACGCCGCCCGCCCATCGATCGTGCTGCGCGTAGTAGAAGTCACGCGGCATGCACCTCGACGGTGGTCGGTCGGGAACGCGACGTGTCTCTCCGCCTACAAGTAACTCCGCGCGGTCTGCGTTCCCGCACGAGCACTCGCTGCTTGGCGCGCGCCGTCAGCCGAATCGCGGGAAGAGTACGGTCGCCGCATATGCGCGCAACGCATCGAACTGCTGCGCAGGATCGTCGATCGATTGCCGAGCACCGTCCCAATCGAACTCGGGGATCGCGGTGCGATAGCCGAGCGCACAGACGATCGCGCCGGCAAGTGCCTTGTTCGCAGGATGCAGCTTCAAGCGATCCCAGCTGTGCTCGAGCCATCGCCAGTGACCGCCGCAGCACGGCCACTTCCCCTCGTAGGCGCGGCTCGCTGCCATCCAATCAACGACCATCTCGACGACCGCCTCGTCCGGCATCCGACCCGGTGTCTGGTGCTCGTCGAAGAAGTGTTCGGGGTGATGATCGTTGTGCTCGTAGTGGTGCCGCCAGGCGCGCTCGAAGTCCGGATCGGAGGCGTGGCGATCACCAAGTGCCCCAGCACGTGCGCGATCGGCAAAGTGCAGCGCGTATGGCATCAGCTCGGCACGCGACAGCTTCGACAGATCGTGCGCGACGAGCCGCTGCCACGACACGCGCAGGCTCGGCGCGCTCACCACGAGTGCGCGATTGACCTCGCGTCCGGCGACGACGATCGCCCATTTATGCACGGCGACGACACCGAGATAACGAGCTGCAACACCCAGCCTGCGCAACACGATCGCAGCCTAGTTGGCAGGTTGCTGAGAAACCCCAGTTAGCGTTCGAGTCCCAGCTCCGGATCGGCGACGCGAGATCCAGAGTTCGGGTTCCGTCGGTTCTATGCCGGGCTCGGCAGCAGCTTGCAGATGCGGAGCAGGTTGTAGGCCGCTGCGACGATCGTCGCGGCGAGCTGCGTGCGGCGTCTGCCTTTGAATCGTGTCCGACGGAATCCACCGAAGGTCTTCATCCAACCGAAGATCTCTTCGACCAACTTGCGTTTGCGCTGGCTCATTAAGTAGCCGGCGTGGCGCGTGGTCCGGTCGTCGATCGCAGATCTCCGTCGGGGATCCGAGGTCTGCGCGATATGCGGCGTCACGTTGATCTCACGACAGCCGGCTACGAAGTCCGCGGTGTCGTAGCCCTTGTCGCCACCGACGGTGATGCGACGGTCCTTGACCACGTTGTCGTCGAGCATCGCGAGCGCGATGCGGCGCTCGGCAAAGCCATTGGCTTCGTCGATCCGAAAGTCGACGATCAGGCCGTTGCGGTTCTCCATGAGGGCGTGGGCCGAGAAGCTCATTTTCGATTCCTTGCCCTTCTTGCGTGCCAGCTTGGCCTCGGGGTCGGTCGACGATTGATGCGTGTCGTTCGACCGCTTCTCGCCGTGGAAGTTCACTGTCGGGTTGCCCGGGTCGTCGGGTGGTTCGCGGTCTTCCGGCTTGTCGTCCTTGCGGCGGAAACTCTTGAGCGAAGCCATCGCCTCGATCAGCGTGCCGTCGACGGTGAAGTGGTCGTGGCTCATCAGGTGGGCCGAGCGAGCTTGCCCGACGACGGCGGCAAAGAACTTCGCCGCGACGTCGTGGTCGAGTAACCGGTCGCGGTTTCGCGAGAACGAACTCGCGTCGAACGTCGGCTCGTCGGCATTCATGTCGAGGAACCAGCGGAACAGCAGGTTGTAGTCGAGCTGTTCGCAGAACTGCCGGTCGCTGCGTACCGTGTAGAGCGCCATCAAAATCTGGGACTTGAGGAGCCGCTCCGGTGGGATCGAAGGTCGCCCGACGCTGCTGTACATGGCGTCGAACGTCTTCGAGAGCCCGGCGAGGACCTCGTCTGCCATCGCCTTGATCCGCCGCAACGGGTGATCCGCCGGGATTCGCCGCTCCGGCGACACAACCGAGAGCACTGGGGTTTCTCAGCGGCTACGCGTAGGCCAGACTGCGTTCCAGGAGCAGGCAAATCAGAGCGGGTGGAAGGTCGAGCAGGCGCCGATCGGACCCGACTGCGCCGCCGTGTCGACGGGCGTCACCCACGTCTGACCGTTGCACTGGTACCACTTGCTGTCCGACGCCGCTTGCACGCAGGTGCGTGGCTGCACCTTGTTGCCGAGCGTCGCCGACTGACACCACGAGAACGCTTCGGCACAGCCGCTCGAGCTCGCGCGCTGCGTCCACCCGCCACCGGTATCGCACCGGTACCACTTCGCATCCTCGGCTTGTACGCAGGTGCCGGTGTCGACGTCGCGATCGAGCACGGTCGACATGCACGTGGTGGCCGTCGTCGGTGGCGGATCGGTCGGCATGCCCGCGACGCACTTGCCGACCGGCGTCGCGGCGTCGACCTCGGTGACCGTCACGAACTTCTGATCGCTGTAGCCGAGCCCTGACTCGCCGAACAGCTCCTTGCCGACGAGCGGCGAGACATCGATGATCGGTGCACCGGCCGCGTTCTCGACGCAGATGTCGGGACCGTA
>JBBQJJ010000072.1:0-28305 GCA_038325805.1 Haliangiales bacterium
GTGCTATTCGCACCAGCAGGTACAAGTCATCGTCGCGTTGTTGTTGCCGGTGATCGACACCGTGCCGTGTTGCGGCACGCAGTGGTTGATCTCCTGCGCCGCGCAGAACGGCAGCGCCTTGTTGCTGGTCACCGTGCCACCGCCGATCACCTGGAGGTGAGCGAGCTGACCGAGGTTGGTCAGCAGCGGGTTGTTGGAGATCGTCATCAGCCTCGTCACGTAGCGCATCGACGTCGTGAACATCCCGATCGTCGTCAGCGCCGCGTTGTTGTCGATGGTCAGGGAGCCGTTGATGCTCTCGAGCGAGCTCATCGTACCGAGCGTGGTCAGCTTCGCGTTGTTGCGGATCGTCACATCGCCGCTGATCTCGCGGGCCGGAAACGCTCCGATCGACGTCAGCGCCGGGTTGTCGAGGACCTCGAAGCGATACAGCGTCTCGAGCTTGCCGAGCTCGATGCTCGCAAGCGCGGTGTTGTTGGCGATCCGTGTCGAGCCCGTGACCTCGGTGAGGTTGCGGAGCGCGACGGTCGGCAGCTTCGCGTTGCGGCTGATCGTCAGGTCGCCGCTGAGCTTCTTGAGGTCGGCGAGGCCACCGAGCCCGGTGAGCGCCGCGTTGTCGTCGACCTCGACGTCGATGCCGATCTTCTGGTCGATCGCCAGGTTGTCGAGGTTCACGAGCTGCGCGTTGCCGGTGATCGACACCGACTCGTAGACGTAGATCGGCGCGTCGAACGCGGTCAGCTTGGTGTCGGCGATCTCGAGCTCGTCGACCGCGACCAGCTTCTCGAGCTTCGCGATCGAGGTGACCGTGTCGCCCTCGAGCGTCAACTTGCCTCGGAGGTCCCAGCAGCCAGTCGGGAGCTCGTCCCAGTCGGCCGCCGTACGGATGGTGATGTCTTCCATCACCTTCTTGACTGCCGAGGCCGGCTTGTTGGCGCAAGCGGACTTGTTATCGGGATCGACCGGGTGGCGGCCCGAGTCGTCGCCGCCGACGGGGGCGACGCAGGCAGTCAGGGAGAGGGAGGTGGAGAGAAGGGCGAGGAGCGTTGGGCTACGCATGGTGATCTTCCTGATCAAGAGCTGTGCCTTCGAGGCATCAGTGTTGTTTCCGCTGGTTGACATGGGTTCGTCGGGGGTGGGGCTGGTTGGTTGTCAACTGAGGGATGCGATCAGCGCTTCGCGAGCGGGCGGACGTTGACGCGGTACTGCTCGAGGAGGAACCCGCCGAGGAACTGCACGTTGGCGACGGCGAGGTGGTAGTCGGCGATCGCGCGACCACGACGGAGGCGCGCGTTGGCGAGCTCGGTCTGGCGCTGCATGACGTCGAAGTTGGTGCGCAACTTGGCCTGGAACTGCGCGCGCTCCGCTTTGACGTTCTCCTCGGCGTACTGCATCGCCTTCTCGGCGAACACGACGCGCGCGCGCGCCGACTTGACCTCGTGGACGGCGTGGACAACCTCGGTGTCGAGAGTGCGTGCGGCGTCCGCCAGATCGACATCGACCTTCTGGCGCCGGGCGAGCGCCGCGTCGTGTGCACCCTTGGCCGCGCCGCCGATGTCGAACTGCACCGTCAGCGCGGCGGAGAGCTCGTAGCCGTTGGAGTTGGTGACGGCGGTCAGCGAGCGATCGGTGGTGTTACCGGTGCCTACCAGCGCTCCCGACAGCTCGAGATCGACTTTCGGCAGCATCGAGTTCTTCGCCACCTTGACGTCGACGTCGGCGCTGCGCTTCTGCAGCACCAGCGACGCCATCCGGCGGTTCGACTTGCGCGCGCGGGAGAGCACCTCGGTGGCATCCCATTCGTCGTCGGCGACTTCGAAGGCGTCCTTCGGGCGCATCACGAGATCGCGGCGGTCGAGCTCGAGCCCCGCGCGCTTGCGCAGGTCCATCGACTTCTTCTCCCACGCGTTCTTCGCGACGAGCAGCGCCTCCTCGCGGATCTGCACCTCGTAGAGCACCGCGGTGAGCCCCGACTCCGAGGTGGTCTTCGCGCGCAGCTCGATCCGCGTCAGCTCTTCCTGCTTCTTCGCGAGCTCGAGCGACTCCGCGCGTGCGTCGACCTCGTATGCCGCGTACGACAGCTCCCAGTAGGACCCGACGAGATCGCGCAGCATCTCTTCGGCCGCGAGCTGCGTCTTGACGGTTGCCTCGGTGGCTGCGAGGTCACCCTTGGTCTGCTGCGCGAGCGCGACCTCCTTGCCGAAGCCGCGCACCAGCGGTTGCTTGACGATCAACTTCGCCGACGACTGCACCGTCGCGTAGGTATCGAAGATGCGGTCACCGCCATCGACCTCCTTCGGTGCGTTGAGCGCGAGCTGATCGGTGAGCTGCGGCGGAATCTCGAGCTCCTTGAGAGCGCGCTGGATGCCGATCTGAAACGCGACGTTGCCACCGGTCGGCAGGTTGCGGCCGATGCCGAGCGACGCCGACAGCTTGTCCTCGGCCACCGTCCCGAACGGACCGACCTCGACGTCGGGCGAGAACGCGAAGCGGTTGTACTTGCCTTCCATGCTGACGACCCACTGCTGGTCGCGCCGCGCGGCCTGGGCCTCGCCCTTCGCGGACAGCCGCTCGTTCTTCGAGCGCGCGAGCTCGGGCGCGAGGCGAACGGCCACCTCGATCACGTCATCGAGCTTGATCGGGAGGACCGCGGTGGCTTCGGGGCCATCTTGATCCTCCGTCTCTTCCGCTGCTTTGTCTTCTTCCTGCTTTTCCGCGACGCGTCGGCGGCGATCGGCGGAGACGGGGACGCTCCAAAGGAGGGTTCCAAGGAGCATCATGGCGATCGGGCGAGTCGTCATTTGTCAGGTGGCAACAGCAGCTGCCATGCCACGGCTAAGTCGGCTGTATACCGGCGGATCCAGGCGCTGCTTTCCTGGGAGCTCGACTACCTCGGGTTACGGATCGTTTCCCCCACCCCCACGATCACCGCGGGTCGGAAGTAGAAAGTGGGAGGTGAATCGAGAGGTTGGCGAACCGCTCGCCGTGGCAGAGGGCTTGCTCATTGACTGAGTCACATGCGGCCCGGATCTCACCTCGAAGCCCCGACCCACCTCGGGTCGAAGGACTTGGGCCTCCCCCCAGAGTGGCTCGCGGACGTCGATGAAGAGCGCAGCGGCGGGAATGAGATCGTGACCTCCGCCGTTCGTGGTGGCCGCGCCGTCAAGGCCGCTGCCCCGACGTCGTACTCCCACCACTCGTTCTCGCACAAGCCGCTCTCGGCGTACCCCGCCCCCAAGGTCATCAGCGAGCGCAGCGCGGCGGCACCCCTCGAGGTTCCGTCGCGTGGCCCATCGCAGTCGGAGCGCGATCAGGAAGCTGCGTCGAACGCCGCGCGCGAGCTTCGCCGCGCCGAGCGCAAGGCTCGCAAGGCTCGCAAGGAAGCGCGCAAGTCCGAGAAGAGCATCGCGCTCGAGAAGGAGAAGAGCGTCTCGGCTCCCGCTCCTCAGGCCGACGCTCCTCGCGCATCGCAGCCCGCGATCGTCGAGATGGGTCCCGGCATCAACGCGATCGACCCGCTCGCGGTGCCCGTGCCTCCCGAGATCGGCACGACGATCTATAGCTGGGTTCGCCGCCTCGCGCTCCAGGCCGACCTCCCCGGCGCCGATCGCCTGCTGCGCGACGCGCTGCTCGACGTCTCCTGCTCGCTGTCCTGCCAGATCGTCTATCCCGGCGCCGATGGCCTGTGGACGCTCGGCGCCGACGACGAGATTCCGCGCGACGCGCAGCCGCTGATCGCCGTCGCCACCGCACGCCGCGCCGTGATCTCGTCGCACTCGGCGATCATCCCGGTGCTGACCAGCAGCGAGACGGTCGCGGTCATCACGATGACCCGCAACCCGCGCAACCCCGCGTATCACCCGATCGAGCAGATCGCGATGATCGCGCTGTCTCGCGAAGCTGCCGCGATCCTTCACCACCTCACGATCACGCACCTCACCAAGCAGACCGAGATCGAAGCCGACAAGGGCGGCCTGTATCGCGGTGAAGCACTCGAGGCGCATCGCTCTCGCGGCAACGAGGGCGTCCCGGTGCAGCTGACGCCGGGTTGGGTGCGCCGCACCTATCCGATCCTCGGCATCGCGATCGTCATCGGCATCCTCGCGTCGATCTTCCTCACCGTGCCGACTTACTCCACCGGCACCGGGGTCGTCGTGATGCCCGGCACCACGATGGCGGCGCCGAGCGCCGGACTGGTCCGCAAGGTGTTCGTCGAAAAGAACCAGGCCGTGAAGAAGGGCGACAAGCTGCTCGAGCTCAGCGCCGCGCAAGAGGAAGCCGAGTACGCCCTCGCGAAGGAAGAGTTCGACATCGCGACCAGGCAGTACATGCTCGACCCGGCCGACGAGCAGGCGAAGAAGACGATCGCGACCGCCGATGCTCGCCGCACCCGCGCGAAGGCGCAGCTCGCGACCCGCGTGATCCGCGCGCTCAAGGACGGGGTCGTCGCCGACTTTCGGCTCGAGCAAGGAAAGCTGGTGCAGGCCGGCGACCGGATCGCGACCATCGTCGACCCTGGCGTCGAGCCGGAGATCACGAGCTTCTTTCCCAGCAGGGATCTCCCGCGGCTGCGTGTCGGGATGGAGCTCCAGGTCGCGATCCAGGGCTACACGAAGACGCCCGAGTACGTGCAGATCACCCACGTCGGCTCGGAAGCGATCAGCGGTGCGGCGGCGGCGAGCATGCTCGGCGCCGACATCTCCGAAGCACTCACCAAGCAGCTGCAAGGTGGCAACTGGGTGGTGGTCAAGGCGCGTCTGCCCAAGACGTTCAAGACCGACCACGACGAGCTCCGCTACTACCACGGCATGACGGCGCAGACCGAAGTGAAGATCAAGGTCAAGCCGTTCATCGTCACGGTCATCCCCGCACTCGAGAAGTACGTCCCTGGCGGCGGTGACTAGCTCTTAGCTCTCTGGCCTCGCGTTGGTCGTCGCGCCCACGACTCCCAACGTCTCCACAACTGAATCGTTCGCTGCCAAAGGTTCACCACACCATGGCTCCTGCAACCAAAGACCTTCGTGACAGCTTTCCTGCCCTCAAGAAGCTCGGCTTCGTCGGCAAGAAGAGCGTGCCCTTCGTGCAACAGCTCGAGTGGACCGATTGCGGTGCCGCCTCGCTCTGCATGGTGATGGCCTATCACGGCCGCGATCCCAAGCTCGCCGAGGTGCGCGAAGCGATGGGCATCGGTCGCGACGGTGTCTCGGCGAAGTCGATCCTCGACACCGCCGAGCGCTACGGCATGCAGGGCCGCGGCATCAAGGTCGATGTCTCGCAGGTCAAGCTGCTCCGCACCGCCACGATCCTCCACTGGGAGTTCAACCACTTCGTCGTGTTCGACAAGCTGGTCAAGGGCGGCGTCCGCATCGTCGATCCTGCGACCGGCCCGCGCGACATCCCGTACACCGAGTTCTCGAAGTGCTTCACCGGTGTCGCGATCGAGCTGACGACGACGGACCGCTTCACCAAGACCAAGCCGGAGAAGGGCCGCCTCAAGCGCTACGTCACCGAGCTGCTCTCCGAGAAGGGCTTGTTCTCGCGCATCATCATGGTGTCGCTGTTCATGCGCCTCGTCGGGCTGGCGATGCCGCTGATCACCGGCATGATCATCGACAAGGTCCTGCCGCGCTCGGACTACGACCTCCTCTACGTCATCTTGATCGCGATCGCCGGCATGACGGTGTTCAACCTGATCACCGAGGTGGTGCGCTCGTACTTGTTGCTGCACCTCCGCATCGCGCTCGACACCAAGATGACGCTCGGCTTCCTCGACCACATGGTCTCGCTGCCGTTCCAGTTCTTTCAGCGGCGCTCGACCGGTGACTTGATGATGCGTGTCGAGTCGAACGGCACCGTCCGCGAGACCGTGACCAGCAAGTCGATGAGCGCGGTGATCGACGGCCTGTTCGTCCTGATCTACGCGGTCGTCATCTTCTACGTGTCGCCGATGCTCGGCTTCATCACGCTGGTGATGGTCGCGCTCGAGGCGCTCGTGTTCATCTGCGCCCGCCCGACGTTCCATCGCTTGCTCGCCGCCGACCTCGACAAGCAGGCGAAGGCGCACTCGTACATGGTGCAGATGCTCGGCGGCATCGAGACGCTGAAGTGCGCCGGTGCCGAGCGCCTCGGTGTCGAGAAGTGGAGCAACCTCTACACCGACGAGCTCAACATCAAGATGCGCCGCGCGCGCATCGGTGCGTGGGTCGATGCGATCCGCGGTGCGATCACCGCCGGCGGCCCGATGTTGATCATGACGATCGGCGCGACCTCGGTGATGAGCGGCTCGATGACGCCCGGCACGATGATGGCGATGAACTCGCTCGCGACGTCGCTGTTTGGCCCGCTGTCGCAGCTCGTTCACTCGGCCCTCGAGCTCCAGCTCGTCAAAGGGCATATGGACCGCATCGACGACGTACTACAGACGCAGCTCGAGCAGGATCGCGACGCCGTCCAGCAGCCGCACCGCCTGCGTGGCGCCGTCAACGTTCGCAACGTGTCGTTCAAGTACGGCGAGCAGGCGCCGCTGGTCGTCCAGGACGTCTCGCTCGACATCACCCCCGGCATGTCGGTGGCCCTCGTCGGTCCGTCGGGCTCGGGCAAGTCGACGCTTCTCAACCTGCTCGCCGGCCTCTACAAGCCAGTCAAGGGCGACGTCCAGTACGACGGCAAGGGACTCCACGAGATGGACCTCCGCGCGATTCGCCAGCAGATCGGGATCGTCCCGCAGCACCCGTTCATCTTCGGCGGCACGCTCCGCGAGAACGTCTCGCTGACGGCGCCCGGTGCCACGCTCGACCGGATCTCGTCGGCGTGCAAGACCAGCTGCCTCCACGACGACATCAGCGAGATGCCGATGGGCTACGACACCGTGGTCTCCGACGGCGGCGGTTCGTTGTCGGGTGGCCAGCGCCAGCGCGTCGCGATCGCCCGCGCCGTGATCCGCAACCCCGGCATCATGCTGCTCGACGAAGCCACCAGCGCCCTCGACAACTCGACCGAGAAGCGCGTGATCGAGCACCTCGAGCGCCAGCGCTGCACGCGCATCACCGTGGCCCACCGGCTATCGACGGTTCGCAACTCCGACCTCATCGTCGTGATGGACAAGGGCCGGATCGTCGAGCAGGGCCGGCACGAAGAACTTCTCATCAAGGGCGGGCTCTACACCAAGCTCGTCCAGGCATCGCAGAACAACCCGCAGGAGAATGGTTATGACGCACCTGTTGCTTCTCACCGCAGTGTTAGCAGCGTGCGCAACACGCGATCCGCGGCCGGTCGAGCCTGATCAGACGAGGGCCACCGTGGCACCCGCAGCCCCCGAAGCTGAAGAGCGCCCCGAGTTTCCTGGCGTCGTGACCACGCGCGGAGCAGAGCTGATCCCGGTGCCCTTCAACGGCAAGCTGCTCCGCGTCGACATCAAGGCGGGTCAGCGCATTCACAAGGGTGAGCAGCTCGCGAAGCTCGACGACACCGATCTCAAGTCCGACATCGCCGCCGCGACCGCCGACGAGCGCTCGTCGCGATCGGCCTCGGGCGAAGGGGGTGCGCGCTCCGCACAGGCGATGCAGGAGTACCTCCGCATGCGTCGCGCCGGCACCAGGGTGTTCTCGGAGATGGCGATCCGCGGCAAGCTCGCCGAAGCGCAAGCCGGTGGTGCCAGCAGCGGCGCCTCGGCAGAAGCTGCGAAGTCGATCCGTATCAAGCGCGAAGCCCTCGAGCGTCAGCTCGCGAGGGCCTCGATCACCGCGCCGTTCGACGGCATGGTGATGTCCGTCCGCGCCCGCGAGGGCCAGGTCGCGCAGAAGGGCGAGCCGCTCGCCCGGATCTACGACCCGAGTGATCTGTTGTTCCGGTTCGCCGTGCCGAAGGAACACCGCAAGCAGATCGCCCAGGGCGACCGCGTCGAGCTCAAGATCGAAGGCACCGAGCGAACCGTGTGGGCCACGATCGAGCGGATCGCCGACGAGGAAGCCCCGCTGAACTTCTCGGTGGTCGACGCCGATATCGATGATTCCAAGCTGGCCCCCGGGGAGATCCAGATCACCTCGTCCGGCCGCGTGTCCCTCCTGACCGACAACAAGCCCAGTGCGCGAAAGGCCGTCCGATGAGCGTGGTAAAGTCTTCTCTTCAAGAAGTGGTCGACGGTAATCATCTCGAGACTCCCACCTGGGTCACCTCGTTCCAGGGACTGCCCCGCACGGTCAACGTGCGGCGGTGCCGGCTCGAAGTCGTTGCCGGCCCCGACGTCGGCAAGATCATCGAGCTCGCGCAGCCCACCATCATGATCGGCCGTACCGGGGCTGACCTCAACCTGACCGACCCGAAGGTCTCGAGCCTCCACGTCGAGCTTCGCCTCCAGGCGGACGGCTACCGGCTTCGCGACCTCGGCTCGACCAACGGCACCCACGTTCGTGGCGTCCGCGTCGTCGACGGCTTCATCGCCCCGGGTGCGACCATCCAGATCGGCAAGAGCGCGATCGTGTTCGATCCGCTCGACGAATCGGTGTCGGTGCCTCTGTGGCACGAGAGCAAGCTGCACGGCCTGCTCGGCGCGTCGGCTCCGATGCGCCAGCTGTTCGACATGATCAGCCGGTTCGCGCAGTCGGACGCGACGGTGTTGATCCAGGGCGAGACCGGCGCGGGCAAGGAAGGCGTCGCGGAAGCGATCCACCTGTGCTCGCCGCGCAAGGACGGCCCGTTCATCGTGCTCGACTGCTCGGCGATCCCGGAGCAGCTGTTCGAAGATCAAATCTTTGGTCACGAGCAGGGCGCGTTCACCGGCGCGGGCAAGGCCACCGTCGGCGTGTTCGAGGCCGCGCACGGCGGCACGTTGTTCCTCGACGAGATCGGCGAGTTGCCGCTCGACGTCCAGAGCAAGCTCCTCCGCGCGGTCGAGACCCGGAAGGTTCGCCGGATCGGCTCGACCAAGGTGATCGCGAGCGATGTCCGGATCGTCGCGGCGACCAACCGCGACCTTGCCACCGAGGTGAACCGCGGCACGTTCCGCAGCGATCTGTTCTACCGCCTCAGCGTCGCGAAGCTGCAGGTGCCCGCACTCCGCGAGCGCCGCGAGGACATCCCGCTGCTCGTCGAGCACTTCCTTCGCCAGCTGACCGCGACGATCGGCTCGAAGGACCCTCGCCTGCCGGACGACTTCGCCGCGCGCGCACAGCGCCATGCGTGGCCGGGCAACGTGCGCGAGCTCCGCAATGCGGTCGAGCGCGCCTGCCTGTTGCCGAACCACCCGACGCTGGGCTTCGAAGCTCCGCCGAAGAAGGAAGGCTCGTTCGGCAGCGTCGATATCGACGTGCCGTTCAAGGTGGCGAAGCAGCAGCTGGTCGACGAGTTCGATCGCAAGTACCTCGAGCAGCTGCTCGAAGCGCACGACAACAACATCTCGGCCGCCGCGCGCGCCGCGGGCATCGAGCGGATGTCGATCTACAAGATGATCCGACGGCTCGGTCTCGACAAGACCGAGGCTCGCAGCGAAGACGGGGTCGAAGACGAAGAGTCGACCGACCACAAAAAGTAGTCGGTCAGAACAGTTACTGATCAACCACTCCCACGCGCTGCTCGCAACAACACGGTCGCGAGCTCGTTAGCGTCAAACCAGATGCCGTGGGTCTCGCAGACATCGACCTGGACCTGGAAGATCGAGAATAGATCCATGTCCTCGCGGCACGACGGACATGCGAGCTTTTCGCGATTGCCATCGACGGTGAGCGGTAGGTCCACCGGACCCGGTGGGATCTGCATGTTGATCGCCATCTCCTCGACGTCGGCCGGCGAGACCCACAGACCGCGACAGGCCACGCACGCGAGACCGACCACCGCGTCGGTGAGATCGGTCCCGCAGCTCGGACAGCGCTCGTGCTCGTCGCGATACGCCATTACGGCTTCGCCGCAGCGCCTGCCGCCGGCAACATGATGGCCTGATACACCCGCTTGTTGTCGAGGTACTTCTTGATCGACGCCTTGACGTTCGCCACCGTCATCCGATCGAGCATCGGCTTCGGATCGAGGACGAGGTTCGGATCGTCATTGAAACGCGCCGACGTCTCGAGCCAGCCGAGCCAGAACGCGTTGGTCTTCAGCTGGACCTCGCGCTCGCGCTCGTAGCCCTTGCGAACCTTGTCGAGGTAACTCTCGTCGACACCGTTCTTGAGGACCTTGTCGACCTCGGCTTGGGCCGCCTTGATCAGCTCGTCGACGCGCGTCGGATCGGCGCCGAAGCTGATCGAGAACGTGCGCTCCTGACGCGGCGATCGCGACAGGCCACCGCCGGCACCGACGCCGTAGACGCCGCCGAGATCCTCGCGCATGACCTCGCGCAGCCGGACCGACAGCACGCGGGAAAGCACGTACATGTCGCGATCTTTATCCCGCGTCCACGGCTCTTCACCGTGGAACATGATCGAGACGCGCGCCTTGGGCTCCTGGCCGAGCGCCCAGCTCTTCTTGACCACACCACCCACGCGACGGACGCCCGGATCCTTCTCCTTCTCCTTGCGACCCTTGCTCGGCAGGCTCGCGAGGTAGGTCTCGACCAGCGGCTTGAGCCTCGCGAGATCGATCGTGCCGACGATGACGAACGTGAAGTCAGAGGCGTCGGCGAACCGGTCCTTGTAGAACGCGAGCGCCTTGCCGACGTCGATCTTCGCGATGTCACCCGCCTTGGTCGCCTTGCGGCGGACGTGGTTCTGGTAGAGCACGTCGCCCGACTGGACGTTGAACTGGTAGTCCGGGCTCTTCTCGCGATTGACGAGATTCTCGGTGGCGTTCGCACGCCACACCGCGATCGCGTCGTCGTCCCGGCGCGGCGCCGTGATGCGGAGGTAGAGCAACTGGAACATGGTCTCGAGGTCGCGCACCGACGCTCGGCCACTCACCGATTCGGTGACCTCGTTGATCGACGTGTTGGCGCTCGCTTGCTTGCCGGTCAGCAGCTTGCCGAGATCCTCGACGTCAAACTCGGCGACACCACCGAGGCCGACGATCGTGTCGGCAAACTTCGCGGTCGGATAGGCGGCATCCGAGATCGTCGACAACCCACCCGGAGACGTTCCCGACAGGAGCACCGAATCAGCATCGAAGTCGCTCGGGCGAACGATCACGCGCGCACCGTTCGACAGCTTCCACTCGGTGGTACCGAGCCTGGCGTTCTTGGTCTCCTTGGTGATCGTGCCCGGCTTCGGCAGGGACGCCATCAGCGCGCTCGGCGGAGCCTTGTCGACCCACGGCTCGAGCTTCTGCTTCGCGACGTCGTCGATCACGGCGCGTAGCTTGTCCTGCGCGGGCGCCGGCTTGTCGTCGGGACCGGAGTACAGGATCACGCGATTGTCTGGACCGCCCGCACCGCGCGCGAGCTGATTGAGCTCCGCGAGGGCGATGCCTGGGAGCAGCTTGAGACCGAGATCGCGCTCGGCGATCGGGCCGATCACGAACTCGTTCTCGAAGAAGTTGCGAACCAGCTCCTGCGCCTTCGGCCGCGACCGCGCGGTGGGTGCATCGAGCGCACCTTGCTCGAGGCTGCGCGCGATCGAGATCTTCGCGCGATCGAGCTCGCCCTGCGTGAAGCCGTGCTGCTCGATGCGCAGCACCTCGGTGAACAGCCCGCGCAACGCGTCCTCGACCTGGCCGTTCTTGATCGTGGCGTTGAGGGAGAACGCGTCGATCTCGCGGGTCTGCGAGCCGAACCCCGCCCCGGCGCCCTGGAACGCGGCGTCCTTCTTGCGCGCGACGAGCCGCATCCGCTCGTTGATGATGCGGCCGTAGATCTGTTCCGCGAACTGGCGACGGAAGTCGCTCGTGGTCACCTGCTTGCGGCTCGGCAGGAGGTTGAGGACCGAGATGCTCTGGCTGGTCTGCTCGTGATCGGTCTCGATCGAGATCCGCGTGCCCTGGCTCTTGGGCACTTCACCGACGGGACGCTGCCTCACGATCTCGGGACCGTGTCCCGAACCCTTCGGCGCCTTGAGATCGCCAAACTTCGCCTGGATCTCCTTCTCGATCGCGGCGGAGTCGTCGAAGTCACCGACGGCGATCACCGCCATCAGGTCGGGACGATAGAAGTCCTTGTAGTAGCGATACAGCGTGTCGCGCGGGGCCTTCCTGAGCGTGTCGGCGAGCCCGATCGTGATGCGGTCCGCGTAGCGCGAGCCCTTGAACAGCACCTTGACGTGCTTGTCGAACAACCGGCGCCCGGCACCGAGCCCGAGCCGCCACTCCTCGAGAACCACGCCGCGCTCCTTCTCGACCTCGGCCGGATCGAACACCACGTCGGCGCTCCAATCGCGCAGCACGTCGAAGCCCTTCGACACGATCTTCGCATCGTCGGTGGGAACCTCGAGCTGATAGACCGTCTCGTCCCAGCTCGTGTACGCGTTGAGATCGGCGCCGAACCGCATGCCGATACCTTCGATGTACTTGATGATGTCGTCCTTCGGGAACCGCTTGGTTCCGTTGAACGCCATGTGCTCGACGAAGTGCGCGAGGCCCCGCTGATCGTCGTCCTCCTGTACCGAGCCCGAGTTGACGGCGAGCCACAGCAGCGCGCGCTTGTCGGGCTTCTTGTTCTTGTGGATGTAGTAGGTGAGCCCGTTCGGCAGCACACCCTTCTTGACGTCGCTCCACATCGGGAGCGCGGGATCGGCGGGTACGAGTGAGGGTGGCCCCTCGGGGTCGACCGGCTTGGCCTCGGCGTTCGGATCAGGCGGCTTCGGAGTGGGCTGCTTGGATCCACCGCTGCAAGCCGCGAGGACGGCGAGCAAGACGGCCGTTGCACTCATTGTACTCAGAGTACTCAGACGCTTCATGGCCGCGACATTGCCACGATGGCTACCCCAGTGCATCCCGAGAACGCCCCTGCGATGACGCCGCTGCGGGCGATGGTGAGAGCGTCTGAACGCTGAAGTCATCGAACGGTTTCGGGTCGTCGCGCTCGAGCGCCTCGAACGCCTCGAGCTCGCGTGGGCCAAGCTCACGTCCGAGCCCCACGACGCGACCATCGCCGCCACGCTGGAGCGCGAGCTCCACACGCTCAAGGGCGAGGCGCGGATGGTCGGGTTCGTCGACGTCGACCTCGTCGCGCACAAGCTCGAGGACGTGCTCGATGTCTGTCGCGAGCTGCAGATCTCCGACGACGTCGATCTCGTCGTCACCATGGCGTTCCGCTTCATGGCGATGCTGATCCGCAAGAAGGCCGGCCAGACGCTCGGCGGCATCGACCTGCCCGGGTTCGTCCGGCAGCTCGAGAGCGTCACCAAGGAGACTCGCAAGCAACATCCGACGCGTGGACGGATCGTGACGTCGACGCTGAGCCGCGAACCGAGCGAGCTGCTCTCGGGGAAGCTGCGTGACCGACTCGCCGGCGTCGCGCTCGAGCTATTCCTGGAGCTCGCGAGTGGCCACGAGTCGCGCCGGCTCCGCAACGCGTGGCACCAGCTGCGCGACTCGTTGTCACCGGCGGATCCCGAGCTGCTCGCGCCCATCCTCGCGAAGCACGAGGCCGGCGCGCGCGACCTCGCCCACGCGCTCGGCAAGCTCGTCACCTTCGAGTTCCTCCTCGACTCCGAGGCGCGCGCACCGGCTTCGATCGTCGAGACCCTCGACATGGCGGCGCTGCACTTGATCCGCAACGCCGTCGATCACGGGATCGAACGCGCGATGGAGCGGAGCGCTGCCGGCAAGCCCGACGACGGCATGATCCGGGTGCGCTGTGTCGTCGAGCAGACGCGCGTCGTCCTCGAGGTCGACGACGATGGTCGCGGGATCGACTTCCCGAGCGTGCGAGCCAGTGGGATCGAGCTCGGCCTCCTCGCCCCCGAGGCCACGCCGACGGACGCCGAGCTATCGAAGCTGCTGTTCCATCCCGGTCTGACCACGCGCGAGCAAGCCACGTCGGTGTCGGGCCGAGGCATCGGCCTCGATGCGGTGCACGGTCAGGTGAGTGCCGTCGGGGGCGAGGTGCAAGTCGCCTCGGAGCCGGGCAAGGGCACGTCGTGGACGATCTCGGTGCCGTCGCCGCTGCGGCGGTTTCGCGTCCATCAGTTCACGGTGCGCGGAACCTCGGTGCCGTTCGCGGTGCCCGCCGATTGGGCGATCGAGGTCGAGGCTGCGGCGAATGACACGATCGATCTCGTGGAGGAGCTCGGCATCGGCCAGGCGACCGCGAACCCGTCCACCTACGAGCTGACGCGCGGTGATTCGATCACCCGGATCGGCGCGGCGGGAGACCCCATCGATGCCGAGGCTCGGTGGTTGGTGTCGACGGGTGCGGATGCGCTCGTCGGAGTGGCCTCGATCGACGGCGTCGAGTGTCTGATCCTCAAGCCCGAGCTGCTCGTCGCGAGCACGGGCAAGGTCGCGATCGTCGACGACAGCGAGATCATCCGCGAGCTCGTGCGGTTCAGCCTGCAGCCCTACGGCATCGAGGTAATCCCCTTCGAATCACCCGATCCGCTCGTCGGGACGCTCGCGGTCAAGCCCGTCGAGCTGGTGCTGCTCGATCTGTCGTTCAAGGGTGTCGATATCCCGGCGCTGGTGCGGCGGATCAAGACCGCCCTGCCCGGCTGCGCGGTGCATCTGCATTCGGATCGCACGCCGATCGAGCTCGCGCGGATCGCCGAGACCTCGGGTGCCGACGGCTATCTCGCGAAGGCGCTCGGCCGCGAGCAGTTCGTGACGCGCGTGCTCAAGATCCTACGCCGACGCTGATCGTGTCGAGGTCGAACAGCTTGGCGAGCTCGTCCTCCTTCGCCTTCGCATCGCGACGCCCGAGCTCGATCAGATCCGCCGCGAAGCCGCCGTCGAACAGCAGATAGGACAGCAGGTCGTTCTCGCGACGCGCTTCTCCACCGGCGAGGCGCGAGATCAATTGCTGCGCCACGATCCCGCGCAGCCGCAGCCGACCGCTGTTGACGAAGTCCGAGGCCATCGCACCGATATCCTCGGAGGGACGGATATGGACCGCGTGGATCCGGCGCAGCGGCGCGCCGCGATTCTTGATCAGCGCCTGGTTCATCATGGTCTCGAACTTGTCGCCGAACGACTCGCGACCGGCGTCGAGGATCATGTTGATCCGTTGCATGCGCTGGAGATCGTATTCGGTGTGATCGAGCAGTAGCGCGTTGAGCGCCTTGCCGGCGAGGAACAGCGGCTTGGGGAATGCCTCGACGTTGTCGCGGACGGCCGAATCCGACACCGGCGTGACGTGCTTGAGCGAGATCAACAACAGGCGATCGGCACCGAGTCGGAGCGCCGGCGACATCGGCGTGTTCTGGCGAAGGCCACCGTCGGTGAAGAACTCGTCGCCGATCTTCACCGATGGGAACAGCATCGGGATCGCCGCCGATGCGAGCACGTGGCGCGGGCCAATCCTGGCGGCGCGATGGCGGACAAATGGATCGCGACTCCACTCGCGGGGCACCGGCTCGGCGCTCGACAGGAACACCATCGTGTGGCCGCTGCCGACGTGGGTCGCCGACACCGAGATCGCATGGAGGTGGCGCTCGCGCAGGTTGCGATCGATACCGCGCCACGGGATATGACGGACCACGAACCGCTCGAGCCCGCTGGTATCGAGCATGCCGCCGTAGCGAAAGCTGTTGGGATCGGGCGGCGGCGGATCACCGCCCATCACCATCTTCATCGCACGCAGCAGGTCGCGGGCCTTGAGGCTGATCAGCTCCTCGATCTGGAGCGCTCGCCACGCCGTCACCATCTGCTCGGCCTGGCCGCGCGGGTCCTCCTGGGTCGCAGCCATGAACGCGGCGTTGATCGCCCCCACGCTGGTCCCGCTGATGATGTCGATCGGAGCCTGCCGGCCCATGCGTTTCGCGAGGTCGGTCCGCAGGTAGTGAATAATTCCCGCTTCGTAGGCGCCGCGAGAGCCACCACCCGAGAGCACGATGCCGATCTTTTGACGGGGCTGCCCCGGTGCTTTCACTGTCGATCATTCTAGACGCAACTCTCGGGAGCCGTGGTTGTCTTTCGGCCATGACTCGCGCCGCGCTGGTTTGCTGCTTTTTGGGCTCCCTGACGATGCCCCTCACGGCGGCAGCCACCAGCTTCGAGGAGTACGGGGCAGGAGTGCAGCCTCGCGCGGCCGAGCAGCTAGCAGAGTCGAGCTGTGCCGTGACGGTGGATCTGCGAGGGGCCGTCGCGTCCGTCGAGCTCACCCAGCGGATCGTGAACGCAGGGGTCAAGCAGCTCGCGTCGCTCCATCGCTTCACGCTGCCGAAGGGCGCCGCGATCACCGCGTTCGCCGTACGAGCCGACAAGGCGGTGCCGGTCGCCGCCACGTTTCGTAGCGAGCTCGTCGAATCGGCGGCCGTGCTCGACGCGGATCCCGCGGTGCTTCGCAAGGTCGGCGATGACGAGTACGAGATCATCGCGCAGCCGTTCGCCGGCGAGCTCGTGCTGACGACGAAGTACGCGATGCTCGCGGCCACGCGGTCGAGCACGCTGCGCGTCGTGTTGCCGGGTCGCGTCGCGGCCGCGAAGCTCGCCACGTGCAAGGGCGTGATCCGCGCGACGCCGGGGCCAAGCACGGCGGTGGCGGCGTTCCGGGTCGACAATGCGATCGTCGGCAATCGCGCGTCGGCGGGGTTTTCACTGGGTGTGAAGGACGTCGCGATCGAGGTCGAGCTCGCGATCTCGGGCACCACGCCGGTGGTGTGGCAGCAGGCGCAGGCGCTGTCGGATGGCACCACGGCGACGCTCGTCACCGTGCTCGGTCCACTGGTCAGAGCCGCGGCGGCGCGAAAGGTCGTGCTGCTGATCGATGTGTCGCGCAGCATGGATCTCGTCGGACGACCGAACGTGGTCAAGGTGGTCAAGGCGCTCGGTGGCGCGTTGCCGGCGGGCTCGGAGATCGAAGCCATCCTGTTCGATCGCACCGCGACCCGCGTGTTCAACGCGCTGCGACCCGCGAACGGCGAGAACCTCGCGGCGATCGAGGCCGCGCTCGCGAAGCGCGGTGCGGTCAACGGCAGCGATCTCGTCGGCGCGTTCGTGATGGCGAGGTCCGTGATCGCCAGCGAGCGCGGGCAACCAATGATCGTCGCGATCACCGATGGCGTCACCGGCGAGCTCGCGGAGGGGACGCTGACGAAGGCCCTCGGCACCACCGCATCCGCCGTCGACGTTCACGCGATCGTGCTCGATCCCGCGCGCACCAGGAGTCCCGGTGCGCCGGTGCTGCGCAGTCCTGTCAACGCGTACGGTGGCGCGTACATCGAGGTTCACACCGACGAGCTCGACGATGCGCTGACCGCGATCGACGACTGGTTGCGACCGTCGTGGCTCGAGCTCGCGCTCGGTGATCACGAGATCCCGACGGAGCTTCGCAGTGGTGCAGGCTTCACGACGCTGCTCGTCGGCAGACCGCAGCCGCTGACACTCAAGGGCCACGCGATCTCCGCGTTCACGTCGCCGGCGCGTCCGGGTCCGGTGGCGCCGATCGGCGTGTTCGCGCAACCGATCGTCACCGACGACCAGGCCCTCGCCGTCCTCGCGACGCAGGGACGGATCGCCAAGAACCGGATCGCGATGATCAGTGGTGGGGGGCGCTACGATCGCAGCATCGCCGTCTCCGATCCGCCACACTCCGCGCCGCTCCCATCGTCCCCGGCTCCGATCAGCGCGAGTGCGATCGCGCGGATCACGCTCGAGCGCATGTTCCGCGACCAGCTCCAGCCCAAGGCGTATGTCTGCTACCAGCGCGGCATCCAGCGCAACAACAAGCTCGCCGCCCAGGTCCGCTACAAGCTCCGCATGGGGCGTGGCGAGGTCAGTGATGTCGAGCTGACGCAGAAGTCCGGCGATCCCGAGTTCGACACCTGCCTCGTCGACGCCGCGTACTCGATGACGCCGCCGCTCCCGGATTTCAACTCCGATGACCAGACCGTCGCGAACTATCCGTTGTCATTCGCGCAGCGCCAGGACCAGCCCGTGATCGTGCCCGGCGACGCCGACTCCGAGTCGCCGATCGACATCGACGCCGTCGAAGGTGGGGTGCCCGGGGCGCGCAAACCCGTCAAGCCCGACACCAAGACTCCCCTCGGCGGGATGAAGCCACCGAAGTCGCCGTGAGCTAAGGTCGGCGTCAGGAGAGTAGAAATGTGTCGCAGCATTCGCCCCCTGTTCAACTTCGAGCCGCCCGCGACGGAAGACGAGATCCTCGCGGCGGCGTTGCAGTACGTCCGGAAGGTCAGCGGAACGCGGCAGCCGGCGGGGACCAACGTCGCGGTGTTCGACAAGGCGGTGCAAGACATCGCGAAGGCGACGCGGGCGTTGGTGTTCTCGTTGGAGACCAAGGCGGATCCCAAGAATCGCGAGGAAGAAGCGGCGAAGGCGAAGCTGAAGGCGCAGAAGCGTTACGGCTGACGGCCTCAGCGATCGCGACGGCAGTCGCGGTTAGCGCACTCGGCGCCGTCAGACCGCTGGAGCCTGCTCCGATCGCAGGATTCACTCTGCCACGCGCGTGTGGCCTGGCCGAGGATAGGATGACCGCTCTCGATGCACCATGCGCCGTTCATCCTCCTCCTGGTCACCGGTTGTTACCGCGGCGATCCGGCTCCGGCCCGTCCCGAGCCCGTGACACCGCCGACGCGCGTGACGCCGGTGAAGCGGCAGCTCGCGGTCGCCGGTCACGCGCTGGTGGTGCCGCCGGATTGCCAGCTCGCTGAAGGCGGCGGCAGCGACTTGAGATCCTGGAGCATCCGGTGCCCACGCGCGGTGCTCGACTGGCTCGACGGCACCGGCAACAACCTCGACGGCGCCGTTCGCGACCTCGCCACGCCTACCCTGACCGTCGTGGATCGGCTCTCGATCGGGTGTGAGGTCGCGTCGATCGAGGGTGACGGGGTGATCGCGACCGTCGAGGAGGCCGGGAACCGCACGCCGGTGTTTCTGTGTGTCGTTCCGTACGGTGGCGCCTACTCGGTGGTTCGCTGCGTCGGCTACGATCCACGCGTGCGACCGAGCGGAGATCCCCCGGTGCCCGAGCCGTGCAACCAGGTCGTGCCCTGGCAACCCGTGTTGGTGGGCCCGTGAAGCTGTTGTCGATGGGGAGGTGATCCTCGTCGAGAGCGCGCGTGACGCATGGTGAACAGACCGAAACCGGCCTGGCGAGGAAGAGCGGTGGCGTTCGCCGAGGCCGACGCGGCGTATGGCCTGTCACGCCTCGCGGACAAGGTGTGGGGACTCGACGCGATCTTTCCGCCCGGGGAGCGCCGCCCGGTGCGAGTGGTGCGTGGGGCGAGTGGAGCGGCGACGGTGCCCCGCGGGATCACGGTGATCGACAGCGATCTCGTCGTCGAGACGCTGCGGTGGCGAGCCCGCGAGGAGGCCGTGCTCGTGGTCACCGGCACGCTGCGGGTAGGGGCGCTGCTGGTCTCGGGCCCCGCGAACCTGTGGCTCGGCGAGCTGGTCGCACGCGAGCTCGTCGCGACCGAGCTGTCGTACGCCGGTTCGCTGATCGTGACCGGCGAGTGTGTGGCGCCGGCGATCGTGATGCTCGGCGATGGGGAGCATGTCGTGCCGAAGACGTTCGGCGGTCGCATCGTGCAACGCGACGCGGCGTTGCTCGCGCGCCGCTGGCGACGCGCGGAGCCGGCCTCGGGGGCGCTGGCTGCGGGGATTGCCACGCTCGACGATGTGGTGGCGGCGGTGAGTGATGGGCGTGCGGTGGTCCGCAGCGTTGTCGAGATCGGGCCGACGCTACACGGACGGCCGATCGCGACCCTCGAGGCAATCGGCTCGACACGTGATGTGCGGGCGCTCGCGACGATCGCGGAGGGCACCGTGTTCCCTCGCGTCGTCAGGCTCGAGCTGCCCGAGCACGCGCTCAACTCGCGCGCCGCGCGCATGCGCTGGCCGGTACTGGAGCAGGTCTCGATGAGTGGGCCGCACTCGCTCCCGATCGGTTCGAACACACCCGATGCGGTCGCGATCCCCGACGACATGTTCGCGTCGATGCCCGAGCTGCGGCGCCTGCGGATCACGGGGTTCCGTGCGCTGCCCCCTGCAGTGCTGGCGATCTCGAAGCTCGAGAGCCTCGATCTCGATCAGGCGATCGCTAATCCAGTGTTCTACACGAGGCCCGATCCAGGGCTGCGGCTCGCCGATCTGGCGACGTTGCGCGCGCGGTACCCGCAGCTGCGCCTCGCGTTCGGGGGCGACGTCTGCTTCGAGCTGCCCGCGAAGGTCGGCGAGACCGTGGCCGCCGCGACGCGGATCGCGACGCTCCTCGCCGCAGGCGAGGACGCCCGGGCGACCGAGCTCGTCGAGGCGGTGCTGGCCGAGATCGCGCTCGATCCCGGCGTCTATTCGCACGTCCTTCGCTACGACCTGCGGGCGCTCGCGATCTTTGCGTGCGCGAAGGAGGACGAGGCGCGGGCCATCGAGCACGCTCACCTCGGCCTGGCCGAGCTCGGGCCGCCGAGCGGGTGGTTGATCTCCGAGCGCGGCTCGGGTGCGTGTCGCCAGCTCGCGAAGCTCGCGGGAAACCTGCTCGCGTGGTCGCTGCGCACCCGCGATCCCGAGACTGCACTCGGCCATGTGGAGATGGCGCTGCGTGGGTCGACGCTCGGCATCGACGACCACGTGTTCGATACCCACGCTCGCATCCTGCTCGCGCTCGGGCGGCACGAGGAGGCGTACCGGGTCGTCGCGCAGGTCGTGCGAGGCAACCCGAAGTTCGAGGCCGTGAGTGACATCGTGAAGTCGCGTGGGTACCGTGCGTTCGCAAGGAGGATCGATGTTCGATAAGAAGCTCAAGCTGGCCTTCGAGCCAGTTCCGTTCGACGAGGCCAACGACAAGTACTCGCTCGAGGGCATCACGCTCGACGAGCTCGGAGATCTGTTTCCGGACGATCCGGAACACTTCCTCGTCCACGAGGGCGACGTTGTTGTCGATGGGTCGATGAAGGTCGGCTACGAGCACGGCAAGGACGAGCTGACCGTCTACGTGATCGACGGCGACCTCACGATCAACGGTCCGCTCGTGTTCCAGCAGGCGGACGCGTACGCAGCGCTCTACGTGACGGGCAACCTGACGTGCGACAACGCGTACGTCGCGTGGACCGCGCAGCTGTTCGTGCGCGGCTCGATGACCGTGAAGCACCTGCTCGCGACGTACATCGAGGACGCCGGCCACTTCTCGATCCAGAAGTCCCTGAGCGCGGGGAGCTGGCTCGAGTGCGGCGATCGCGGCGCCTTCGAGATCGGCAAGAAGCCGAAGGCCCGCCTGCTACGCGTCGGCGAGCACCGCTACTACGTGTTTGGTCCCTACGCGCCAAAACACGTCGAGCCGAGTGATGACGCCGACGAAGGCGAAGACGGCGACGACGATCAGAAGTTCGGCTTCTCGCCCAAGGAGGCGGTCTCGATCAAGGGGATCCTGCATCCGTCGCTGTTCGACGGCGACGAGGACGTGAGCACCAACGAGCTCGCCAGGGCGATGCTCGATGGCAAGCCGCTGTTCGCCGACGGCTCGGGTGGGAAGTCTGCGCCCGCAAAGAAGAAGCCCGCGAACAAACCCGGGAAGAAGCCCGGGAAGAAGCCCGCGAACAAGCCCGCGAACAAGCCCGCGAACAAGCCCGCGAAGAAGCCCGCGAAGAAACCCGCGAAGAAACCCGCGAAGAAACCCGCGAAGAAGCGGAAGTAGCGTCGTCCGTGTCCGGCCCGTAGGCGGACAGCTACCCCCAGAGTTCGCGCTATCGCGCTCGGTCTCGGCGCGAGTCGGGATCAAGGACCTCGCGACCCACCAAGCGTAATCGTTATAACGATTGTTATAACGAATCTCGCTATAACCGTCGTTATAACGAACGTTCGTCGAGGACGTGTGCGGGTGTCCGCAGCTAACGCGTACTCGAGGTGAGATCGTAAGAGCCCCACGCACGTCCTTGCGGCGTCTTTGTAGCGAGGCGGCAAGTGGTCGCCTCGAGGTCCACTGACAAACCAAAGCAGTAGGGACGCAGGCAGGGACGGATTGGGCAGCGAGGTAGGGACCGGTTTGAAGAACGCAGCGACCACGCGGGGATAGCTGTCCGTGTCCGGCCCGTAGGCGGACAGCTCGTCCGACCGGCGGACGTTCGAGCGTGTAACCGAGCCACTTCACACGCGCGAAGCGTTGGCGCGAGGTGTGCTGAGTGGTGGTCCGTGGTCGCTCACATCAGCTCGTTCACGCTCGATGGCATCGATGCCGTGTTGCTCGACATCGAGACCGAGATCTCGAAGGGCTTGCCCTACTACCACGTGGTCGGCTTGCCCGCGACGTCGGTCCGCGAGGGTGGCGTGCGCATTCGCAGCGCACTGAATAGCGTCGGGCACGACATCCCGCACAAGCGCGTGACTGTAAATCTCGCGCCGGCGGATCTGAGGAAGCAAGGGTGTGCGCTCGATCTGCCGATCGCGATCGGTGTGATGCGCGCGGATCGCGAGTATTCGGCAGCGCCCTTGGAAGGGTTGCTGGTGATGGGAGAGCTCGGGCTCGACGGTGCGATTCGCCGCGTACACGGCGTGCTGGCCGCCGCGATGATGGCGCGCGAGCGCGGGATGCGCGGTGTGGTCGTGCCGTCGGACAACGCGCGCGAGGCAGCGGTCGTCGACGGCATCGAGGTGTACGCGGTCGATCACCTCGCGGAGATCGTGTCGCTGCTGCAGGGAGGGAAGAGCCAGATCGTGCTGGTCGACCCCGGCGAACGCGGGCCCCGCGAGACGTTCAGTGTCGACATGTCCGAGGTTCGAGGCCAACAGTTCGCGCGGTATGCGATCGAGGTCGCGGTGGCCGGTGGTCACAACCTGTTGCTCGCGGGCCCGCCCGGAACGGGCAAGACGATGCTCGCGCGTCGGATTCCCACCCTGCTGCCGGAGATGTCGCGCGTCGAGGCGTTGCAGACCACCAAGATCTACTCGGCGATCGGTCTCGCGACTGGGTTGATCGACGAGCGTCCGTTTCGCGCGCCACATCACACGATCTCGGCGGCAGCCCTGCTCGGTGGTGGTTCGACTCCGCGACCTGGAGAGATCTCGCTGGCGCACAACGGCGTGCTGTTCCTCGACGAGCTCCCCGAGTTCCAGCGCGGTGCGATCGAGGGCTTGCGCCAACCACTCGAGGAGCGGCAGGTCACGATCGCTCGCGTCAATGGCTGGATGAAGGTCCCGTCGTCGTTCCTGCTCGTGGCAGCGGCGAACCCATGTCCGTGCGGCTGGGCAGACTCTGGTGTTCGCGAGTGCACGTGTACCCAGGGTGCGATCGATCGCTACAAGCAACGGATGTCCGGGCCGTTGCTCGATCGGATCGACCTCCAGGTGTTCGTCGCGCCGGTGTTGCTGGCCGAGCTTCGCGACCAGACCCCCGGCGAATCGTCCGCCGCGATCCGGGCACGCGTCGCTGCGGCACGCGAACGCCAGGTCGCGCGGTTGGCGCCGTGGGGCTTGCATTGCAACGCCGAGATGTCCTCCACGGTGATGCGCGCGACGTGTCCTCTCGACGAAGCGTGTGAGCGCGCGCTCGAGGAGATCGTCGACGAGCGTCGATCGTTCACCGCGCGGTCGGTGGACCGACTGATCAAGACTGCGAGGACGCTGGCCGATCTCCAAGGCAAGTCCGAGATCGATCCCGACTGCCTCCACAACGCCG
The DNA here is from genome assembly GCA_038325805.1 of Haliangiales bacterium. GTDB lineage: Bacteria > Myxococcota_A > Polyangia > Haliangiales > Haliangiaceae > JABFXX01. The sequence goes on from JBBQJJ010000072.1 coordinate 23,645, forward strand.
CGCATTTCCGCGACCCAGATCCGCAAGCCGACCGCGACGTCAACCTCCTCGCCGCCGCGCAGGCAGCGCACCAACCCAGCGGTAGCGACGTCACGAACAGCTCTCCGGAGCGCCCCAGGTTTCCCGCCCCAGGCGCACGCAGTCACGCCTAGCCAGGAGGATCCGATGATCGAAGTCACCCCACTCGCCAAGCACATCTACCGTCACCTCGTCCGCTCGGTTCGTCGAGGGACCGCATCGCTCACGTACTCCGAGCTCGCCACCGCGATCGCCGACAAGTTCGAGGTCCACCCTCGCAGCCCGGCGCTGTTCGACGCCCTGACCGAGGTCACCGTCGCGTGCCGCGCGCGCGAGCTTCCGGCGGTCACAGCGATCGTCTGGAAGGCGGGCGCGCGACGCCCGAGCGATGGCTACTACAAGATCGCGTACCCGCGCATGCGCAGCTTCGAGACGCAGGTCGCGGCGTGGAAAGCCGAACACGCGCGCGTGCTGCGCGAGGCCGGTCAGCTGCCGGGCACGCTGTGACCGCCCGCCCTCGTCCGCGTTGGGTCGGTGATGACGAGGTGGCGACGACGACGTGCGCCACACGAGTCGCGATGCCGTCGCACGTCGCGCGGCACTACGCCTTTGCGTTGCCCGCGCCGCCGTCGACGAGCGCGTCAGCGCGGTCACCGCTAGCCGCGCACGCCGGCGCGCCGGCAACTGCGCAGGCCGGGGCGCCGGCGGCGATCGTGGCGCGACCACTCGAGGTGCTGCCAACGAGTGCGTGCGAACCCGTCGATGTCGATGCGGCTCGCTTCATCGGCGCGACGATCCGACTCTTCGACGTCGAGGTGCTGGTCGTCGAGGTCGCGCCGCGCGTGATCGGCGATCGCGGCGAGGCGCCGTCCCTGGTCGCCGCTTTCCAAGCGCGGTTCAAGCGCACGATCGTGCTCGTCGCGCGGGATCGACGCGGCGCGCCGACGTTCTTCGGTCCGGGTCCGATCGCGATGGTGCTCTCGAAGATGCCGTTCGAAGCCCTGACCTGGCAGCGCTTCCGCTACCGGCCGCCGCGCCCGATGATGCTGCCGATCCCGATCGATCCGCCTCGCCAAGACAGCGCGAGCTACGAGTACGGCAGCGTCGATGCGAGCGCCTATCGAAGCGCCGACCGCAGCGCCGACAACCGGCAGGTCGGCGTCCCGACGCGCGATCTCGGCAGGCGCACGCGCACCATGCCGCCCGAGCAAGGAGACGGCGATCGATCCGTGGAGGACAGAGCGGTGGGGGAACCACGCCGCAGGGTTGGCTAGCACCAGGTTCAGCCAACCTGAGGACGTGCGGCGCGTTCAGCGATCGATTGGCGCGGGACCGGGCGGTGGCGGGACGTGCGGTGCGTCGAGGCTGACGAACGCCGCGATCTTCGCTTCGGCTTGATCCTCGACGTGGTCGCGACCGAGCGTCGCCGTGCGCGCCTTGTCGAGGTTGGTGATCACCAGGTCGGCTCCGATCAACGTCAGGATCAGGACGTTGGCTTCGAACTTGAGGACCGACAGGATGACGTCGAGCGGGTGGAGCTTGAGCTGCGCGACCAAGCTGCCGAGGGCGATCACGATGAGGACCGCCGAGCTGATCATGGTGATCAGGTAGAACTTGCGGACGCGCTTGATCTTGTAGAGGGCCTCGGCCTCGGACATCGGCGTCGCGAGTGCGAAGCCCGAGCGCGCGAGCAGGATCTGTCCGGCGATGATGCCGAGCACGCCACCGATGAACCAGCCGGAGCCGGTGAACTGGTACGGGACGATCAGGATGACGTACGCGAGCAGCGCGTAGATCGGAGCGGCGACGACGATCAGCCAGCCCGGCGCGGTGGAGCCCGGGAACAGCAGCTTGATGACGAGCGATGCGCGCACGAGGCCCGGCATCAGCGAGATCGCCTTTGGCGCGAGCTGCAGCATCGCGATCATCGTGATCTTGAACGGCAACAGGCTGCGCGAGATCGCGCCGAGGTTGAGCGCCTTGACGTCCTCGGCGTTGATCTGGCCCTCGAACACCGTACGCAGCGGATAGAGAAAGACGACGAACGGCGTCCCCATGAACAGGAACCAGCCGATCAGCAGCATGCGGCGCTGCTTGCGCCAGTGCGCCCAGTTGCGGAGCTGGCTCCAGCAGATCGCGAGGAACAGCCCTTCCGCGACCACCGGCGCGAGCTTGACCACGCGGATCGGGGTGGCCTGACCGACGAGGACACCGTCGAGGAAGCCGATCACCGACAGCGGGATCAGCGCGCACGCGACAAGGAACAGCACCGAGCGCCGCCACGCGAGGAATGCCTGCAGGTTCGGATCGGCGATCGGCGGGTACGCACTCTCGAGTGCCGCACGCTCGGCGGGCAAGACTTCGGTGGGCTCGATGCGAAGGCGGAACGCGCGCTTCGCGGAGATCTTGAGGAAGCTGACGAACTTCGAGCCCGGGACTTCTTCGATGATCTCGGAGACGCCCCACTTGCGATCCTCTGCGACGCGCGCTTCCGGAAGTGGCGCTCCGAGGTGCGGCTGGGTGCCGCCCGTGCCGTCGGAGGACGGCACGCCACCCGAATCACCGACGAGCTCGTGAACCCGCTGTGCCTCGCGACGTCCTTGCGTCCCGAACGAGTCACCGCCGGCCGAAGTTCCCTGTCCGCCGTAGACCTGCGGCACTCCGAGATGCGGCTGCGTTCCTCCGGATTGCGTGCCGTCCGAACCACCGATCGCGCCGAGACCACCGGAGCTCGGCGCGCCACCGGACTCGCCCGAATCGGCGATCGGGCTGACCGGCGGACCCCCGACGTGCGGCGAGCCACCGGACTGCGTGCCGCCCGACTCACCGACGAGCGCGTCGGCTGGCTGCGCCTCGCGACGTTCCTGCGTGCCGAGCTCGATGACGTCCTCGGGACCTTCGTGCGCAGAAGCAGCGCCCGTGGGTTCGGGCTGCGGAATGCCGAAGCCGACCATCGTGCCCTGCGAAGGCTTGGGCGGATCACCATCCGGCACGTCGGCATCCTACTACTCGTCGCTCAGCGATCGGACCCGCGAGTCCAACTCCCGCCGGAAGTCCGGCCGGTGACGTCATTGCACATGCCAGGAACGACAACTTCGCGGGTTGGGACGTTGCCCTTGCGCATCAGCCTGGCCTCGGGATCTGTCTTGACTCGTGGGTATCGTTGCTTCGCGTCTGGCCGCGACGTCGGCCCAGCATTGTTGTCGTGCTCGTCGTTGTCGTGCTCGTCGTTGTCGTGCTCGTCGTCGTCCTTGGCCCGGAAGCTCTTCAGCGATGCACAGGCTTCGAGCAGCGTGCCCGCGACGCTGAGTGTTCGCGGCTCATCAGGTCCTGTCCCTCGACATCTTCGATCGCCGCCGCACGGTCTCCGCCGAATCCCTCCAGCCCGCGCGTGACCTCGTCGTTCGTGTTGTCGCAATGCTGGTCCGCCTCATCACCAAGTGGTCGGACTGAGCAGGCCGGGCACGGGCAAGGCCACGGGCACGGCAGCCGTTAGAGGCAATCACGACGCGTCGTCGGGTTCCGAGCGAAGCCACAAGAACGCGAGGCCGAAGCCGGCCAGGAAACCCACCCAACGACTGCTGTCCAGGGCCTCGCGCCACTCCGACGGCGCGGCGAAGCCGAGCACGCCGGTGATCAGATTCCCGACCGTCAGGAACACACAGAGCGCCCACCCGAGTCTCGACGTTCGGGGGACCGAGATGCCGAACAGGAACAACGAGAGATAGCTGATGCTGAACTTCGTCGACGACAGCGCTTCTTGAAACGCGATCGATGCGTCGTCGATCGGACGAGAGTGTTCCGCGAGTGCGAGCAGCGACAGGATGTGGTGGTCCTCGACGATGTCGAGCACGGCGACGATCGCCATCGCCCCGAAGCCGATCCAGGCGAGCGTGGTTCGTAGATACTTCGCGAGCGCACCGAAGAATGCCGTGTAGAGCACCAGGAACGCGACATCGAGCCCCATCAACAGCCGTAGCCCACCGGGATGCGCGAGCAGATCGCGGGTGTAGTCGCCCGCCGGCTTGTAGTGCTCGTGAGCCTCCTGGGTAGCGCCGGTGATCGCGGAGACCGCGACCATCGAGAGCAACACAGCGCCCGTCGCAGCGGCGAGCACCAATGCCTGGCGCTTCATCTGCGCAGCGTAAGCTGTTTTCGACCGATGCGGAGCGCACCAGGCTCCCCGACCACGAAGAACGGCGATTCTGGCGGTCAGTCCTCGTCGATGCGCAGCGCGCCGCGTTCGTCGACCACGTACAACAGCGACTCGGGTGACCGTCCCATGGCGCGGAACCGGACGACCGAGGTGAGGGTTGGCTTGCCCGCCAACCCCGCGCCCGTGCCATTGTACGGACCTGGGCCCGCAACCGTCCACTCGGCATCGCGCAGCGCCTGCGCATACGGCACGAGCTCGGCACGTCGGGCCGTGAACATCGCGAGCAGCTCGCGCTCGGATCGCTGTTGCAGACGCGCCGACAGCAGCTCGCGGAAGCCGATCAGATCGTCACGTTCGAGCACGTCGATCAGCCGCGCACCGAACGTTCGCGCCGCCGCATCGTGCTCGGCTCGCGACGTCGGGGGTGGATGGCCGCCACATCCCGAGATCGGGATCGCGAGTGCGAACGCGACGACGCACGCATGAA
>JBBQJJ010000073.1:0-27848 GCA_038325805.1 Haliangiales bacterium
GGGACCGCGGCGCGCGATCGCCCACGCGGCGATCGCACCGATGATCGCGGCGACCAGCAGCACGCCGATCACCCACCGACCGCCGCGCGAATCGATCGCGATGTCGGCGACGTGCTTGGAGTGCGTGTGTCCACCGATCACGCTCGCCAGATCCTGGCCGGGCGCGACGTACTCGGAGAGCTTGAACGGCGGCAGCGGCGTCCCGTCGGCGCGGAGCAGCGGCGGCAACTCCATCATCGCGGCTGCGCGCATGACGTCGTCGACGATCAGGGCGTTGGTCCGCGCGCCGGAATCGGCGGTCTTGAGCGCGGGCGGCAGCGGCGTGCCGCGGGCGGCGCGCGACTCGGAGGCGTACGACTCCGAGTACGACTGCTCCGCCGAGCCTGTCGCGAACGACGACGACATCGACTGCGAGATCTGAGCGTGCGAGCCGCGGGGATTCACCGACGGCTGGCGCGCCGCCGAGGCCCGCGCCGGGGTGATCTCGCGCAGCAGCGAACGGGTCGCGATCGTCAGCGGGCGATCCGTGACCATCGTGCGCGGAGACAGGTTCGCGGCGGCCGTCTGCGGGTTGCACTCGCGGATCGCGTGCGCGAGATCCGAGGCGCCCTCGCGCCACTGGTTCGAGAAGCGCTCCTCGACGATCGCGTCGATCAGGTGCTGCATGCTCTTGTAGCGATCGCGCGGATCGTGCGCGAGCGCCTTCATGCAGATGGCATCGATGCCGTGTGGAATCGTCGGCTTGACGACCCGGGGCGGAATCACACGCATCGGCTCGCTGTCGCGCTCTTCGTGCGTGACCTGACGGCCGAACGGATGCGCGCCGCAGATCAGCTCGTAGAGCACGACGCCGAGCGCGAACACGTCCGAGCGCGGAGTCAGCGGCTCGCCGCGGGCCTGCTCGGGAGCCATGTACGCCCACTTGCCTTCGACGATGCCGGCAGCGCCACCTTCGCGGCGCGCGATGCCGAAGTCAGCGACTCGAACTTCGCCCGAGGTGGTGAGCAGAATGTTCGACGGCGAGATATCCGCGTGGATGATCGCGCCACCCGGACGGTTGTGCGCGAACTCGAGACCGGCGGCAGCGCCCTGCACGACGTACGTCGCGACACCGATCGGCAGCCCACGTTGGCCGCGCGACTTCAACAGCTGGCGCAGCGAGGGACCATCGACGAACTCCATGACGAGGAAGACGTCGTCTCCATCGCGGGCGAGGTCGAGCACGCTCACGACGTTGCCGTGCTGCATCCCGACCAGGAGCTTGGCTTCCCCGATCAGGCGCTCGACGAACACGTCGTCATTCGCGAGCTCCGGGAGCAGGCGCTTGATGGCGACCGGCTTTTGAAAGCCGTGGTCACCCAGCGAGTTACCAGAGAACACCTCGGCCATGCCGCCGCGACCCAACAGGTCACCGAGGACGTAGCGTCCGCCAGCGCGCTTACCGCCGCTGTTTGAAGAGGGGCGCACCCCTCCTGATGTGGATATCCCGGCCACGAGCCGGAGAGGTTGCAAGCGATGTACCGCAGCCAACCGATCGTACAACCTGGGTCTTTGGCCCACGTTAGTCCCACCATCTGCACGGCCTCTCGGGGAGGATCGGGGGGCAGCCTCACCGTGGTGGGGCGGTGGCTCCCCCAGTAGCCATCCCAGTCCAAGGCGAGCCTGGCGAGATCGTTTACTGTCGGCGGGCCCAATGGTTACCCCCTCTCCCGAAAGTCAGGCCGTGTTCGCTCCCGGCATCCTCAAGGACCAGGTCGCCGTGATCACCGGTGGTGGTAGCGGAATCGGGCTCGCCACCGCCCGTGAAATGATCCGCCTGGGTGCGCGCGTTGCTCTGTGCGGACGGACAGGTTCGAAGCTCGACGCGGCGAAAGCCGAACTGTTGTCTCTGGTTGACGCCGGTCGAGATGGTGACCAGGTGTTCACAGGGGTCTGCGACATCCGGGAGCCAGCGCAGGTCGAGGAGTTCGTCAAGGCGACGCTCGGCGAGCTCGGCAAGATCGACATCCTGGTCAACAACGCGGGCGGTCAGTTCCCGTCTCCCGCGCAGCTGATCTCGCCGAACGGCTTCATGGCGGTGATCAAGAACAACCTCGTCGGCACGTTCCACATGACTCGCGAGGTCGCGAACGCGTGGATGATCCCGAACAAGGGCGGTCGCGTGATCAACGTGACCGCGAACGTCTACCGCGGGTTTCCCGGGATGGCGCATACCGGCGCTGCGCGTGCGGGCGTCGAGAACATGACGATGACGCTCGCCGTGGAGTGGGCCCAGTTCGGGATCCTGGTCAACGCGGTCGCACCCGGTGTGATCAAGAGCAGCGGCACCTCGCAGTATCCGCCGTCGCTGCTCGAGCGCGCGGTGCGCGAGACGCCCTTGAAGCGCACGGGCACGTGCGAGGAAGTCGCCGCGACGATCGTGTTCCTCGCGTCACCCGCCGCGCAGTACTTCACCGGCGCGACGCTGCGCATCGACGGCGGTCAGGCGCTGTGGGGCCACACCTGGGAGATCTCGTGAACCTCGACCTCGAGGGAAAACACTGTCTGGTCAGCGGCGCGAGCCGTGGCATCGGTCGAGCGATCGCGATCGCACTCGCACGCGAAGGCGGTCATGTCGCCGCGGTCGCGCGTGGTGAAGAGGAGCTAACGAAGCTCGTCGGTGAGTTGCCCGGAACTGGTCACACCGCGATCGTGGCGGACGTCGCGACTGCGGAGGGTGCGCAAACGGCGATCGCTGCGTGCGCGGCGATCGATGTCGTGATCTGCAATGTCGGCAAGTCGTTCGCACGCGAAGCGTCGGCGATGGACGACGAGGATCTCCAGAAGTCGCTCGACATGAACCTGTGGACGTCGGCGCGGATCGCCAGGCTCGCGGTTCCAAGGATGCTCGCCGGTGGCTCGATCACGATGATCTCGTCGATCTGGGGTCGCGAAGCCGGCGGCGCGCCCGGCTACAACATCGCGAAGGCGGCGGTGATCGCACTCGCGAAGGCGCTCGCGAAGGACTACGCACCACGCGGGATCCGCGTCAACTCTGTCGCGCCGGGCTCGATCCTGTTCGACGGTGGCGGCTGGGATCGCCGCCAGAAAGCGGATCCCGCCGGCATCGCCGAGTTCCTCGCGCGCGAGATGCCGCTCGGTCGCTTCGGCAAGCCGGAGGAGGTAGCCGATGTCGTCGCGTTCCTGGCGTCGCCGCGCGCGAGTCTGATCACCGGCGCGTGCATCTCGGTCGACGGTGGGCAATCGCGCGCCTTCTGAGGAAGCGATTTGAGGAATTGATCCACCATCAATTCAGTTCGAGGGCCCGATGAGGAAGGTACTGATCGCGATCGCTCTGCTCGGCGTCGTCGTCGCCGTGGTGCTGTGGATCAAGAAGGGTGGTGAGCGCGACGCACCTGCGACGCCGGGGGTGACGCAGAACGGCTCGAACGTTCAGGTCAGTCCGACGAAGAGTGTCTCGACGGCACCGGCGCAGCTCTTCGTCACGGTGAGCGATGCGAAGGGTCCACTCGGTGCGGCGCGTGTTCGCATCGCACCCACGCACGGCGAGGTCTCGGTGCTCGAGACCAAGGCCGACGGTACCGCGCAGACCACGCTCCCACCCGGCGAGTACTCGGTCGCGGCGTCGGCGACCGGACACGAACCGAGGGACATGCCGTCGTTCACCCTCGAGCCCGGTGGGATCGAGAAGATCGCGATCACGCTCGCCGACGGTGGACGTGTGCTGTCCGGAACCGTGACCGACGTCAGTGGCGGCCCGATCGCCGGAGCGCGGATCGACGCCGCCAAGCTCGGCGGGCGTGCCCGACCCGACGCGGCGATCGCCACCACGATGACCGGCGCCGACGGGAAGTACACGCTCGGCGTCGCTGAAGGTCAGCTCCTCGTCGCGGCGCGCAGCCCCGACTACGCGGCGCAATCGCGCTACGTCGATGTCGGACCCGCCGGTGCCACGGCCGACTTCGCGCTCGTGCCCGGTGGCGTGATCGAAGGAGTCGTCCTCGACGATCGCTCGAAGCAACCGGTCGGCGGAGCCAGCGTGACGGCTCGACGAGACAGCGCGTCGATCATGCTCGCCGAGGGTGTAGCGCGCACGGTGACCGCCGGTCCCGACGGCCGCTTCAGGATCGCCGGCCTGCGTCCCGGAGCGTACGAGCTCGGTGCGAAGGCGGAAGCGCGCCGCACGCGATCACCGACGCAAGTCGGGCTCGGGGTCGCTGAACAAGTCACCGATGTCCAGCTGCTCGTCGGGCGCGCGCCGATCGTGCGTGGCATCGTGGTCGACGACGAGGCCAAGCCGATCGCCGGTGCACAGATCGTCACGTTCGGCGACCTCGGATCCGAGGACGTCAAGAGCGACGACAAGGGCGCGTTCGCGCTCGAGGGTCTCAGCGTCGGCGGCCACACGCTGATCGCACTTGCCGCAACCCACGTCCCCGCGGGGCCCACCAACGTCGTCGTTGCCGACAAGGACGTCGATGGCGTGGTGCTGCGCATGAAGAAGGCCGGCAAGCTCGTCGGTCACGTCGAACCGCGGCAACCGGGTTGCGAGATCGCCATCGAGATGGACACCGGCCGGCCGGTGAATCCGACGGAGATGGTCTCGCGCGGCGACTCGGCGCGCGTCAGCGATGCCAACGGCAACTTCGAGATCGCGCCGATCACGCCGAGCAAGCTCGAGATCACGGCGCGCTGCGCGTCCGGTGATCACGGCAAGACCGAGGTTGCGTGGACGCCCTCGATCAAGGACGTCGTGGTCGCGGTGACACCCGGGTCGTCGATCGCGGGCAAGCTCGTCGACGGCAGTGGGAAGCCGATCGCCGGCGCGACCGTCGCCGCGAACGTGCTGACCGGGACCGTGCACACCACGATCATCAACGGCATGGTGACCAGCGGCATCCAGGGGATCACCAGCGCCGTGGGAACGTACGAGCTCAAGGGGCTCGCGCCCGGCAAGTATCGGATGACGGCGCTCGAGCGCGGCCAGCCACTGCGCTCGAAGCAGGAACCACCGACGGTGACGCTCGCCGCGGCAGAGAACAAGACCGGCGTCGATCTGCAGGTCGATCGCCCGAACGGCGTGATCAAGGGTGTCGTCACCGGCCCCGACGGCAAGCCGCTCGCGGATGCGTGGGTCTCGGTGCAGCAGAACCTCGAATCGCTGGTGCGCGGTGCGATCGGGGGCGGACATGGACCGGGCGGTCCACCTCCAGGACCCGAGGGCGAGTCGAGTACCGTGATGGTGAGTGATGAGGGCGACGAGTCGGGCGGTGGCACGTATCCACCGGCGCTGACCGACGCGCAGGGTCGCTTCGAGATCAGTGGGCTCCCGCACCTCGCCTTCGACGTGATCGCCGAGGCGCAGGCCGGCAAGCTGCGCGGGCGCGCCGAGGGCGTGATGCCGGATGCCACGCTCGCGATCAAGGCGCTCGGCGTGACGTCACTCTCTGGCATTGTGCGCGGACCGAAGGGACCAGCGGCGCTGTTCACCGTGAGCCTCGAGGGTCCGACGCAGACGCAGCGCTCGTTCACCGACGGCACGTTCTCGCTCGGCCGCGTCGATCCCGGCACCTACGTCATCAAGGTCCAGTCGACCGAAGGCAATGGCCAGATCTCGACGGTGATCGCGCCGAACACGCCGAGCACGGTCGACATCTCGCTGGTCGCCAACTCGGTCGTCGTCGGCACCATCGTCGGACCGACCGGCAAGCCGATGCCCGACGTGCCCGTGATCGCGATCGACGACAAGGACGATGGGCGGGTCAGCATCTCGGTCGAAGGGCCACCGCCGACCTCGGGACCAGATGGAACATTCCGGATCGAGCGCAAGGCCGGCAAGGCCATCGTGGTCGTGCTCGGGATGCGTCCGCCGGTGATGAAGAAGGTGGTGCTCGAGGAGGGCAAGACCTTCGATGTAGGTGCGCTGCAGATCCCGGAAGGGGAGCCGCCAAAACAGCCGTGATATCGTGGGCGCGATGGGGCGAGACCAGCTTCGTGTTCTGGCCACCGGCGCGATCTCGCTCGTCCTGCTGATCGCCGCGACGCTCGTCGTCGACTGGTTCCGGATCGAGATGCCGGGCATCGATTCGTTCGGGATCGATCTTCGCAGCGCGCACGGCTGCGATGCCGGCGGGAACCTCTGCGCGAGCTCCAGCCTGTCGGAGATGAAGGGCGTCTACCCGACGCTCGCCGCCGTGACGTTCTTCGGCGGGCTCGCCTTCGGTGCCGCGGTGGCGTTCACCGTTGGCCGCAAGCTGCTCACCGGCGATGGCTCGCCCTCGATCTGGAGCAAGGGTGCACAGACCCTCGGCGGCATCGTGTTCTTCGCTGCTCTCGGCGCCGGCTTCCTGTTCAACCCGGACACCGGTGCGGAGCAGGTGATGTCGAGCGTCTTGGACATCACGATCACGATCGAGCGCACGTGGGCGCCGTTCGCGATGCTCGGTGCGGTGGTCCTCGGCCAGGTCGCCGTCTACTTCGCTCGCGTCGATGAATCGACGACGGCGATCGGCGAACCCGTGGTCACCTTGCCGACCGCGCGCGCGGTGATGGTTCCAGCTCATATGCGCGATGCCACGCCAATCCCGACCGCACCTGCGGCTGTACCGCCGGAGTTGCGCGGCAAGATCCGGTTCGCGGTCCGCGTCGCCGAGGTCTCGCGCGGTGGCATCGATGCACGTCGCGAGGATGGCAGCCCGGTCCTGGTGATGTGGCGCGACGTGATCGGCGTGGTCGCACGCCGTCTCCCCACGGAGCTCGGGCCGACCACGTTCGTCGATGTCGTATCGACGGCAGGCGCGACCGTGCGCTTGCTGCCGTGGACGAAGATCTCGTTCGACGATGGTCGCGTGCTCGATGACACGAGCGAAGCGACGCGCGCGCTAGCACTGCTCGGTGTGGTCACCGAACGGTGCCCGGATCTCTCGATCGATCCCGCGACGCGGAAGTTCATCGAGACCCGAGGCGAGGCAGCAAAGCTACCTGACCTGGCGACGCTCGCCGCGCACGACGAGCGTCTGACCTAAATTGTATTCGGGGTCCCCGGCTCGAGGACGAGCCACCCGTTCCCCATCATTCGCCTGGTCGAAGGATCGACACAGGCGAACTCTGGGTTAACTCAACCGAAGCAGGGAAGGACAATCTCGCACTCGGCCGGTAGTGGCGTTTGCGCGTCGCTGCAGATCTCCGCGTCGGTCGCTGCGGCGGCCTCATCGGCGAACGCCTCGAAGCACGCCTCGAGCTCGGCGACGGTCGCGTCGCACTCCACGGGAACCGCCTGCAGATCCGTGGTGCACTCCGCGATGTCTGCCTGCGCCTCTGCCTCGGTCTGGCCAACCTCGACGGTCGTGCCATCACCGCAGTCGATCGTGCGCGGTGGCTCGTCGAGATGAATGATGTAGTCACAAACGTCTCCGGCTTCGCCGGCAGTAATGTCGAGCAGCGGGACATTACCGTCGACGCCAGAACCACCACCTCCGCCACCGTTACCTCCGCCGCACGCGAAGGCCATGACGGAACACAGAAACGCTGAACCGATCGATTTGAAGCTCATCAGATGCTCTCCAGGTAGACGGAGAGCGATCGTACTTCAGTTCGCGAGTGGTCGCGAATCCTGTCACTTCGTGGCGGCGATACCGCTCGGCTGCGCCGGATCGTACTCGGTCTTCGAGACCGGCAGCCCGCGGAGCACCAGCGTCAGGATCGTACCCACTCCACCACCGAGGTACGGCTTCGGCAGGAACAGGTAGTAGGTCTTCACCCCATCCTCGGGACCCTTGCCATGCTTCTCGGTGGCCGGATTGCCGGTGCACATCCGAACGCGCTCGCCCGGATTCAGCACGAAGCCCGGATCGATGATGCCGAGCAGTGACTTCTTCGCCGAACCTTTACGGCCGACCGTCATTCCGCAGCCGCGGGTGTTGAACGCGGCCTTGCCGTCGTTCTCGAGGATCACCCATTCGGAGTTGAGCTCCTCGGGGTTCTCCGTGGCTTTGATCTCCACGAACCGGATGGCCATAGGCGCGCGGACCATACACGTTCACCGCGATTGCAATCCACGCCGAAGCATCGATAATCGCGCCGATGGGCAAAGAGGTGATCCGGGTCGTGGCCGCCGTGATCGAGCACGACGGGCGCTATCTGATCACCCAACGCAACTCCAACGCCGTGCTCCCGCTGCTCTGGGAGTTCCCCGGGGGCCGTGTCGAGCCCGACGAGAGCGAGACCCACGCGCTGCTCCGCGAGGTCAAGGGCAGGATCGGCGTCGAGGTCATCGTCGGTGCCAAGCTCGGCGAGCACGAGCACAACTACACGACGTATCAGGTTCACCTGACCATGTACTCGTGCAAGCTGCCCGCCGAAGCACGCCCCTACCCGGCCACGGTCGCCGACCTGCGCTGGGTGACCTCGCGCGAGTTCCTCGATTACGACTTCCCGCCCGCCGACGAGAAGACGATGTCCAAGCTCCTGGGTCTCGTCCGCAACTGACTCGATGCAAGCACGCAGTCTCGGACTGTCGACCGACCTCCAGCTCCTCGCGTTGCGCGGCACCGTCGCCGATCGCGGTGACTATCTCGTGGTCGCGACACCCGACGACCCCGGCTATTACTATGGAAACCTCCTGGTGCTGCGCGCGGCGCCCCAGGTGGGCGAGGTCGCGTACTGGACGCGCAAGTTCACCGAGGAGCTCGGCGGCAATCCGCTGATCAAGCACGTGACGTTTCGGTGGGACGGCATCGCGGGCGATGTCGGTGCACGCGCCGAGCTCGAGGCGGCGAGCTTCGCGATCGACGTCTCGGACGTGATGACCGCCGCGACGCGCGAACTCGCCCGCACTCACCGAGGCCTGCTCGTCTCCCCGTTTCCGATCCGCGCACTGACGCCCGACGAAGTGGTCGCCAGCGCCGACCTCGCGTGGGCGAACGGTGATCGCCACGACGATGCGTACCGCCAGTTCCTCGATCGCCGTGCGGCGTGGAAGAGCTCGCTCGTCGAGAAAGGCAGCGCCACGCTCTACGGTGCGTTCGATGGCGAAGCCCTCGTGGGCACCCTCGGGCTGGTCTCGCTCGGTGACGTCGATCGGTTTCAGGATGTCGAGGTCGCGGCGAGTCATCGCAAGCGCGGCATCGCGAGCGCACTGCTCGCCGCTGCAGCCGCCGGTGCGCGCGCAGACACCCTGGTGATCGTCGCCGACGCGGATGGCCCCGCCGCACGGGTCTACCAGCGTGCTGGGTTCACCGCGATCGAGCGCGTCGGCGCCGCATGCCGATATCCCGCCTAGCGAGCGGCGCGCGTGATCAGGATCGTGATCAGCAGCGCGAGGCCGAGCGCGCCGACGAACATCAGCGCCAGCTTCCACGGCGCGATCGCCTTCGCCGGCGCCGCGGCAGCCGCCGCCCAATCGACATTGTCGCCGTAGTGCTGACCGACCGGCGACGCCAGCTCGGCGGCGCGCGACGGATCGAGATCCTGCATGCTCGGCCGGCCGCCCGGCGGAGACGGGAACACGCTCGCACCGGTCGCGATCTGCTCGCGTAGCTCCGCGTTCATCACGGGATAGCTCGGCTGATGCGGCGCGCCCTGCGGCTGTCCGTGTGGTTGTCCGTACGGCTGCTGCTGCCCGTACTGAGGTTGCTGCTGGTACGGCTGCTGCTGTTGATACGGTTGCTGCTGATACGGCTGCTGTTGATACGATTGCTGCGGGCTCGACGCGATCTGCGTGGCCTGTTGCGGCAGCGGCGGCACCGAGTTCGGCCGCTCGTGGGCGACGGGCGCGCTGACGCGAATGCCGTTGAGGTTCGGCGCCTGCATCTCGAGGTTCGTGCGCGCGTGCGGATCGACAGGCGACGTTTCCTGCCCTTCGTCGATCAAGATCGCGCCGAGCGCCGTGGGGCCGAGCTCCGGGGCGCTGTCTTCGTCGGCATCCTCGATGTCGCCATCCGCGACCATCGTCGGCAGGTTCGCGAGATCGGGAAACTTGCCGGAGCTCTGCGGTTTCGGCGTGGGAGGACCGAGCGGTTGCGGAGGTAATGGAAGAGGCCCCGACGGCGGCATCTTCGGCCGCGCAGGCGCCGGCAGATCGACCTCCTGGATCTGGGTCGCGATCTGCGACGGCGGCGTCTTGTTGCGCTCGGGTGCGGGCGTCTTCCGGAGCTCGGGCGCCGGCGTGTTGCGGATCAACACCGGGGCCGGGGTCTTCTGCTTCTCGACGACCTGATCGAGCACCGCGAGCTGCTCGAGCGGGTTGTTCTCGATCCGCGTGCGCTCCGCGGGCATGTCGTCTTCGTCGTCTTCCTGGCGTCCGCTACCGAGCTCGTCGATCAGCCCGTTGAGGCCGCTCACGCTCTGCCGCTCGGCCTCGATCAGATCGATCGAATCGAGCGACAGCACGGAGTCACGATCGGGACCGCGTCCCGAACCCTCGCTCGCCGCACCGAGATCCACCGTCTCGTTGCGTCGCCGCTCTTCTTCCTCGGCACCCCAGACGCCAACGCCGGTATCGACCGACTCGAGCTCCCGCCCGGAGATCAACTCGCGCATGCGCGCGCTGTGCTCGTCGATCTCCTGCGAGAACTGGGTATCGAAGAAGCGCGACACCTCGCCCGGACCCGACGCCTTGCCGCGATGATGGAGGTAGCTGAGCAGCGCGTCGCCGAACGCCTCCGCCGTGGGATAGCGATTCTCTTTGTCTTTCGCGAGCGCCTTCATGATGAGTGGATCGATCGCGGGATCGAGCTCGACGTTGAGCTTGCTCGGCAGCTCGACGTTGCACTCGATCACGGCCTGATACGTCTCGTACGGCGACGGTTTCTTGAACAGCCGACGACCGGTGAGTAGCTCGTGGGCGATCACGCCCAGCGCGAACACGTCGGTGCGGCGATCCACGTTGGTCGCGATGCACTGCTCGGGCGACATGTACGCGAACTTGCCCTTGATGGTGCCGGACCGCGTCTTGGTCTCGCGCAGCTCCGCCTTCGCGATGCCGAAGTCGACCACCTTGACCACGCCCTCGAACGAGACGACGAGGTTCTGCGGCGAGATATCGCGGTGGACGATGTTGAGCGGCTTGCCGTTCTGCGCCTTCTCGTGGGCGTAGTGCAGGCCCGCGCACGCCTGCGCGAGGATGTTGAGGCACATCGGCGCCGGCAACCGCCCACCCGCGAGTCGCTCACCGGCACGTCGCACGATCATCGCCAGCGACAAGCCGGCGAGGAACTCCATCACCATGTAGTAGCGATCCTCGTGCTCGCCGAGCTCCATGGTCTGGACGATGTTCGAGTGATCGAGGTGCGCCGCGAGCCGCGCCTCGTCGAGGAACATCTTCACGAACTCCTGATCGTCGGCGAGGTGGTCGTGCAGGCACTTGACCACGACGTACTTCTCGAACCCGGCGGCGCCGCCGATGCGGGCGAGATAGATCTCGGCCGTACCACCGAGCGCGAGCAGCGCCAGGATCTCGTACTTGCCGAGGCGCTTCCCGAGGAGTTGCCCAGCACCGGCCGGGATGCCCGACATCGCAGCAATAGTACCTGGAAGCCGGAACGGCAACAGGCCGCTATTTCAGGAATTTAGGGCGATCGTGCGGGTCGCGGCGGCCACCGGCGGTGTAGGTGCGCGCGGGATGTCCACGGCGGCCGTGGAGGCCACGGCTAGAGCTCCATGATCTCTTTCTCTTTGGCCTTCGCGATGTCGTCGACCGACGCGATGTACTTGTCGGTCAGCTCCTGCACCTTGGTCTCGCCCTTCTTGCGCTCGTCCTCGGTGATCTGCTTGTCCTTCTCGGCATCCTTGATCATGTCCATCGCATCGCGACGAGCGGCGCGCACGGCGACACGCGCTTCCTCGGTCTGCTTGCCGACGCTCTTCGCGAGATCGCGGCGACGCTCCTGGGTGAGCGGCGGGATCGGGAGGCGAACGAGATCGCTATCGGAGACCGGGTTGATCCCGAGATCGCTCGCGCGGATCGTCTTGTCGATCACGGCGATCATATTTTTCTCCCACGGCTTCACCGTGATCAGGCGTGCGTCGACGACCTGCACCGTCGCGACCTGATTCACCGGCGTGGGCGTGCCGTAGTAGTCGACCTTGATGCCGTCGAGCATCGCGGTGTTCGCACGTCCCGTGCGGATCTTCTGCAGATCGCGCTTGAACGAATCGACCGCCTTCTTCATGCCCTCTTCGGCGTCATTGCTGATGTCGTCAATCATGGGTTCCCTCTAGACGGCTGTGGTCTCGACGTTGTCTTTGACGATCGTGCCGACGGACTCGCCGCACACGACGCGTTGAATGTTGCCACGCCGAGCGAGCTCGAACACGACGATCCCCATCGCGTTGTCGCGGCACAGTGCGAACGCGGTGCCGTCCATCACCTTGAGGTCGCGCCGGATGGCATCGCCGAACGACAGCGTCTTGTAGCGCTTCGCGTCCGGATGCTTCTTTGGATCCTTGTCGTAGACGCCGTCGACGTTCTTCGCCATCAGCAGCGCCTCGGCCTCGATCTCGACCGCGCGCAACGCACCGGCCGTATCGGTGGTGAAGAACGGGTTGCCGGTACCGGCGCCGAAGATCACGACGCGCCCCTTCTCGAGGTGGCGAATCGCGCGGCGGCGGATGTATGGCTCGGCGATCTGCGCGATCGGGATCGCGGTCTGCACGCGCGTGGTGACGCCGGCCTTCTCGCAGGCACTCTGCAGCGACACGGCGTTCATCACCGTCGCGAGCATGCCGACGTAATCGGCGCTCGCGCGGTCCATACTGCCGGCACCGTGGCTCGCACCGCGCCAGATGTTGCCGCCGCCGACGACGACGGCGACCTGCACACCCATCTTCGCGGTCTCGGCGATGTCGGCCGCGACGTGCCCGAGCACCTCGCTGCTGATGCCGTACCCCTGCGTCCCCATCAGCGCCTCGCCCGAGATCTTGAGCAACACGCGCTTGTATGCGGGCTTCATGACGGTGCCGACCTTAGCGCCGCGACCTCGCGAAGGGAACGCCTACGGGAACGTGATCTGCTCGTCGTCGACCTGGTCGCGTCCCCCGAAATCCTCCGGCCGGCCGACGCGAGCTTGTCGAGCGGCTTACCGTTCCACCAGCTGATCGAGAGGCCTTCGTAGGACACGCGGTGCGCCAAATGCCTGCAGGATCATGGGCAACGCGATTCCCCCGGTGACCAGCGGGAAGTGACCGAGCGTCGACTTGATGTAGAGGATGCGAGCGCGAGCTGCTTCCCTGGGCAAGCCCTCCTCGACCGAGGGGAAGTCCTCGAGTACCACCGAGTCGGGCAGCAGGGCGTGCAGCTGATCCGTCCACTCGCGCGTCGACAGGTCGCCGACGTTGATCAGCCGGTGCGACTCGTCGGCGGTGATCCACGTTCGATACCGCTCGATCTCGCCGTACGCGGCGTCGAGCAGCACCACGGTGTCGAGCTCCTTCTCGTCGAGCCAATCGAGCAGCGTGCGATACGCGCCGGAGTGTCCGACGGCGACAACGCGGCGCTGCGGCATCTCCTGGTCGATGCTCTTCTCGACGGTGTCGAGCAACGCCTTCAGCGACTCCCAGCTCACCGGCTCGGTGCCACCCGACGGCGCCTCGCAGGCGATGAACATCGCGTTGATCCCGCTCGCCGCGAACTGCGTCGCGAGGTGGTACTGCTCCCAGCTCTGGTCGACGTCGACGTAGTAGCCGTGGACGTGGACCACCGCGGAGGCGCGCTTCGCTCGGTAGCGCCTGGGCGTCCAGACGTGCACCGCGCCGTGCGGCGTGGTCAGCCGCCAGTGCTTGCCGTCCTCGACGAGACTCTCCTTGGTCGGCCGCGGGCGCCGCTCGTTGCGGACCGTGGTCGAGCTCGGCACGCCGGTCGGCTGATCCAGCGGCACGTCGAGCTCCTTCGGAACCTGCCCGTCACCGCACGCGATCAGCAGCGCCAGCAGCACCCGAGACATCCAGCGTTCGTTATCACATTCGTGCGACTGGCGTCCCCGCGTCGTCCGCAGTCGACTTCATCTCCGCCGTCTTTCGTACCGATGGCACCGATCGCCGACGCGCGCTTTGCTCCGAGTACAGGCCGCGTGCCGTCAGTGGAGCTTGCGGCCGAGCCAGTTCACCGGCCCACCGAACAGGCGATCGAGCCACGCCGTCGGTTCCGGCAGCGCTTCCTTCATCGACTTCGGATCGTCCGGATCGAACACTGTCTCGTCGGGGATCAGCTTGGATAACAGCCATCCCGGTTTCTCGTCGGCGTTGCGCGCGTGGATGCGAAGCCGACCGACCTTGGACTGCGCGAGCGCATCGAGCTTGGCCACCCCGGGATCGTCGATCTCGAGGCCGCAGTGCTCGTCAAGGAGTGACATCCGCACCGCGCGGATCGAGGCATCCGGCTCGGCGGACTCCCACGCGATGCCGAGCTCGGTGTCGAAGCCCATGCTGCGGTTCGACAGGTTCGCGGAGCTGATCAACAGCAGGCGATCGTCGACGATCAGCACCTTCGCGTGGATGAACACGGGCACGTCGCCTTCGGGGCCGGACGCGGCGGTGTAGTAGATGCCGAGGCGATGACCCGTCTCGGCGGCGACCTTGCCGAGGTGCTCGAGGATGCGCGCTTGATAGACGCCGATCGAGATCCGCTCCTTGAAGCCACCGCTCGCACGCGGCAGCAGCATCACGATATCGAGGAGCGGTCCGCCACGGCGCATCCGGCGCTCGAGGACCGTCGCGACCTCGTCGCACGAGAAGTACTGGTTCTCGATGTAGATCGATCGCTCGGCGTGCTCGATCGCGCGCACGTGCAGCGCGTAGAGCTCCTTGACGCTGGCCGTGACCGGCTCCTCCATCCGCGGCATCGTGCGTGCGAGGCCGACGCGCGCGGCGGTGATGTCGAACGTCGGCTCGATCGCGATCTCGTGGTGCGGCAGCTCGACCTCGGGCAAGGCGTCGCCGGTCGCGGCGTGCCACCGCTCGCGAAACCACCCGCGGAGCGTCTCGACGGCGTCGCCGGTGACGAAGGCCTGGACGTCGTGATACGGGGCGTACGAATGGCCCTTCTTCTCGCAGCGTTTCGGCTGCTCGGCCGCATGCTCGCGGTCGTCGTACCGACCCTTGCACAGATCGATACCGCCGACGAACGCGATCGAGTTGTCGACGATCAACATCTTCTGGTGATGCGCGGCACCGAACGGATGCGCGTTGTCGACCTTGTAGTGGATTCGCTCGTGGCCGCGGATCGAGAACCACAGCCGCTGCAACGGCTCGCGCTCGAACGTGAAGCTCGGCGACGCATCCCACGCGAGGATGTGGATCTCGAGATCGGGCTTGTCCTTGCACAGCGAGGCCAGCAAGTCGACGAACCGGGTCGGGCGATCACAGGTGGCCGCGTCGTCGCCTTTGAGCAGCACGAAGTCGCTATTGAACTGCCAGCCGGTCATCACGATGCTCTTCTCGGCGCGACACACCGCTTCGTAGACCGCGAGAAAGAACTGGCGCGAATCGATCAGTACGCCGGACCGCGGCGTCGGCATCACGGCGCCGGCGGTATATCCAGGGATCAAGAGTTCGGTCATGCAATCAGCTCCGCGTAGACGGGTAGGTGATCCGACGCGACGCGCGCCGGCTTCTCGGTCCAGGTCCCCGCGCGAATCACGGCGAGGCCCCGCACCAGGATGTGATCGATCGGCACCACCGGCAGGCATGCGGGCCACGTCCTCGCGAACCCGGTCGCCGAGGTCAGGCCACGACACAGCTGCTTATACGCAGCCGACCACGGCGTGCAGTTGAAGTCGCCGAACACGACCGTCTGCTCCCCGCCGAGCTCGCACACGATCGCCGCGGTCTGGGCGCCGCGCTCGCGAAACGCCGTCGACCGGTGCGTGTTGATCACGTCGACGTGCCCTGCCCCGAAGGCGAGGCGTGTCACGAGCGCGCACCGCGGCTCCGAGCGCTTGCGCGCCGGCAACACGACGTGACGGCTGCTCTGGATCGCTGCGCGCGTCAGGGTCGCGATGCCGTACTGCTCGCTGTCGCGCACGACGCACGGTTGGAACGTCGCCGTCATGCCGAGCCGCGCGGCGATCGCCGAGGCCTGGTCCTCGCGCCCACTGCGCGCGCGGCGCACGTCGACCTCCTGGATCCCCACGACATCCGGCCCATAGGCCGCGATCACGTCGGCAACCCGCCCCACGTCGACGCGCCCATCGGCACCGCGGCCATGGCGAATGTTGTAGGTCATCACACGGAGCACGTTCACTCCGCTGATCGGAGCAATCCGCGCACCACGCGCCTGTGTGCGTTACCGCCTCAGCCGCCGAACAGCTTCGACAACGAATGCAGCAGCCCCGAGTGCTCGGACTGCGGCTCCACCTTGGCAGTGGGCAACGGATGCTTGTGATCCGGCTTGAACTGCTTCGCCTCCTTGAGTAACGCCGCCAACTCGTCGGCATCGAACCACACCCCGTGCTCCGCGCAGCGGTCGAGCTTGACGCTCCCCAGGTTGGCGGTCTGCATCCCCTTCTTACACACCGCGCATACGCGCTCGTTATCCTTCGGCCGCGGCTGCCACGGCAGGAACACCAGCGTCGACGTGCGCTCTTGCAGCATGCCCACCAGGGCGTCCTCGTTGACCCACGCACCGTCACAGGCTGGACAGCGATCGGTCCGGCCAGCGGTATCGAGTACCTCGCCACATCCGGGGCACGCGAGCTCGTTCATCTCCGCTAGCTTGCCATGCTAGCCGGCGAGGCGAGCCGTCGCGGCCGGGGATTTGCCGATCGCTGCGCCGTCCCCTTGGAACGTCCAACGTCGTCGCAACTCCACCGTGCCAGACGTCGGTGCGCGCAATCGACCAAGATCGTAGTCGAACTTTCTTCGCAACCGATCCAACACGAGGGCGACAGGTCGCCCATGTCCGAGCCTGCGAAGGCAGAAAAGGCCGCGCCACCGAAGGCCGCGGCGGCGAAACCAAAGAGCACCGCGCCGCTGCCCAAACAACCTGGTCAGTCGCCGGCAACGCCGGCTCTCGCGAAGTTGCGGCGTGCGCTGGGCGAACTGATCGTCGGCTACAAGACCGGCAGGACGCACATGTTCGGGATCTACGCGGCCAACCTGCGGTCCGCGCTCGACGCCGCTGGGAAGGTGCGGAGCGTCGCGACCGATGCGGAGCGCAAGGACCTCGATGGGCTGGAGCTGCGCTCGCGCATGTTGCTCATCCACGTGCCCGGTCCCGATGCGAAGTCGACCTCCGACGACGGACGCCTCGTCATCGACTGGGACTACATCAGCGATTCGATCGATCACGTCGTTCCGGGTGTCGGGCAGGTCGCCACGAAAGCGCCGCAGCAGTATCGCGACTGCTTCGAAGCAGTCTGGCGAAGCACGCTGTACATTAAGGACGCGTTTCGCGAGCAGTGGGCAGAGATCCAGAAGCACTGGTTCGAGTTCCTCTACGCGACCGCGACGATCGTCGCGCTGGAGACGGCAGCGCTGATCGCGAGCGCGATGCCGGGCACGCAGCTTCTCGGCATTGTCGTGCAAGCTCTGATCATCGCGTTCATCGCGTACGCCGCGGTCAACATCGGCATCGAGGCATCGCAGCTCACGGACGCGTTCTGGCTGAGCGTCAAGGAAGCGAATGGAGATCCGTCGAAGATCGACGCCGCTGCGGCGAAATTCGCGCGACTAGTGATCTACATCCTGCGCCTGCTCGCCGAGGCTGTTGCTGGAGGTGTGCTCGCGAAATTGTCCATGAACGGCATGAAGCGGATCATGGGAGATCAGCCGGTGACACCTCGGGCGACTCCAGGAGAACAGGCCCCTGCAAGTCCGAAGGAAAGAGAACCGACGCCGGGCTCTGCAACAAGAAAGCCCTCCAGCACTGAACCGGCGAGCGGATCTAAAACCCAGCAAGCGGAGCCCGCAGCGTCGAAAAAGCCCGCTACGACAACGGGATCGAAGCCGCTTCGCAGGTATGCCGCTGACGTCGACAAGGTCACGATCGCTCCACGCCGAGGAACTATGGGTTGGAGTTTCGAGGTGAACGTGCCGATCGAGGGCACTAACCGCAGTCATACGGTCGGGCGGGGCGGTCTAAAGATCGATGCGAACGGACCAGTGGGAGGTCCGAAGTTCACCATCGATAAGAGCGTCTTTGTCGACGGCGTCGAAGGGAAGGTGCAGATCTACAAGAACGGGGAACTCTTGTCGGCGACTGACGTTGTTCTGGATAAGACGATCGAAGCCTTCACCAAGGAGTTTGGCCACCCGCCAGAGACCCTTCCCGGCTCATTGGCCTGGGAGAATCAGTTCCACTTTCAGGTCGAGTACACGAAGGCAAGGATGCGTGGGTTGTCACACGACGCGGCGTGCCAAGTCGCGATTCGCGAAATCTCTTTCGGGCGCAGCCGCGCTAAACGCGGGTACAACCATTTCACTGTCAAGGCAGAGAGCTTTGTTGAGCTGAAGCTCGGCGCGCTCGGCAAGCACATAGTTCCTTCGTCAATTTCGGTCGATGTGCGGAGAGGCAAATGATGACTTCAAGTGACGAGGTGGCGTTGCAAGAAATCTTGGGCAGGCAGCTCGACCGCTCCGAGCTCGCCATCTTCGAAACGTTGGATGAGATTCCAGCGTCCATCGTCACCATCGTCCAGATTCTATCTAGTAGGTACAGGATGCTTGCCTGCAAGTATCTCAATGAGCGAGTTCCCACCGCCGAGGTCGACGAGGTGATGATGAAGGTCGCTGCGATCATGGATGTAGCCGTGTGAGCTCGACAGGCAACCACGGCGATGCACGGGCGATGGGCCGCTCATATCCGACTCCTATCGCGTCCGCATCACCGGCCACCTCGACACTCTCGCTCCACTCCTCGCGTCAGACTCCGACCGCTTCCACGAGCTCCTTGGCCGCGACCTCGACGAGCGCGAGCTCCCTTCAACAGCCTGACGCAGATCTCGGGCATCGTTGCCGACGTCGCCCAGTCACTCGCCTGGCGAGACGACATCGCCGCGTTCAGATACCTCCGTGCTCGCGCCCGAACCGGGTTGCGGAGAAAGTTCTGCGACTCGAGAGGCCTTCGATCTCGCTCGCTTGCGTCCTCAGCGAGCGAGTCGGTCTAGCTCGGGCCTCGGTCGGTCGGCGGCACACGGCGAGGGCGCGACAGGCCGCCCATGTCGGAGCCGGCGAAGGCCGAAAAGAGTGCGCCACCGAAGGCCGCGGCCGCGAAGCCGAAGAGCACCGCGCCATTACCCGAGCAACCCGGTCAGTCGCCGGCAACACCAACTCTCGCGAAGCTGCGCCGCGCGCTCGGCGACTTGATCGTCGGCTATGAAGCACGACACGATTCTGGCCGTCAGATACCTCTTCGAGCGCGTTCGCGGCAGCGCCATGGATATCAAGGAGCGAGTGCAGTGGTTCACAGAGCAGTGGATGTCTCGGTGGGCTCCGAATGACGAGGACCGAGCTCGCGAGATCCTCGGCAGCAAACTTTGCTTGGACAAGGCCACGTTCGAGGAGATGGAGGACGTCTCTTCGGAACTAACGAGGATCACGGCGGAGCTCGGGAAGCGCGACTTCACGCTCGCGTGCAAGTACGCCCTGCATCGAGTTCCCGGCCTTCATCTGTGGGGAGCAATGTCATGGCTGGAGCGACAGCTGGACTCGTGAGAACGACAGCAACCGCACCGACAGGCGGGCGATGCGCCGCCCATGTCCCACCACTTCCGCGTCCGTCCGATCGGTGACCTCGCCCTCCTCCACCCGCTCATCTTCCAGCTCGACCAGCTCGGCGTCGTCACCTCGCAGCTCGCCCCCACGACCCTCGTCCTCGTCGGCGCGACCACCGTTGCCGACGCCAATCGACTCCTCACCAACCTCTCCCCACGTCTCCGCGCACGCGCCGTCGTCGTCGGCATCGACGAGCATCTCGATCTCGCCGCCATCCCCGGCTCACTCACGGAGCTCCTCGCGCGCATGCAGGTGCTCGGCTCACTACCACGGGACTGCGCCGCCACCTCGAAGATCCAGAGCTTCGTCGGCGCCTGCGGCTACAACCGCGAGCTCGCCCCGCTCGTCGGAGCCGGCTTCTTCAAGTTCGGCCCGAGCTCGCACAAGGTGTGGACCAACCTGCCCGAGATCAGCGCCGGCGCGTTCCTGGTTCGCCTCGTCGAGGCCATCGAGGACGCAGGCACGTGGTTCGACATGCCTCCCGCGGTTCGCTACGCGTACTGATCAGTACGACTTCGCCCAGATCACGCGCTGCTTGCTCGGCTCGCCCGTGAACGGGCACGTCCCGGGCGTGAACAGGTCGTGCTTGAGGCTCTGCGTCAGCGCGCCGAGCCCCGCGAGCTGGCGCGATGCGTTCAGCCCGTCCTGCGCGAGCGGGATGCAGCGAACCGTGACCTTGAGGTCGTCCTTGATCTTCGCCTCGAGCGCCGGATCGCCGTTGAAGTGCGCGAGCGCGAAGCCGGCGTGGATCGGCGTGGGAGCGTTCGCGTCCTTCTTCGGCGGATCGGCGAAGAACGCGTAGAACTCCTCCTTGGTGTCGATCACGCGGGTGTGCTCGTCGCGATGCGCGAGCGCACGCTGGAACAGCCCGTCCTGGATCGACTGCAGCAGCGACGCGATCGTCGAGACCAGATCCTCGCGCTTGACGCCCGTGGACTTGGCTTCGATCTGATCGCGGCGACCGAGGAAGACGGAGTCGGAGTCGACATCGCGCGGACCGACCTCGAGGATCAGCGGCACGCCCTTCTTGATCCAGCCCCACTTCTTCTCGCCACCGTTGAGGTCGCGATCGTCGATCTCGACGCGCACCGCGGTGCCCGCGAACATCACACCGCGCAGCTCTGCACGGAGCTTCTTGCAGTACTCGAGGACGCGCTCGCGATCCTCGGGCTTGCGCGTGATCGGCAGGATCACCGCGTGCGAGGGTGCGAGGCGCGGCGGGCACACCATGCCGTTGTCGTCGGCGTGGGTCATGATCATGCCGCCGACCAGGCGCGTGGAGACGCCCCACGACGTGGTCCAGGCGTGGACCTTCGCGTTGTTCTCGTCGGAGAACTGGATGCCCGACGCCTTCGCGAAGTTCTGCCCGAGGAAGTGCGAGGTGCCGGCCTGGAGCGCCTTGCGGTCCTGCATCATCGCTTCGATGCAGTACGTCTGCACCGCGCCGGGGAACCGCTCACCCGCCGTCTTCTCGCCCTGGATCACGGGCATCGCCATCCAGTTCTCGGCGAACTCGGCGTAGACGGCGAGCATCTTCATGGTCTCGTCGACGGCGTCCTTGGACGAGGCGTGCGCCGTGTGACCCTCTTGCCAGAGGAACTCGGCGGTGCGCAGGAACAGGCGCGTACGCATCTCCCAGCGCACCACGTTCGCCCACTGGTTGATCAGCAGCGGGAGATCTCGATACGACTGCACCCACTTCGCGAACGACGCTCCGATGATCGTCTCCGACGTGGGCCGCACGACCAACGGCTCCTCGAGCTCGCCGACGGGCACCAGCTTCTTGACGCCGTTGATCTCGCGCTGCTCGAGCCGGTGGTGGGTGACCACCGCGCACTCCTTCGCGAAGCCTTCGACGTGCGCCGCTTCCTTCTCGAGGAACGACACCGGGATGAACAGCGGGAAGTACGCGTTGACGTGCCCCGTCTCCTTGAACATGCCGTCGAGGACACGCTGGATGTTCTCCCACAGCGCATAGCCCCACGGCTTGATCACCATGCAGCCCTTGACGTCGGAGTTCTCGGCGAGATCCGCCGCGCGGATCACCTGCTGATACCACTCCTGATAGTTATCGACCCGCGTGGGGGTGACCGCTGTCTTGGGCTTCGCTTCCTTGTTCGACATGCTGCGCTCCGAGGGGAGGAGGCATAGCACGCGTCGCTAGCGGCGACGACGACGACGGCGCAAGATGATCACCGCGAACACGAGCCCGATCGGCGCGGCGTGCAGCGGCGAGCCCGTCGAGCAACTCTACGAGCCGCGATCGGGCGCGCGCAACAACCCGACCGTTGCTTCACTCGCGCCGGCGCATGACCCGGGTGCCTCGCGAGAGCGTGAACGGTGGAGTCGCAAGGGACCAGCCGTCCCCTACATCGGCGCTATCGACAGTCTTCGACCGTCGTGGTGACCGCGTTCTCGAAGTGCTTGGCCGCATGGTCGTGGTCGAAGAACCACTTACCGTCGTTGAGGTAGCCGATCGTCGCAGGTCTGGTGTCCTTGGTGCGCGACTGCTTCCAGACCTCGGCGAACGTGCAGCGTGGTGCGACCCGCAACGGGTGATCGCACTCGTCGTCCTCGCGAACGCGAGCCGTGATCCCGGTCGCGGTGATGTCGATCATCACGTAGCAGGGGAGGTCGTCGTTGGTCGCGTTGCGCGTCTTCGGGAACACCGAGTGCGAAGGCGAGCGGAACTCGTAGTACGAGGTCGAGTCGCTCTTCAGGGTCAGATCGACCGAGCCGTCGGGCTGCACGTTCTCGTAGAACTCGAACTCGGTGAGCTCGGCGTCGGGATAGATGGTCCGCGCGAGGGACTTCGCCTTCGGGAGGTAAGCGACGGGATCGAACTTCGTCGGGTTGTAATCGACGATGCCGGATCGTTGCTTGCGCGGACTCGAACCGATGACCACACCCGGTCCGATGACCACGTTCGAGCCGACGTGCACGCCGTGATCGATCGCGCTGCCGCTCCCCACGATGAGCGGTGGGATGCCGCGAAACTCGCCCGAGCCGGAGGGAGCACCGCCCGGGGCCGGTGCGCCAGTCGTCACGATGGCCGCCGTGGGTGCCGATTCGGCCGGGCCTTCGCGCAACGCGACCAAGACGATCACCGTGGTGACCGCTGCGACGCCCAGCACGGCGATGATCACCGGCCACCTGCGGGGCTTACGATCCTCCGGCGACAGCCGGGTCTGCGACGCGCTCGCGGGATCCACCTGCGTCGCCTGCGGCCAGACTACGGGTGCAGGACTCGCTGCCGCGACACCCGCGAACGGTGGTGGTGGCAAGGCGCGCGCACGTGGCGACGCGATCTCGGTGCGATCGTGCGCGAGCGGCGCTTGGACAGGTGGTCGCGAGCTCATCGCGAGCCGGCGCCCCGACGGTGGGATCATCTTCGACAGCGACGCCTTGCCGCCGGTGATCGCGCCACCACGCACCAGCGCACGCCACTGCTCGGGTGACAGCACGCTCGCCGCCGCGCTCGTGGCCTCCGCCATCTCGTGCGCGCTCTGAAAGCGGTGCGCTGGATCCTTCGCGAGCGCCGTCAAGATCACCTGTTCGAGTGCAGGCGGCAGATCGGGCCGCAACTTCGACGGAGGCACCGGCGCCACCTCGATGTGCTGCTTCATCAGATCGAACAGCGTCTCGCCGGCGAACGGCACGCGACCGGTGACCGCCTCGTAGAACACGATGCCGGCGGCGTAGATGTCCGTGCGCGGATCGATCGAGCCACCGCTGATCTGTTCCGGTGCCATGTATGCGGGCGTGCCGAGCAACGCGCCCGTCGCTGTGCGGGGTGAGAGATGCGAGAGCCCCGGCGCGAGCTTCGCGATGCCGAAGTCGAGCACCTTCGCGTGGCCCTCACCAGTGACGATGATGTTGTCGGGCTTGAGGTCGCGGTGAACGATGCCGATCGTGTGGGCGGCGTCGAGCGCCGACAACACCTCGATGAAGACCTGCACGAGCCCACCGAGTGGGGCCGGCGCTCCATGGATCAGCGCCGCGAGGACGTGGCCCTCGACGAACTCCATCACGATGTACGGGCGGCCGTCGTCGAGCCGCGCGAGATCGAGCACGCTGACGATCGACTCGTGGCGGATCAAGTTGACGGCCTTCGCCTCGGCGAAGAAGCGCTCGAGCAAGCCCGGATCGCGCGCGCACTGATCGTTCAGGATCTTGACGGCGACGCGGCTCCCGATCGCGGGCTGGACGCCGAGATACACCCGCCCCATTCCACCCTCGCCGAGCAGCGACGCGAGACGGTAGCGACCCACCTCGGTACCGAGCATCGGATCATCCGTCGCCACCAGCGTGAGCCCGTCGGTCGGGCAAAACCCAGGCTGGTCGTGGCGCTGGCCACACTCGGCGCACACGAACATCTACAGACGATACACAGGCTTGCCCCGAACGGCACGTACCGCGTGCGCAGATGACGCGGTGCTCCTCGATTCCTCGACGAGAAACCGCTTTGCGCCGCGAGGCCCGGAGCTAGCCTTGTAGATGCGGCCCGCTGTCTTGGTGCTCGTGTTCCTCGGGGGATGCACGACGCCAACGGCCGCGCGGGTGGTCGCGAACCACGCGCATCGCGCGCCCCTCGAATGCTCGAACGACGCCGTCGAGCGCCTGCGGGGCATCCTGCTCGAGCGCTGGGATGTACCCGCGATGCTGCTCCGTTGTACCGCCGGGCAGTTCCGCACGGCGGGTTACTTCATCGAGGCGATCGTCGATGGTGAGCGGCGCACCGGCATCGTCGATCCGAGCGGCGCCGAGCTCGTACCCTTCGTCGGCGAGCCAACCAGCGATCCCTACGCGTTCATCGCGGGCTTTCGCGCCGCGGATCTCGATGGCGATGGCGAGGACGAGATCATCGAGAGCTGGCGACTCACGCCAACGCACGCGCTCCAACCCGACAACTGGCTCGTGATCCGTATGGTCGCCGGCAAGCGCCTGCTGCGGATCAAGGGGCCATACCTCAGCCGCTATCATCCCGAGCTCGGGAGCTGCAGCGGCACGTGGCAACTGCGGCGCGGTGGGATCCACGTCAACATCCGCGTCAGCTCCGGCCTCCCGCCGAGCGACTGCCTACCGGCGGGCAACCATCGCTTCGAGCTGCGCGGGCACACCCTCGTCGATGCGCGCTAACCCCGTTCCGCATCATTCGCCTGGTCGAAGGATCGACACACGCGAACTCTGGGTTAGTCGGTATTCTTTTCCCAGCTGCCGTACATCGGGTTCGGGATCAGCCAGAACGAGTCGCCGAAGCTCGCGAAGGCAGCGTCGGGTTGTTTGCGCACGTCCTGCGTGAGCAGCGGGAAGTCCTGGATGTTGTCGCCGACGAACATCGCGATCGGCATCGCCGCGAGTCCCGCGATGCCTGACGTGCCGCCGGTGATCGACGCGAACCGCGGGTTCTTGTCGGACGTCGACGTCTTGCACAGCATGCCGTCGAACGCGAAGCCCTCGGCGTGGAGGTTGACCTCGGTCTGCGGGCACTCCGTCGCGGCGAGCCGGTTAGAGACGAAGATCAGCTTTCCGCCCAGCTCGTGGATGCGTTGCGTGAAGGCGAGTGCACCCGGAATCGCCGGCGCTGCCTTGCGATTGACCCAGCCGGTCCACGCGGCCTGTGAGAACCCGAGACCGAGGTCGGCGCGCTCGTGTTGGATCGTGCTGTTGTCGAGCGTGGTCTCGTCGATGTCCATCACGACGGCGAACGAGCTCAGGGTCGCCGCCTTGGCTTCGAGCTTGGTTGTCGCGAGTGCGTAGGCTTGCAGCGACAACGCCCGGCGCTCCGCGGAGCGCTGATACCACTTGATGTCGTTACCGAGTGGCGCAACCGGGAGGTCGGTATCGCAGCTACCGTCGCGGCACGAGAACTGGAGCCGCGTCCTGATCTCGGCGCCCGGTGCCGCGGTTGCACCCCGCGTGACCTCGACGAGGTAGAAGCCGGGGATCGAGATCGCGAGCTCCTTGACGCGCGCGAGCTTGCCGAAGCCGGAGTCCTCGTCGGTCGCCAGCGTCTTCGGATACGAGCCATCGGAGAGGCGCGGGCCGTAGACCACGAGCTTGGTATCGGCGCCGGCTTGCGAGCCGGCCTGCGTGTTCTCGATCGAGACCTTCGCTCCCTCGGACGCGAAGAAGATGAACCCCTGGCGGGGCGTGGCCGCCGTCAGCTTGAGGTCGAGCTTGCCCGCCGCGCCGGGCCGGAGCCGCCCTATCACCTCGATGCCGGTGGCACCGTCGGCCTTGTCGTCATCGCGGAGGCCGTCGTTGATGTCGGCACCTCCGTCGTCATCGAGCAGGCTCGACTCCGCACAACCCACCATCGCCAGCACCATCGAAGCTTGCAGTAAGCGCATTGCCTACGCCGCGGTGCAGCAGACGTGCCCGCGAGGCCGCCTGCCAGTCCGGTGGGTTATCGGCGCGACGCCTGGCGACCCGAGTGTCCGTGGCTGCTACAGCGGCTAAACCACGAGCCACTGCCACTGCCTGCCAGGGACCAGGACAGCGACCGAAACGACAAACGCGCTGCTCGGCTGGAGCAGCGCGTCTCTCAGCCGCAGAGCTTCAGCTCAGGCCGGCTTGCGCGGCCACTTCGGCGGCGAAGTCGTTCTTCTTCTTCTCGAGACCTTCACCCAGCTCGAAGCGGGTGAAGCGGCGGATCTTGATGTTCTCGCCGATCTTCGCGATCAGGCCCTGGAGGAGCTGATCGATCGTCTTGTCGGGATCCTTCACGAAGGACTGATCGAGGAGGCAGATCTCCTTCGACCACTTGTTGATCTGGCCTTCGATGATCTTCTGAAGAACCTGCTCCGGCTTGCCGGCGTTCTTCGGATCTTCCTTCGCCTTCGCGATCAGGACCTCGCGCTCCTTCGCGACGACATCCGGACCCATCTCGTCCTTGTGGACGAACAGCGGGTTCATCGCGGCGATCTGCAGCGAGACATCGCGCGTGAACGCCTGGAAGTCTTCGTTCTTCGCCACGAAGTCGGTCTCGCAGTTGATCTCGACGAGGACGCCGATGCGGCCGGCCCCGTGGATGTACGAGACGATCGCGCCTTCGGTAGCCTCGCGGCCGGCCTTCTTTGCCGCCTTCGAGAGGCCCTTCGCGCGCAGCCAGTCGATCGCCTTGTCCGGATCGCCTTCGGTCTCGACAAGCGCCTTCTTGCAGTCCGACATGCCCGCGCCCGTCCGCTCGCGCAGGTCCTTGATCATGGTCGCAGTAACTTCGGCCATGGCTAGGTGGTTCCCTGGTCAGGCGAAGCCGAGGCTTCGGGGTTGAACATGCTGCCACCCGTCGACATCTCGACGCGCGGACCGTGACCACCCGACGAGACGTGGATAATGCGCTCGCCCGGATCCTCTTCCTTCGCACCACGGGTGCGGGCGGTCTCCTTGTAGACCTTGTTGCCGATGATCGCGGCGTCCGCGATCTTCGCAGCGAACAACTTGATCGCGCGGATCGCGTCGTCGTTGCCCGGGATCACGTAGTCGATCACGTCGGGATCGCAGTTCGTATCGGTGATCGCGACCACCGGAATCTCGAGCTTGCGAGCCTCGTCGACCGCGATGTGCTCCTTGTGGGGATCGATCACGAACAGCATGCCGGGGACCTTGCTGAGGCCCTTGATGCCGCCGAGCGACTTCATCAACTTGTCGCGATCGCGGCGGATCATCACCTGCTCGCGCTTGGTGAGCGCGAACAGCGTGCCGTCCTCTTCCATCTTCTCGAGCGAGCGGAGGCGCTCGAGCGAGCCCTTCACCGTCTTGAAGTTCGTCAGCGTTCCACCCAACCAGCGCTGCGTCACGTAGTGCTGGTTCGAGCGGGTTGCCTCTTCCACGATCACGTCCTGCGCCTGCTTCTTGGTGCCGACGAACAGGATGGTGTCACCGCGCGAGGTGGTGTCGACGACGGCCTGAAAGGCCGACCGGAACAGCTTCACCGTGTGCTGCAGATCGATGATGTGAATGCCGTTGCGGGCGCCGAAGATGAACTGCTTCATCTTGGGGTTCCACCGGCCGGTGTTGTGTCCGAAGTGAACGCCCGCTTCGAGCAGCGCGCGCATGCTGATCGGGTTCTGCGCGGTCGCTTCTGCCATCGTTTCCATGTGTCTGTCTCTCTTCTTTTCGTTTTGGCTAGCGTCGGA